>NZ_JBEZYA010000008.1:208257-369265 GCF_040638295.1 Actinoplanes sp. NPDC026619
CCAGGCGCGGCAGGCGCGGCGGCTGGGTCTACCTGGTTGGGCGTACTTGGTTGGGTGCCGGGGGCGGGTGGCGGGGTTGCTGGGGCCAGGCGTCCTAGGAAGTGGGCGTAGGGAGGGAGGTCAGGGCGTGGGTATTCCAGGCCGGGGACGCCCTGGGCCAGGATCAGGTCGGTGGAGTAGACGCCGTCGAACAGGCGGCCCGGTGCGACTGGGGGTAGGCCTACGTCGGCGCGGAGGCGGTTCAGCTTTGGATCGGTTATGCGGCGGTAGCCCAGGCTGAGCAGGCCTCGGAAGGCGGCGTCGCGGGCTCGGCCCAGTGGGCCGGTTGCCGGGGTCCACGGGAGGCCCAGCGGAGGCAGATAGCGGCTGGTCAGGGAAAGCGGCGTGACCGCGACCGTGGCCCATGGGATGCCCAGGGCCTGGCCGGCGATGGCGCCGCCGAGCGAGACCTGGTCGGTTACCAGCAGGTCGTATGGCGCGCCGGCCATGATGTCGGCGATCTGGCCGGCGGTGGTGCCGAAGATGACGTATTCGCCGTTGGCCTGGGTGCCTTTGAAGCCCTTGCCGTCCCCTACCTCGGGGAAGGTGGCTGCCAGGTCGGCGTCGTCGTAGTCCGTTGCTTTGATCCACGGGAGCCAGCTGGCGCCGGCGGAGATGAAGCGGTCGCGGTATTTCGCTCCGGTGTAGGCGACCACCTCGTGGCCGCGGCGCACCAGCTCGGCGGTCAGCGCGCTCATCGGGCCGACGTGACCGGCGAAGGGCATCGACGTCACCAGGATCCTTGCCATGCGGCGACCGTATCGGACATCGGCGTCGTGATGGGGTCACTGCGGACTGGCGGAAAGTGTTGACAAGAAAAATTGTCGGTGGAAGGCTCGGGGTATGTCCAAGACAATTGCCGAGAAGCTGCTGATCAAGCCGAACACGACTGTCTGGCTGTCCGATCCGGCGCGACTGCCGCTGCTCACTCCCATGCCTGAGGGAGTGCGCGAGGTTGACACATTGGCGACCGCGAGCACGGCGGTGCTCTTCGCCGATGACGCGGCGGGCGCGCGCAAGCTTCTCGAGGAGCACAGCGCTGACCTGACTAAGCCGGGTGTGCTCTGGGTGGCCTATCCCAAGGGCAACAAGGCCGACATCAACCGCGACAGTCTGTGGCCGATCGTTGCGGACTTCGACATGCGCCCGTGCGGCCAGGTCGCCATCGACGACCGCTGGTCCGGCCTCCGCTTCCGGGCCAATCGCGAAGGCGAAGGCCGATTCACGGGCGGCGCGAAGTAACCCCAAGCCCCGCAACGCGTCGAGGCGGTCAGCGGCCTAGGACTGTGCCGCCGTTGACGTTGATGATCTGGGCCGTCACGAAGCTGCCGCCGGGGCCGGCCAGCCAGCGGACCGCCTCGGCTATCTCGTCGGGGGCGCCGGCGCGCTTCAGCAGGCTCTGGTTGATGCGGCGCTCGTGGCCCTCGGGGGTCATCCGGCCGTCGAAGAACTCGCTGTCGGTGATGTAGCCGGGCGAGATGACGTTGGCGGTGATGCCGGACTCGCCCAGCTGGGTCGCCAGGTCGAGGACGTAGCCGTGCAGGGCCGCCTTGGCCGCCGAGTACGGGCCGCCGCCACCACGCTGGGCGGCGATCGAGCTGGTCAGGATGATGCGGCCGCCGGGTCGGCGCAGCGACGGCAGCAGTGCGGTGGTCGTCAGCACGGCGGAGAGGACGTTCGAGTCGAAGGTGGCGTGCCATTGGGCGGCGACCTCGTCGAGAGTGGAATCCTCGCCGGGGATGTAGGCGCCGGCGTTGTTGACCAGCACGTCCAGCGCACGGTCGCCGACCGCCGCCACGACCTGGGGGATCTGCGCGGGGTCCGAGACGTCCGCCTGCACGGCGGTGGCTTGCGGGCCGATCCACTTCACGGCGTCGGTCAGCACTTCGGCGCGGCGGCCGACGATGATGACGTCGTACCCCTCGCCCGCCAGCATTCCGGCGGTCGCCCGGCCGATTCCGGTTCCGCCTCCGGTCACCACCGCAAGTCTCGACATTCCTCAGACCTTAGTCCGCGGGCTCACAGCGCCAGGGAGAAGCCCGACCCCTTGCGGGTCATCGGCGGCGGCAGCGACGGAGTGGACGAAGCGGGTGACGGCGTGGAGGGTTGCGGTCGGTTCACTCGCTTACGCGGGGTGCCGCTCTTGCTGGGCGGTCGGTTGCGCTTAGTAGTGGCCGAAGCAGCAGCGCCGGAGGCCTCGCTGACCTCCTGCGTCGTGCCGCCCAGCACCTCGGCCCGGCAGCGGCGGCCGTCCATCGTGAAAGTCAGCGGCAGTGGGTTGTAGCCGCGATAGTCGCCACGCAGAGTGAACGTGCGCAGGGCGCCGCGGCCCTTGGCGGTCACCTTGCGGCCCTTCTGCACGACCGCCTTCGGAGAGCCGGTCAGGCGCTGCGAACCGGGATAGGCGAAGACCACCCGCCACTGGCCGCGACCCACCTCGTCGGTCGTGGCGACGGTCAGCAGCGCCTCGTACTCTCGGCCTGAGTCGCGTTTGAGCTGGTAGCGGACCGCGCAGGCGTCGTCCTTCGGAGCGACCGCGGCCGGTACGGCACCCGCCGCCTGGGCCTGTTCGACCTTGGGTGACTCGCGCGTCGCCGCCCAGCCGACCCCCGCCGCGCCCAGCAACGAGGCCGTGACCAGCGCGGCCTGCACGCGGTGCCGGCCGGCGAACAGGGCGCGCCCGGTCAGCACGGAGCGGGTGGCCCCGCCGCCCGCGAAGAGCCCTCCGCCCAGCGGCCGGACCGCACCCACGCGCAGCCGGCTGCCGACCTTGAGGCCAACTCGCAGACGCAGCAGGCTGACCGACTCCCGCAGCCGCCGAACCCCAAAACCAGAAGCGCCGACCGGAGCCGACCCGGCGGAGGCGACGGCGCGAACCGGCGGTGGGGCGTCGTCGAGACGCTCACGCAGGGGCGGAAGGCTCGGCTTGATGCCCACCGTGGCGGCCAGGGCGCGGGCCGCTCCGACCGCGTCGGGACGGTCGCCCGGCGTCTTGGCCAGAAAACTCAGGCAGAGCGTGCCGACCTCAGGCGGCATGTCGGGCAGGGCGGGCAGCGGTTCGGGGTCGGCGTACAGATGCGCCCGGAGGGCCTCCGCGGTGGTCTCGGCGGGCCACGGCAGGCGACCGGTCAGCGAGCGGTAGAGGAGCAGGCCGAGGGCGTAGACGTCGGCGGCGGCGGAGACCTGGGCGCCGCCGAGCCGCTCGGGCGCGAGGTAGGCGGGGGTGCCGAGGAGGCTGCCGTCGGGGGCGGCATCACGTTCGCCGACGATGGCGGAGATGCCGAAGTCGACGACCTTGGCCCCGGCGCCGGTCAGCATCACGTTTGCCGGGGTGACGTCGCGGTGCACGATTCCGCGCGCATGTGCGGTGGCCAGGGCGGAGGCGACTTCGACGGCAACCGTGACCGCTTCCCGCCACGGCATCGCGCCCCGCCGGTTGAGCCTGGCCGCGACCGACTCGCCGTCGTTCAGCTCCATCACGACGTACAGCGGTGATTCGCCGAAATCGAAGATGCCGGTGATGTGTGGGTGACTGAGCCGGGCCGCGGCCAGCGCCTCCTGCCGCAGCCGGTCGCGGAAGCTCTGGTCGTCGGCGAGTCGCGGCGACAGCACCTTGACGGCGACCGGCCGGCCGAGAGTCTCGTCGTAACCGCGCCAGATCTCCGACATGCCGCCGGTGCCGAGCTTCTCGAGGAGCCGGTACCGGCCGGCGATACGACGCGGGGCAGCCTGACCTTTTCGCCCCATATGCCGATTGTGACCCGCCGCGCGGCCCACTCGGCACCGCACGGGAAAACCCAGGACGGGAAACGAGCGGATTCAGTACGTCAGGAGCTGGTCCACCGGAGCGTAGTTGTCGGTCAGCACCCGGGCGCCGCCGGCGAAACCGGCCCCGTCCTGCAGCGTGGCCGCCTCCTCGAGACGAGACAGCCCGGCCCGGATCGCGTCGAGCGGCAGCGGGCTCTTCGACGCCACGATCACGAAGTTGGCGCCGTGGTCGCCGGCCAGGGCCCCCGGCGGGGCGATCAGTGCCACGTGCGGAAACACCGCCGCGACGGTGGCCAGCTCGGACTTGATGAAGCGGTCGGGCGGGTAGTCGATCACGTTCTGGGCGTAGATGCCGGCGGGACGCATGACGCGGGAGACATCCGAAATCATCTCGCGGGTCGAGAGGTGCCAGGGAACCACGAGGTAGCCGAACGCGTCCCCGACGACCAGGTCGTACGCGGCGGACGGCTGCGCGGCCAGCCCGACCCGGGCGTCGCCCACCCGCACCCGCAGGTCGGGCCCGGTGACCAGTCCCAACTCCCGTTTGTCGAGGTCGACCAGCCCACCGTCGAGCTCGATGACCTGCTGCTGGATGCCGGGCCGGGTGTGCCGCAGATAGGCCGGCAGGGTGAACCCGCCGCCGCCGAGGTGCAGCGCGTCGCGGGGCGCGAGCACGTCGGCGACGGCCGCGATCCACTGCACGTACGCGAACTCGAGGTGGGTCGGGTCGTTCAGATCGACGTACGAGTGCCGCGCCGAGTTGAGGATCAGCGTGCGCCCGCCGGGCACCGCGGGATCACGGTCCACCCGCGCACAGTGATAGGCGGTCTCGACGTCGCACGGGGTCGGCCCGACCGCGCCCAGCCCGGCGCCGACCAGCCCGACCGAGACGAGCACGGCCCGAGTGCGCGGTTGTCCGGGCAGGTCGCGGCGCAGCCACCAGGCCAGCACGAGGCCGCCGAGGGCGAGCAGCGCGGCCAGGCACAGGATGATCCAGTTGGTGGGCAGGGCGGCCACGAAGATGAAGCCGGTGGCGAGGGTCGCGGTGATCGCGCCGAGGGTTCCCACGCTGGAGAGCCGCCCGACCACCGAACCCGTCCGTTCCAGGTCGCTGAGCTGCAGCTTCACGACCATCGGCGTGATCGTGGAGAGCAGGAACGCGGGCAGGAAGACGGCCAGGGCGGCGAGCAGCAGCACGGCCCCGGCGGCCCCGCCGCGCAGGATCTCACCGCCGTAGCGGACGAACGGCAGGGTGACCGCGGTGCCGATGGCGGCCAGCAGGAATGCCGGGGCCAGCAACGCGCGCGGGTCGAACCGGTCGGCGAGACGACCGCCGAGCCACGTCCCGTACGCGATGGCGGCCAGCGAGATCCCGATGACCGAGCTGCTCACCTGCAGGGTGACGCCGACGTACGGGCCGACGAGGCGCAACGCGACGATCTCCAGGACGAGCACGGCACCGCTGGCGGTGAAGACGAGAGCGGTGGCCAGCCCGGACGGGAGAGCGCGTGGAGAGCCAGCCGTCACAGCATCGACAGGTGGACGTGGTTGGTGTGCACCACGGACGGGCCACCGCTGGCGCTGTATGCCTTCCAGCCGCTGCCCGGCATCCAGATCTGCCGGTACCAGATCACGTACATGATCCCGAGCCTATCGGCGTTCTTCACGAAGAAGGCGGCCAGGTTGCTGCCGTACGTCTTGTCGCTGCCGGAGGCCGCCACGTTCTGGAACCCGGACGCGTTGGCAGAGAAGTCGCAGGCCCGGCCCTTGGGGTGCTCGCCGGAGGAGCGTTCCGAGAAGCAGGAGGTGTAGTGGGTGAAGCCGGCCGCCCGCGCTTCCTGATAGGCGTGCAGCGTGCGCGGCGTGATGCACCCGGACGTGGTCGGGTCGTCGACCGTGCAGGACTCCTTGGGCCAGGACCCGTCCGAGTTGCGCGGCGCCGGCTTGGCGAGCGGCGAGTTGACGTTGACGAAACCACCGGCCGCGCCTCCGCCACCGACGCTGCCGAGGGCCAGCTCGGCCTCTTTCTTCTTCTTGGTCAGCGCCGCGACCTGCTTCTCCTGCTCCTTGATCTCCTTGTCGACGGCGGCCTTCGCGGCCTGCGCCCGGGCCACGTCGTCCCGGTACTGCGTCAGGATCTGACCGTCGAGCTGGGCGATCATGTCAAGGTTTTGCACCCGCTCCAGGAACGAGTCGGGTGAGCTGGAGTTGAGCAGCATGCTCATCGTGCTGGTGCGGCCCATCCGATAGGACCGGTTGGCGATCGTGCCCACCTGCGACTCGAGGGCCTTCGCCGACGCCGTCGAGGTCTGGACGGTCGCGAGCAGCTGGGTCTGTCGCTTCTTGGAGGCGTTGAGTTTCTGGATCGCGTCGGCCTGACCCTTGGCCGCGGACTCGAGCGCGTTGCGCAGAGTCTTGCTGTCCCCCTCATCGGGGTCGGCCAGAGCCGGCGTGCTCACCATGAACACGAACGCGACGAGCAGCGCCAGGACAGCGCTGATCCGCCGAAGGACAACCGCCGCCACGGAACCTCCCAAGAGTCAGCGCGGGGTACTTTACCGTGCTACGCAAGGGATCAGCGGATCGTTCAAGTGGCGGAGTAACCACCGTCGACGAAGAGTGTCTGACCGGTCACCGCAACGGCTGCTTCGCTGGCCAGAAAGACCGCACAAGACCCAAAATCGCCGGGTACGCCATTTCTGCCGATCATCGTCCGGGCGGCATGTGCGGCCACTTTGTTCTCATCCGCGAAGACGGCCTCGGTCAGTGGGGTGTGCACCACGCCGGGCGCGACCGCGTTGCAGCAGACGCCGTGCCGGGACCACGCTTCGGCCTGCGAACGGGTGAGTCCGACGAGGCCGGCCTTGGAGGCGCCGTAAGCGCCGGAGTTCCCGTATGCCCGGAACGCCTGCTGTGAGACCACATTGATGATTCGTCCCCAGCCGCGGTCGGCCATCCGCGGCCCGAACGCCTGCCCGAGCAGGAACGGCGCGGTCAGGTTGGCGGCGAGAGTCACATCCCAGTCGTCCACGGTGAGCTCGTCCATCGGCGGGCGGCGATTCACCCCGGCCGCGTTGACGAGCACGTCGGGTTCGCCGTACCCCTCAATGATCTTGTCGATGACCTGCGTGACGGCCGTCCGGTCGGCGAGGTCCGCGGAGATCGAGTGGCCCACCGCGCCGTAACCGCGCAGCTCGCCCACCACCTCGGCCATCGGCGCCTCGCGCCGGGCCACCAGCAGCACCTTCGCGCCCGCGCGACCGAGTGCGACGGCCATCGCCCGGCCGATGCCCGAGCTTCCGCCGGTCACCAGCGCCAGGCGGTCCTTGAGACCGAAAATCTCTTCGAGGTACGCGTTCACAGCACCGAGATATCCGGAAAAAGCGTGTCGCGGACCGTGTTCCAGACATCGTCGTTCGATGCCACGAGCATGCCGCGCTCGCTGTCGGTCGGGCGGTAGGACGAGCCGTCGAGATGACGGACCGTGCCGCCCGCCTCCCGGATGATCAGCGAGCCGGGCGCGTGATCCCACGGCAGGATGCGCCAGAACAGCGCGAACTGCTGCTCGTCGGTGGCCACGGCCGGATATTCATATCCCGCGCAGTGGTGACCGTTGGTGACCTGGCCGAGCGCCGGCGCGTTCGCGGTGGCGATCTCCCGAAGGTGCTGTGGCAGGTAATGGGTGGCGACGACGCCACGCAGGGCGGCCGCGCCCGGATCATCGGTGCGGGTCTTGACGCGTACGCCGTCGCGATAAGCCCCCGCGCCCACCTCGGCCACCGTCAGGTGGTCGCCGGGCACGTCGAGGATCCAGGACGCCGTGACCTCGCCGTCCCGCAGCAGCGCCACCATGATGGCGAACGGCGCCTTGCCGGCCGCGAAGTTGTTGGTGCCGTCGACCGGGTCGACGATCCACACCGCGCCCGGGTCGCCGACTCGTGCCAGCAGCCGCGGATCGGCCGCGACCCCTTCCTCGCCGACCACCGTCGAGCCCGGCAGCAGCGCGGTGAGACCGGCGGTCAGCGCCTTCTCCGACTCCTTGTCGGCGACAGTGACCAGGTCACCGGGCGACTTCTGCTGGATGTCGCTCGCGGCCAGGTGCCGGAAGCGCGGCAGGACGATCGTCGCCGCGACCTCCCGGATGAGATCGGCGACCTGATCAAGCACGCGGCGGCAACTTCACGACGCTGACGAAGAACTCGTCGATCTGGCGGATCACCGCGATGAACCGCTCGAAGTCGACCGGCTTCGTCACGTACGCGTTCGCGTGCAGTTCGTAGCTGCGCAGGATGTCCTGGTCGGCGGCCGAGGTGGTGAGGACGACGACCGGGATGCGGCCCAACTCCTCGTCCTTCTTGATCTCCTCAAGGACCTCGCGGCCGTCGCGCCGGGGCAGGTTGAGGTCGAGCAGGATCAGGTCAGGGCGGACGGCGTCCGCGTACTCGCCCTCGCGCCGCAGGTAGGCCAGCGCCTCGGCGCCGTCGGAGACGACGTTGAGCCGGTTACGGACCTTGTGCTCCTCGAACGCTTCCTGCGTCATCAGCACGTCGCCCGGGTCGTCCTCGACCAGGAGAACCTCGATCGGCGTGCCGTCAGCACGTGTCGGAGATGTCACGCAGCGACCTCTTCCTCTTTCTTGTCCGTCGACACTTCAACGTCCGGCGTGCCGGGAGCCACCGGGAGTGTGAAGTTGATCGACGTGCCTTCCTCGACCTCGAGGTCCAGCCAGATCCGTCCGCCATGATATTCGACGATCTTCTTCACGATGGCCAGTCCGATTCCGGTTCCCTCATAGGCGTCCCGGGCGTGCAGCCGCTGGAAGATCACAAAAACCTTGTCGGCGAACTCGGCCTCGATGCCGATGCCGTTGTCCCGTACGTTGATCGCCCACTCGTCGCCGTCGCGCTTCGCGGTGATGTGCACCACCGGCGGCACGTCCGGCCGGTGGAACTTCAGCGCATTGCCGATCAGGTTGACGAAGAGCGTGGTGAGCAGCGGCTCCTCACCCTCCACGGTGGGCAGTCCGGCCCAGCTGATCTCGGCGTCGTCACCGGCCCGCGCCTCGAGCTGGGACTTCACCTCGGTGAGCACCCGGCCGAGGTCGACGTCGGTGAACCCGGCGGTGATCCGCCCGATCCGGGAGAACGCCAGCAGGTCGTTGATCAGGCGCTGCATCCGCTGGGCGCCGTCGACCGCGAACGCGATGTACTGGTCGGCGCGCTCGTCCAGCTGGCCGGAGTACCGCCGCTGCAGCAGCTGGCAGAAACTGGCCACCTTGCGCAGCGGCTCCTGCAGGTCGTGCGAGGCGACGTAGGCGAACTGCTCGAGATCGCGGTTGGACCGGGTCAGCTCCTCGGCCTGAGCCTTGAGCTGATCGTTCACCCACTCGACCTGGCTGCGTGCCTCGCGTACCTCGGCCAGGTCATTGGCGATCTTCTGCCGCATGCCGTCGACATCGGCGGCGAGGCTGGCCAGCTCCGGCGAGCCGACCCGATCGATGTCCCTCTCGTAATCGCCCGCGGCCACCTCCCGAACCTGGGAGGCGAGTTCCACCACCGGGCGACTGACCAGGCGATCCATCAGCAGAAGCAGAGCGGCCCCGGCGAGGATGATGATCGCGGCCGCGGCAATCATGATCGACACCATGGTCTGGCTGCTGTGCTTGGCCGCGTCCGCCGCCGAGGCGCGCAGCACCTGGATCTCGGTCTGCATCTGGTTGATCGCGACCCGCAGCGAGTCGAAGGCGTCAGTCGAGCCGGCCGTGATCTTGGCTTGGCCGGCCAGAGGGCCCTGGGTGCGAATGGCATCGATCACCGGCTGAGCGACCTCGTCATGCCAGGCCTGAGCGCGCTGCGTGACCACGTCGAGGGCGGCCCGGATCTTCGTATCCTCCGGTTTGAGCAGCTCCTCGATCCGGGCCACCAGCCGTTTTTCGTCGGCCACGCCGGCGGTGTAAGGCCCGAGGCTGGCCTCCCGCCCGGTGATGGCGTACCCACGGATGCCGGTCTCCTGGTCGACGAGGGCCGTGTTCAGCGACTCGCCGGCGGCCCGCATCGGGCTGGCCCGGTTGAGCGCGTCGTCAAGCTGACGGTTGTGCTGAGCGGCGGTGATCACCGCGTAGACCGCCAGGGCGCTCAGCAGCACGCCGATGGTGACGCACAGCGCCGCGACCCGCCGGCGCAGCGTCCACCGGCGCAGTTCGAAGAAGCTCACAGAGCCACCTTTCGTTCGCGCTGCGGGGCTCGCAAAACCGGCTCACTCCTCGCTCTCACCGGCCACCCCCACGAGAGATCAACAACATCGCCACGTCGTCGGCGAGCGGGCCGCCGTTGGCCTGCTCGGCCCGGCCGACCAGCCAGGCGGGCAGCGCCGGCAACGGCACTCCCTGCGCGGCCGGCTCGTCGAGCAGCCCGCACAGGCCGTCCACGTCGAGCCGCTCCGAGCCGTTACCGGTATGCCCCTCGATCAAACCGTCCGTGTACATCAGCAGCGACCAGTCGTCGTCCGGCAACTGCAGCACGGTGGGCGGCGCCGGCTTGGGACGCACGCCGAGCACGATGCCGGGCTTGGCCGCCACCGGTTCGGCCCGGCCCCCGGACAGCAGCACCGGCGTCGGATGCCCGGCCAGCCGCACCGTCGCCCGATTGTGCGGAATATCAAGCACCACCGACGCGACGGTCGCGAACACCTCGCGGGCCCGCCGCTCGCTCATCAGCACCTGCTCCAGCGAGCTGAGCACCTGCTCCTCCGGCACCCCGGCCAGCACCAGCGCCCGCCAGGCCACCCGCAACTCGACGCCGAGCGCCGCTTCGTCGACGCCGTGCCCGCACACGTCGCCGACGATCACATGCAGCTTGTCGGCGCCGATCTGCACGACGTCGAAGAAGTCGCCGCCGAGCAGGCCCAGCGCCCGCCCGGAGCGGTAGAACGTGTGCACCTGCACAGCTTCGGTCGACATCAGCGGTTGTGGCAGCAGACCACGCTCCAGCCGGGCCGACTCGGCCTGCCGCAGCTCCACCTCACGCAGCCGCTGGGCGTTCTCGTCGGCGCGCTTGCGTTCCACCGCGTAGCGCAGAGCGCGGGTCAGCAGAACCCCGTCGACCTGACCCTTGACCAGGTAGTCCTGCGCACCCTCGGCAACCGCGTCCACGCCCAGGTGCTCGTCGGAACGGCCGGTCAGCACACACACCGCGGCACTGCCGGCCACCGCGAGCAACTGGCGCAGGCCATCGATGCCCTCGGCGTCGGGCAGGCCCAGGTCGAGCAGCACGCACTGCACGCCGCGCATCATCGACGTGGCCTCACGCAGGGTGGTCGCCACCGCGAGCTCGAACGGCGCATCCGCCTCGCTCAGCAGCTCACGCACCAGAAAGGCATCGCCCTCGTCGTCCTCCACCAACAGGACGCGCAGGCGCTCCCGCGGGGGCGCCGACCCGATGCGGACACGGGGGGCGACCGATCTATCAGTCATCCCTTTACCCCACTCGCTGTGACCGGACCAGACCGGACGATCGTGTACCAACGCCGCCGGGCGCACAACTCCGAGTAGGTCACGTTTGGCCCTCTGCCGCGACCCGCCGGGCGTGCTCGGCGATCACCTGGCCGAGGATGCCGTGCAACCGCCCACAGTCCTGGCAGTGCAGGTTCTCGTCGAGCCGGCGGCTGCCGCAGCCGTTGCAGGTGCCGCGGTCCTCCGGGTCGCGATAGGAGGCCAACGCCCTGCACATGGCGCGGACGACGTGGTCGCTCATGGCGAATACACCCTCGCCGAGCGCGGTGCGGACACCGACGACGGCGACCGGGTCGGCCCCGGGATTCGGGTCATAAGGGTCAACCGCGTCGATGAATGCGGCGAGGACGGCGGCCGGGTCGATCGGTGCACTCACGGTGTCAACGCTAGGCCACGCATTAAATGATCTTATGCCTACCCGGCGTCATAGCTACCCGCTTAGATGTCACCCATGAGTGCCCCCGCCCTCGCCGGCGCTACCCACCGGGTGCCGGCCGCGCTTGCCGCCGTCGCCGCTCTCCTGGCAATCGGCGCCGCCGCGATCTGGTCGGTGCAGCCGCCGGCCGCGCGCAACGCGTCGGTACCGGCCACCGAGTTCAGCGCCGCCCGCGCATTCGACCAGGTCAAAGCGATCGCGACGGAACCGCATCCGGTCGGCAGCGCGGCGCAGGACCGGGTGCGTGACTACCTGCTCAGCACGCTGCGCGGGCTCGGCTTGACGCCCGAGGTGCAGGACACGGTGTCGGTGCAGGGGGCCGATCTCTCGTCCAGCGCCGGGGGCGCCGGCTTCGCGCGCGTTCGCAACGTGATCGCCACGATTCCCGGCACTGCCTCCACCGGCCGGATCTTCCTGGTCGCCCACACCGACTCGGTTCAGGTCGGGCCGGGCGGCAACGACGATGCGGCCGGCACCGCCGCGATCCTCGAGACCGCCCGAGCCCTGACCAGCGGTCCCCGCCTGCGCAACGACGTGGTGCTGGTGCTCACCGACGGTGAGGAGGCCTGCCTCTGCGGGGCCAAGGCGTTCGTCGATCAGAATCCGCTGGCCAAGGGTGGCGGCATCGTCATCAACCTGGAGGCGCGCGGCAGCAGCGGCCCGGCGATCATGTTCGAGACCGCGAAGAACAACCGCCGCCTGGTCGACATCTACGGCCAGGCGCCCAAGCCGGTCGGCACGTCCTTCGCCGTCGAGATCTACCGGTTGCTGCCCAACGACACCGACTTCACCGCGTTCCGCGAGGCGGGCTTCACCGGGCTCAATTCCGCCTACATCGACGGCGCGGCGGTTTATCACGCGCCGACCGACACGCCGACCGCGATGGATAAGGACAGCCTGCAACATCATGGCGACAACGCCCTGGCCGTCACTCGGGCACTGGGCGATCGCGACCTGGCCGGCCTGAAGAGCGGCGACGACGCCACCTATTTCCCGGCGCCCGGCCTGCTCGTCCGCTATCCCGGCGAACTCGTCTGGCCGCTGGCCGTTCTCGCCCTGCTCGCGGTGATCGCGCTGGCCTGGCTGGCCCGGCGGCGCACCCTGACCGACAGCAAGCGCCTGGTCAAGGCGTCCGCCCTCGCCGTGGTGCCGATCATCGTGGCGCCGGTGCTGGCCCAGCTCTATTGGGCTCTGCTGAAGCTGATCCGCCCTGGCTACGCGGAAATGCCCATCGATCCCTACCGCCCGGAGTGGTACCGCCTGGCCGTGGTCGCGATCGCCGCGCTGGTCGTGCTGGCCTGGTTCGTCTGGCTACGCCGCGTGGCCGGCCCGGCCACGCTCGCCATCGCCGGACTGGGCTGGCTGGCCGTGCTGGGTGTGGTGCTGGCCGCGGTCACCCCCGGCGGCTCCTACCTGGCCGCGCTGCCCGCGCTGGCCGGCGCGCTCGCCGGCATCGTCGCGGTGCTGACCCGTGGCTGGTGGTCGGTGCTCGCGGTGACGATCGGCGGCGCGATCGCCGTCCTCATCCTGCTGCCGACGGTGATCATGCTGTTCCCGGCGCTCGGCCTGAAGCTCGGCGCCACCGGCGCGTTCCTCACGGTGCTGCTCGGCCTGGCCCTGCTACCGGTCGTCGATCTGATCCACCCCCGGGCCGAGAGTCAGCACGGGCTGGACGCGCTGCGAGGCCGCCGCCGCGGGATGCTGCCCACCTTCGCCGCCCTGCTGGCCGTGGTGGTCTGCACCGTCGCCGGGCTCAGCGTCGACCGGTTCGACACCGAACATCCGGCCCTGACCCACCTGATGTACGCGCTGGACGCCGACAACAACACCGCGCAGTGGCTCAGCGACGAGCCGGTCGTGCAGAAGTGGACGTCGCACTACGTCTCCGGCGACCTGCACAAGGTCAACACGACGCTGCCCGCCTTCGGGCCGGAGGAGTTGCGCACCGGGCCGGCTCAGTCCGCCTCACTGCCGGCGCCGAAGCTCACGCTGCTGTCCGACACCCGGTCGGGCGACAGTCGCGTGCTGAGGCTCCGCCTCCAGCCGCAGCGGACGGTCCGGCTCACCACGCTGCACGTCGCGGCCGGGGTCAAGGTCACCGCGGCGACCATCGGCGGGCGGGCGATGACCATCGGCAAGGTGGCCGACGACGGTCCGTGGGGCTTCGGCTTCGTCTTCCATGCGCCGCCGGCCGACGGCGTCGAGGTCACCCTGACCGTGCAGACCGCCGGCCAGGTCAAGTTCCGGGCGATGGACGGCAGCGACGGCCTGACCGCCCTGCCCGGTTTCACGGCGCGGCCGGCCGGCGTCGGGATCGTCGGCTCGCACAGCAGCGAGATGCTGGCGGTGGCGGCCACCTACGACTTCTAACGGCCGCGGCCCCGGCGGCCGGTCGGGGCGTCGTGGCGGAAGTGGACGAAGAGACGGCCCCAGTTGTCGCCGTCCTTCTCCACCCGGTGGTAGAGCTGCTTGATCTCGCGCTGGTCGAGGAAGCGGAGCACCTTCTTCTTCAGTGCGCCGCTGCCCTTGCCCGGGATGATCTCGACCATCGCGGCCTTCTTCTCGATGGCCTCGTCGATGATGCCGCGCAGGGCACGGTCGATTTCCTGGCCCCGGTTGAAGATGTCGTGCAGGTCGAGCTTGAGCTTCACTGTTTCCCCAACCATTCCTCGACCCGGCGGACGGCGTCCTCGTAGTCGCTGTGCTGTTTCATCGCCGCGGCCAGCCGCAGGTGCGGTAACGCCTCACGGAAACGGCCGTCCCGTTCCAGGGTCCGGCCGAGCACGTGGTGCGCATAGTGGTCCGACGGATCATGCTCGATCAAGGCCCTGAGCTGGGCCTCCGCCCGGCCGAGCTGGGCCGAGTTGAAGTATGCGCGAGCCAGCAACTGGCGGACGGCGGCATTGTGCGGCTCGGCCTCGACGATCGGCTCGAGCAGCTTGGACGCGCCGAGCGGGTCGCCGGACTCGAAGAAGAAGGTGGCTCTGCGGTACTCCTCGAGAAGATCCACGTGCACGCTCCCCACACGTTCGCGCCGCCTCGACTTGGTCAACGCTGGCACAACATCGGCCCAACGGCGAGTGTTCCAACCCTTCCAGGTTCCCGACAATTCGCCGCATACAGCAACTTTTTAGTCGGACAATGCCTGCGTGGGGGACTTTCCGAGCCATGTCGTGTCCATGCCGGCCCGTCCACGATTCGGGCGCGCCCGGGCGACCGCCTTCGCGGTGTTCGCCTTCGCGTTGTGCCTGACGTTGTCGGGCGCCACCTCGTCGCCGGCGTTGCGTTCGCCGGCTCTGCTGATCGCCGGGATGCGGGAGATACCGTCGCCACCGACCGGGACTCCGTGGCGGCCGGCCCCGGTCGCGGCGAGCGGCCTGAGCATGGTCGCGAGCGCCGACGGGCAGCAGTTCGTCCTGCACACCGCGGCCGGCCCGCGCACCTTCCTGCCCGGGGTGGATCTCGGGAACACCACGCCCGGGCACGTGCCGGCCGACGTGTCGATCTCGGCGGCCCAATATCGGGCCTGGTTCGCGGCGATGAGCTGGCTGGGCATTCGGGTGGTGCGGATCTACGACATCCACCCGCCGGCGTTCTATCAACAGTTGGCGGCGTACAACCAGGCCAATCCGGACCGGCCGCTCTACGTGATGCAGGGTGTTTCGCTCGTCGGTGACGCGTACATCAAGAAGGGAAATCTTTTTGATCCGCAGGTCACCGACGCCTTTCGGCAGGAGTTGAAGGACGCCGCCCAGGCGGTGTCCGGGAAGTTGGCCCGCACCAGCCTGCCCGGCCGGGTCGGCGGCGAGTGGTCCGCCGACATCACCCCCTGGCTGGCCGGCTGGCTCATCGGCTCCGAACTCGACCCGGCCGCCGCGATGGCCTCGGACCGGAAGAACGCCAACGCCAAGGCGGTGACCGGTAGGTATTTCCACAGCACGTCGGACGCGTCGCCGACCGAGCGCTGGCTGGCGAACCGGATGAACGACCTGGCCGGGTACGAAGCGGCGACGAAGCTGTCCCAGCCGATCGCGTTCGTGAACTGGGCGACCACCGATCCGCTGCGCCACCCCGAGGAGCCGCTGCGCCAGGAGGATCAGCTCCAGCTGGACGCCAACCACGTGCTGCCCACGGCGGATTGGCCGGCCGGGACGTTCGCGAGCTATCACGCGTACCCGTACTATCCGGATTTTTTGCGTTATGAGCCCAAGCTTCAGGCGCAGGGTGACCCCTATCTCGCCTATCTCAAGGCGCTGCGCGATCACCACAGCACGATGCCGACGATCATCACCGAATTCGGCGTGCCGTCGTCGATCGGCTCGGCGCACAACGGTCCGCTCGATCGTGACCAGGGCAATCACACCGAGGTCGAAGCCACCCGGATGACCGCCGGGCTGCTACGCGACATGCGGTCGGCGGGGCTGGCCGGCGGATTCCTGTTCGAGTGGGCCGACGAGTGGTTCCGCTACACCTGGAACACCGTCTCGCACCAGGTCGCGAACCGGCGCCAGCTGTGGCACGACCCGCTCACCAACGAGCAGGGCTTCGGGCTGCTGGCGATGGACGCGTCGGGCGACACCGACTCGGCCAAGCTGATGGACGCGGACGGCGGCTGGCCGGCTCGCCGGGTCGATGCCCACGTCGACGAGTCCTACCTGCATCTGACCGTCAAGCTCGGTGACTCCCGGCCGGGATCGCTGCTGCTCGGCTTCGACCCGCTGCCCAGCCTCACCGGGGCGCCGATGGCCGGCAGCGCCGACCGGCGGCCGGACGCGATCTTCGCGCTCAACCTGGTGGGTCACACCGGTCAGGCGTACGTGCGGGAACAACTCGATCCGCTGCAGCTGGACGGGGACATCCCGGATTCGGCGCGGGCCCAGGCGCCGGACGGCTGGCGACCCTACGAGCTGCTGGTGAACCGGGCGCAGACGGTGCCGACCACCGGCGCGAAAATGCCGATCGAAATGCAAAATGCCGGGCTTCTTCAGTACGGCGTATGGGACCCGGACAACAGCAACGCCGACAGCCGGGCGCTGTGGCACCTGGACGGCGACACCCTGACCGTACGGGTGCCGTGGGCCATGATGGCGTTCGCCGACCCGTCGTCGCACGCGGTCGGCGTGCCCAAGTCCGGCAAGCTGACCACTCAGCGCAGCCCCGGGGTGACCGTCACCGCCTCGGCATCCGGCACCGATCAGGTGATCGGCAACGTGACCTGGGACGACTGGAACCAGCCGAGGGCCACTGAGCGGATCAAGCAGGGGGCGGATGCGTTCCGGGATGCGGCTCTGGCAGTGACGAGCGACTGAGCATCACCATCGTCGCGCCGCCGGCCAGCAGCAGTACGCCGATCATGACGAGCAGCAGGGGGTTACGTCCCGAGCGATACGGCTCCGGGTAGCCGGCGCCCCAGCAGTAGACGTCGCCGGCCTCGGTCAGCGCACAGGTGCTGTCCCCGTCGGCGACGAGCTGCACGACTCGGCCTCGGAGCCCGACCTGGACGAGACGCGCCCGGCACTCGCCGGCGCACTGGTCCGCTCGCGCCATCGAGGCCGGCCCAACGAGGCCGACCACCCCGACCAGCGCCAAGATCGCCAATACCCGACGCATGATCCGCATGCAACCATTATGGGCGTTTTATACGCTTTCGAGAGTTTTCGACACGCGCCCGCGGCCCGCCGCAACCTCGGCCAGCATGGCCTGGCTCCGGATCGTGTCCGCGACCGAGACGGTCGAATAGCCGGCCACCTCGCTGGCCGCGCCGAGCCGCGTCGTCGCGACCGTTCCCGGGCCCAGGACGGCGGCCACCGCGACCACGGCGCCCAGCGCCACGAGTCGGGTGCGGCGCGTCCAACCGGTCGTCTGGTGCTTCATCGGGTTTGTCATGACCACCACGATCAGCGCGTACGGTGTCAGCCTGCTGTGCGAAATCCTTGCGCTTCCTGTGCGTGCGGGTCACAGGTGCTACACAGGAAGCGGAAAGGCAGCACAAAGCGGGGCCCGTGAAAGTAGGGGCATGACGATGGCGAACCAAGAATCCGGCACCGAGCTCCGCCGCCCTGACGGTGGCCCGGTTCGAGTCCTCGTGGTCGACGACGAGCCGACGCTGGCCGAGCTCCTCTCCATGGCCCTGCGTTACGAGGGCTGGGACGTGAAGAGCGCCGGCGACGGCCAGAGCGCCGTTCGCACCGCCCGGGACTTCCGCCCGGACGCCGTCGTTCTCGACATGATGCTGCCGGACATCGACGGGCTCGAGGTGCTGCGCCGGCTGCGCGGCGAATCGCCCGAGGTGCCGGTGCTGTTCCTCACCGCCAAGGACTCGGTGGAAGACCGGATCACCGGCCTCACCGCCGGCGGCGACGACTACGTCACCAAGCCGTTCAGCCTGGAAGAGGTGGTGGCCCGGCTGCGTGGACTGATGCGCCGGATGGGTCACTCCCCGATGCGCACCGAGTCGCTGCTGGTCGTCGGCGACCTGTCGCTGGACGAGGACAGCCACGAGGTGCGCCGGGGCAGCGACCTGGTCACGCTCACCGCGACCGAGTTCGAGCTGCTGCGCTATCTCATGCGCAACCCGCGGCGGGTGCTGAGCAAGAGCCAGATCCTGGACCGGGTGTGGAACTACGACTTCGGTGGCCAGGCCAACGTGGTCGAGCTCTACATCTCGTACCTTCGTAAGAAGATCGACGCGGGTCGCGCGCCGATGATCCACACGATGCGCGGGGCTGGTTATGTCCTCAAGCCGGCCGACTGAGATCTCGGTTCGCCGTCCCGCCCGCTGGCGCAGCCCAGGGGGCTGGTCGCTGCGTACCCGCATCGTGGCGATCATGATCGCCCTGCTGGCCGTGATCGGTGTCGCCGTCGGCGGCACCGCCGAGGTCATTCTCCGCCAGCAGTTGTACACCCAGCTCGACGAGAAGCTCGCCCAGTCGATGCACCCGGCCCGGGGCAACAACGGAAGTCAGCCGCCCGGGGGCCGTCAGTTCAACAACACCGACTACCGAGATAAACCGACGCCCGGTTCGGAGCCAGGCTCGGTCACTGCCACCTACGACTCGGCCGACGCCAGCGACTTCAAAGGCGGCGTGGTCGGATTCGTTCCCTCTACCGACTCCACCTCCAGCACCAGTCAACTGGATCTCGGCTGGACCTCCGACCTCAACGCCGCACAGCAGGTGACATTGATCGCGGTCAAGACGGACGGCACTCCGACGGACGTCAACCTCGGCTCAATCGGGGAATTCCGGGTCGTCGCTGAGGACAACGGAGACGGCACCATCAGGATCGTCGCGCTCACTCTGAGCGACCTGCATCAGGTTCTCCTGAAGGTCGCTCTCGTGACCGGCGGCGCCGTGCTCATCGCCCTGGTCATCGCCGGTTGGGCGGCCGCGCTCATCGTCCGCGGCACGCTCCGGCCGCTGGCCCGGGTCGCCAACACCGCCAGCCGCGTCTCCGAGCTGCGGCTCGATCACGGTGAGGTGCAGCTGGCCCAGCGGGTGCCGGAAGCCGACACCGATCCCCGCACCGAGGTCGGCCAGGTCGGCGCCGCCCTCAACCGGATGCTCGACCACGTCGGCGGCGCCCTCGAGGCTCGCCACGCCAGCGAGATGCAGGTGCGCCAGTTCGTCGCCGACGCCAGCCACGAGCTGCGCACCCCGCTCGCGGCCATCCGCGGCTACGCCGAGCTGAGCCGTCGCAGCCGGGCGCCCATCTCCGAAGAGATCGCGCACGTGCTGAGCCGGGTCGAGTCCGAGGCCAAGCGGATGACCGGCCTGGTCGAAGACCTGCTGCTGCTCGCCCGGCTCGACGCCGGCCGCCCGCTCGCGCACGACCCGGTCGACCTGACCATGCTGGTCGTCGACGCGGTCAGCGACGCGCACGCCGCCGGCCCGCGGCACTACTGGCAGCTCGACCTGCCCGAGGAACCGGTCACCGTGATCGGAGACGGCTCCCGCCTGCATCAGGTGCTGGCCAACCTGCTCGCCAACGCGCGCACCCACACGCCGGAGGGCACCACCGTCACCGTCTCGGTCCGCTCCGACGAGCAGTCCGCGGTCGTGCACGTCATCGACAGCGGACCGGGCATCCAGCCCGAGCTCCAGCCACACATCTTCGAACGGTTCGCCCGCGGCGACAGCTCCCGGTCCCGTGCGGCCGGCAGCACCGGCCTCGGCCTGTCGATCGTGCACGCCGTGGTCACCTCGCATCGGGGAAACGTCTCCGTGCAGAGCGTCCCGGGCCAGACCGTCTTCACCGTGGTCCTGCCGGTCGTGCCGCCCGGGCTCGTCCCATCAGCTGGTCAGTTGTCCCAGGCAGCGCCCCGGACCCGCTGACGCGCTATGCTCTCCGACGTGTCTCGTGCGTATCTGTGGTTTACCGGGCCGGCTCTCGCCGGTGCCTCGGTCGTCACCGCATGACCTGAGACACCCCAGCAAGAGCCGGCAAAGGCAGCGACGTCGTCGCTGCCTTTTGTTTTGCCCACGAGCATGCCGGCTCTCGCCACGGGCGCCGGCTAAGGAGATGAAACACCGTGACCATCCCCGAGGTCCAGCGCGTCCGTGACCAGCGCATCGCCACCGTCGTACCGCTGATGAGCCCCGCTCTCCTACACCACGAACTGCCGCTCACGGCCGAGTTGCACGACACCGTGCTGGACGGCCGCCGGCAGGCCGAGGACGTGCTGAACGCGCGAGATCCACGATTGCTGGTCGTCGTCGGCCCGTGCTCCGTGCACGACCCGATCGCCGCCGGCGAGTACGCCGGGCTGCTGCGCGAGCAGGCCGACCGGCTCAGCGACGATCTGCTCATCGTGATGCGGGTCTACTTCGAGAAGCCGCGCTCCACGGTCGGCTGGAAGGGTCTGATCAACGACCCGGCGCTGGACGGCACCGGCGACGTCGGCACTGGCCTGCGCATCGCGCGCAAGCTGCTCCTCGAGATCGTCGGCCGCGGCCTGCCCACGGCCGTCGAGTTCCTCGACCCGATCACCCCGCAGTACATCGCCGACACCGTGGCCTGGGGCGCGATCGGCGCCCGTACCGTCGAATCGCAGGTCCACCGGCAGCTCGCCTCCGGTCTTTCGATGCCGATCGGCATGAAGAACCGCCCCGACGGAAGCATCAGCACCGCGATCGACGCCATCCAGGCCGCCGCCGCGCAGCACGTCTTCCCCGGCATCGACTACTCCGGCACGCCGGCGATCCTGCACACCACCGGCAACCCCGACACCCACCTGGTGCTGCGCGGTGGCGGCGGCCGCCCGAACTACAGCGCTGAGGACGTCGAGGGCGCACTTCAGCTGCTGCGCAAGGCCGGTCTGCCCGAGCGCCTGGTGATCGACTGCTCGCACGGCAACAGCGGCAAGAGCCACCTGCGCCAGCCGCTGGTCGCCGACGACGTGGCCGGTCAGGTTGCCGACGGCCAGCGCGGCATCAGCGGCGTCATGCTGGAGAGCTTCCTCGTTCCGGGGCGGCAGGATCTCGGCGGCGACCTGACCTACGGGCAGTCGGTCACCGACGCCTGCATGGGCTGGGAGCCGACCGTCGAGGTGCTCGAAAACCTCGCCGCGGCGTCGGCGAAGCGTCGCGCTCGGTAACTCACAGAGCCACCTTTCGTTCGCGACTGCGGGGCTCGCAAAACCGGCTCACTCCTCGCGCTCACAGCGAGCAAACAGGAAGGCCACAAAGGTCGGACAGGGCACGCGTCGAGAGTTGTCGAGTAAATGATCCACCAGCCTGTGGAGCCTCGATGACCTCGACGTTGCCCGCTTTGCCCTTGGCGCCTCCTTCGCCACCGCCGTCGGCTCCCCCATCTCGGCTCCGCCGTCTGCTTCTCGGTAGCGATCCGACCTGGGTGCGGCCCTCGCTCTACGCACTCCTCCTGCTCACCGGCGTCCTCTACATCTGGGGACTCGACAAATCGGGCTGGGCCAACGCGTTCTACTCGGCCGCCGCCCAGGCTGGGTCGGTGAGCTGGAAGGCGTTCTTCTACGGCTCCTCCGACGCGGCCAACTCGATCACAGTGGACAAAACGCCCGCTTTCCTGTGGGTGATGTCGCTCTCTGCCCGGATCTTCGGGGTCAACTCGTGGAGCATCCTGGTGCCCCAGGCGCTGATGGGCGTGGCCAGCGTCGGGCTGCTCTACAGCTCGGTGAAACGCTGGTTCGGCCCGGCGGCCGGCCTGATCGCCGGCGCCACGCTGGCGCTCACCCCGATCGCGGTGCTGATGTTCCGCTTCAACAACCCGGACGCGATGCTGGTCCTGCTGATGATCGCGGGCGCCTGGGCGACCTCGCGGGCGATCGAGAACGGCAAGACCAAGTGGCTCCTGCTGGCCGGCACGTTCATCGGCTTCGCGTTCCTCGCCAAGATGCTCCAAGCCCTGTTGGTGGTACCGGCCTTCGGCCTGGCCTACCTGATCGCCGGGCCGCCCAAGCTGGGCAAACGATTCATTCAGCTTCTTCTTGCTTTCGTCGCCATCGTGGTCTCGGCCGGCTGGTACATCGCGATCGTCGAACTGGTGCCGGCCTCGGCGCGGCCCTTCATCGGCGGCTCGCAGAACAACAGCATCCTCGAGCTCGCCCTCGGCTACAACGGGCTCGGCCGGCTCTCCGGCGACGAGACCGGCAGCGTCGGCGGCGGCGGAGGCGGCAGCGGCTGGGGTGAGACCGGTCTGCTGCGCATGTTCGACAGCTCGCAGGGCGGCCAGATCTCCTGGCTCCTCCCCGGCGCATTGATCGTGCTGGTGGCCGGCCTGGTGCTGACCGCACCGCGGATCCGCACCGACCGGCAACGGGCCGGCTTCGTGATCTGGGGCGGCTGGCTCATGATCACCGGCCTCGTCTTCAGCTTCATGCAGGGCATCTTCCACGCCTACTACACCGTCGCCCTGGCCCCCGGGATCGGCGCGGTCGTCGGCATGGGATCGGTCCTGCTGTGGCGCAACCGGCGCAACATCATCGCGGCGGCCACGCTGGCGGCGGCCATCGCGACCACCGCCTGGTGGTGCTACCACCTGCTGACCCGCAGCTCGGACTTCCTGCCCTGGCTGCGGTGGGTCGTGCTGCTCGGCGGCCTGGTCGCGGCGGCGGGGGTGCTCGCCTCGGCGCTGATGGCTTCGCCGCGCCTTGCGGCACGGCTCGGGGTGGTGTCGGCCGGGGCGGCATTGGTCGCGGTTCTTGCCGGACCTGCTGCGTACGCCGTTCAGACCGCGTCCGAGGGACACACCGGGTCGATCCCGACCGCGGGGCCGTCGACCGGCGGTGGATTCGGCGGCGGTGGCGGTCGTCCCGGCGGTGGTGGCGGCGGCGGCAACCGTGGCGGCGGCGGGCCTGGCGGCGGCGGCTTCCCCGGTGGCGGCGGCCAGACCAACGGGGGCCAGACCAACGGGGGCCAGACCAACGGCGGTGGTGGCATGCGCGGCGGCGGTGGTGGCGGCATGGGCGGTCTTCTCGACGCCGTCTCGGTCAGCTCCGAGATGAAGGCGCTGCTCCAGGCCGAGGCCGGCAAGTACACCTGGGTGGCGGCCACGGTCGGCTCGCAGAACGCGTCCGGCTACCAACTGGCCACCAGTGACCCGGTGATGGCGGTCGGCGGCTTCAACGGGACCGACCCGTCCCCGACGCTCGCCCAATTCAAGCAGTACGTCGCCGACGGAAAGATCCACTACTTCATCGGCAGCGGCAGTGTGGGCGGCTCGAACAGCAGCGGCAGCAACGACAGCTCGCAGATCGCCGCGTGGGTGACCGCGAACTTCACCGCGAAGACCGTCGGCAGCACCACGGTCTACGACCTGACCTCGCCGACGAGCTGACCAGGCATTTACCTTCATCGTTGGGGTGGCATCCGACCGGGTGCCACCCCAACTGGCATTCACCCGTTGGGGAAACGTTCACAAAGGCGAAAACGGACTCACAGGGCCCGCACAGTGTTGCCTTACGTATTGCCCAGTTGTGAGGCAGAAATTTGACGACATGAGCCTTACGACGATGCCATCGCACGCGGCCGACTCGACCCGATTCGACGCTCCGGTGCTCGACGTGGTCGTTCCCGTCTACAACGAGGAGATCGACCTCGAGCCGTGCGTACGCCGTCTGCACGCGTACCTCTCGGCGCATTTCCCGTACCGCTTCCGGATCACGGTCGCCGACAACGCGAGCACCGATTCGACCGCCGAGGTGGCCCGCCGGCTCACCGCCGAACTTCCCGGTGTGGCCTCGGTGCACCTGCCGGAGAAGGGCCGCGGCCGCGCGCTGAAGTACGTCTGGACCCACTCCGACGCGGCCGTCCTGGCCTACATGGACGTGGACCTCTCCACCGACCTCGGCGCCCTGCTCCCGCTGGTCGCCCCGCTGATCTCGGGCCACTCGGACCTGGCCATCGGCTCCCGGCTCGCCCGCGGCTCCCGGGTGGTCCGCGGCGCGAAGCGCGAGTTCATCTCCCGCACCTACAACCTGATCCTGCGCGGCACCCTGTCGGCGCGGTTCTCCGACGCGCAGTGCGGCTTCAAGGCGATCCGGTCGGACGTCGCCGAGCGGCTCCTGCCGATGGTCGAGGACACCGGCTGGTTCTTCGACACCGAGATGCTGGTGCTGGCCGAGCGGGCCGGGCTGCGCATCCACGAGGTGCCGGTCGACTGGGTCGACGACCCGGACAGCCGCGTCGACATCAAGGCGACCGCGATCGCCGACCTCAAGGGAATCGTCCGGCTGCTGCGCGCCTTCGGATCGGGCAGCCTGCCGCTCGGCACCCTCCGCGAGCAGCTGGGCCGCAACCCGCTGCCGGTGGCCGGCGTCCCGGCCGGTCTGACCGGCCAGCTGATCCGCTTCGCCGCGGTCGGGGCCGCCAGCACACTGGCCTACCTCGCCCTGTATGCGCTGCTCCGCACCGGCGTGAGCCCGCAGTGGGCCAACCTGATCGCCCTGCTGGTCACCGCCGTCGCCAACACCGCGGTCAACCGCCGAATCACTTTCGGTGTACGGGGTAACGACGGCGCTTGGCGTCACCAAGCCCAGGGACTGATCGTCTTCGCCGTGGGCCTCGGCCTGACCAGCGGCTCGCTCGCCCTACTCGACCACCTGTCGACCAAGCCGTCCAAGGTCGTCGAGCTGATCGTCCTGATCCTGGCCAACCTGCTTGCCACCGCGGTCCGTTTCCTGATGCTCCGCATCTGGGTCTTCCGCGCCCGCCGAGTCAACACTCGGGACTGACCGCCGCCCGTGATGCGGGAGCGCGCATCACGAGGACATCCCCGGCACTCAGTCCCACTGGAAAGGCGGCGCCGAACTACCCCATTCGGCGCTGCCTTTCCCTATTTGCGGGTGGCGCGGCCTCGGCGGACTCGCCGGTAGATCAGGGTGGCCACGACGGCGGTGCCGCACAGCGCGGCCAGGATCGCGGCCGGCCACCAGCCGAGAACGCCGAGAGCGATCGCGGCCAGCCAGATCACCGCGGCGGTGAAGATCAGCGAGAGGGAATGGCTTCGACGAGGTGGCGGACTTTCTTCGGCACCGGACATTCGGGCGCAGAACTCGGGATCATCGCGCCACAAATGGCGTTCGAGCTCCGCAAGACGGCGGCTGTCTTCCCTGCTCAGCATGTCGTCACCTCCGGCGTTCGATCGAGGATCAACCGACTCGATCGAAGTCATTGTTACTCGCGCGTTGCCTTAGTGATACCTCCAGGTATGCCAGTTCTCGTCATTCGTCCGTTTCCGCTCCCCGGCTGGCGGCCCTCCACTGAGGAAGGTCACTCGAACGCGACCGTCGCCTCCGGCACCCCGCGCCCGCGAGCCACCTCGGCGGCTTCATCCTCGACCTGCTTACGGCGGGTGGCGGGGAGCGAACCGAACGAGGTGACGGTCAGATCGACCCGCTTGCGACCGACGATCTTGGCTCGCCACACTCCGGCGACCTCGCCGTCGAGCAGCAACGCACCGGGATTGCCGAGGGTCCGCCACACCTCTTTCTGCTGAGCACGGTCGGGCACCACCAGATCGCGGTCGCGGGCCTGCAGCAACGGGTCCATCCCCGGGATCAGCCGGACACCCGACGGCCGTGACGCCTTGGCGAGTGCGGTCACGTCGGATTCCGGCAGCCATCGCTTCCGCCCGTCGACCGTCACCTCGGCCAGGCCGGCCGGCCACACCCGTTTCATCTCGGCGGCGCTGCTGCCCAGATATTTCGCCACCTCGGCCGGCGTCGCCGGACCGAGGAACCGCAGGTAGGTCGCGATCAGATCGCCGACGCCCTCGTTCTCGGTGGGCTGCGGCGGCGCGTCCGGGAGCGGGCCCAGCGTCGCCTCCCGCCCGCGCGACTCGACCTGCACCCCGCCGGCCAGGCCCGAGTGCTGCCAGACGTTGCCGGCGATGTGCTGCGCCTCGCAGCCCCGGCAGTAATAGGTCAGCTCCGCCGGCACTCGCCGGCTCACCTCGGCGCTCGCCTCGCCGCGCGGCATCGAGGTCGTCACCACCTCGCGGAACGCGGCCGCGGTGGCGGTGAAGGCGGCCAGCCCGAGCTTCATGCCCTCGGGGATCTGGCCGCTCTTGATGCGGGCGGTCGCGTCGGCGTCGCTCACCGGCCAGAGCTGTTTGACCAGGGCGGCCAGGTCGGCGCGGCGATGCAGGTGGGGAGCGCCCCGAGCGGCCCACACGGTGATCAGGCGATCGTCGTCGAGGGCCGCGCTCGTGCGTGCGGCCAGCGCGACATCCTGCGAGCCGGGGGTGTATTCCTGCACGCCGAGATCGAGGAGGGGCAGATCGGCCGGGCGTTTCCGGCTGCGGACCCCGAGACCCTGGGCCGCCACCCGGTAGGCCATCACCTGCGCACGGTCGACGCTGACCATGACACCTCCTCGGTTGCTAGGTGCGACGACCGTACCGCCGGGCTGCGACATTTTTCAGTCGTTCCAGCCGGGTCTCGGTCCGGTCGCCCGGCAGTTCCCAGGTGTCCAGGCTGCTCGGACCGTACGGTCCGACCTGCAGGATCGGCGGCTCGCCGGTAAGCCGGTAGCCGCACCGGCGGGCCACGGCGATGCTCGCCGCGTTGGCCGGATCGATCCGCAGGAGCAGGCGACCCAGTTTCAGGGTGCTCCGCGCGTACGTCGAAAGCAGTGAGAGTGAGCCCGACGCGAGTCCGCGCCGGCGATGCTGAGCGCCCACCAGGTAGCCCAGCTCGGCCTCTTTGAGGCCGGCGTCGAGGCCGAAGAGCAGGACCTCGCCGAGCGGCCGCTCACCGTCCTCGGTGACCGCGAGCTGGATCCGCTGACCGCTGATCCGGCCCTGGTGAGCGCGTCTGAGGTAGGCGAGGCCGGCCTCCTGGTCGAACGGCGACGGCATCGGCGTCCACCGGGCGATGTCCGGCTCGTCGAGGAGCGCGACCAGGTCGTCGAGGTCGTCCGGTCGCCAATCGCGCAGGACGAGGCCGTCTCCCGTCAGCGTGAGTGGGTAAGGAAGACGGGTGGCCACAACTTGATCCTGCCCGTATGGACCCGGTTCCGGCCAGTAACGATCGATGTGAAGCTCATGAGTGATTCGTCATGTCGGGCATTCCCCCAGCCCAGACGTGATCAACGTGGACGGAGGGTCCACGCGATAGGAATGCCTTCCAGGGCATACCTTGGTCCCGTGGAGGAGCGGACTGTGTTGGTGACGCGCCGGGGCGAGAACTACGGCGGCCGATCCCGTCTGGAACGAGCGACCGACCGCCGTGAGCGCATCCTCACGGCGGCACTGCACCTGTTCGGCACGCGCGACTACGACGATGTGACGGTCGCCGACGTCTGCGCCGACGCCCGAGTCTCCAAAAGGTATTTCTACGAGCATTTCGCGGATCGGCCGGACCTGGTGCGAGCCCTGCACCGCGAACAGAACATGTGGCTGCTCACCGGGGTTGCCGCGGCCGCACCGAAGTCGCCGGAAACCCTCGACGAGATGCTGCGCCCGGCGGTCCACATGCTCCTCGCGATGCTGCGCGCAAACCCCGAGCGGGCGCGCGTCATCTACATCAACGCTCCGCGCATGGAGACACGGCGGCGCGGGGTGCTCCGCGAGGACGCCCAGTTCCTGGCCGGCCTGATGCGCCGGGTGAGCAACCACCCCATCGCTCCCCTGCGGCAGGAACGCATGCTGCTCGCGCTGGTGGCCGGGCTGAGCGAGGTCATCATCGACTGGCTGTCCCGGGACATGACCGAGGACCCGGCCGTTCTCGCCGACCACCTCACCGATTACTGCCTGGCCATCCTCAACTCGCTCATCGCCCTCTCCTGATCAGCATTTACGGGCGGTGATCTCCATGCCGGCCGCGCGCAGGCGAGTGACCAGGGCGTCGCCGATGGCGGTGGCCGGGGTGAGCACGCCGCCCTCGGACCGCGGCAGATCATCGCGGTCGTGCGCCAGGGCAAGGGCGGACTCGCCGAGCATGATCGCGGTGGCCGCGTAACCGGGGTCGCCCTTGGCCTTGACCCGCGCCGTGTAACGCTCGCCGGTCGTGGTCGTGGTGAACAGGTCCATGGTGAAGTGACCCGAGTTGCGGGACTGCTCGTCCGGCCCCTCCCCCGGTTTCGGCAGCACCCGGTCGAGCACGAACCGGGTGGGCGGCAGCGACAGGCCGACGATCAGTGCGCCCAGACCCAGCTTGGTCGCGAACGCCATCACCGGCGACAGCGGCGACGCGCCCACGCTCATTGCCTCGCGGTAGCGGAACTGCCGCCCGTAGGCCCACTCCCGCAGCGCGTTGCTGCGCCGGACCACCCGGGTGTTGTAGGACGCCATCACGAACGGCGCCAGCCTGCCCCGCAACCGCGGGTTGATTTCTTCCCCGCGCAGGACGACAACGTCCTCCTGACGACCCAGGTCAGGCTCGGCGGCCCGGTCAGGGCTCAAGGAGTACGGGCTGGCGGCGATCCGGCGCAGCTTGCGGTCGCTCTTGACCGTGTCGAGCTGGTGGCGCATCGAGTCGATCGTGCCGCCGCTGAGCCCGCCCCGCATGCTGGTGACCACCAGAGTGGTGTCGGTGAGCTCGCCGGCGTTGTCGGCCTTGACCGCCTGGTCGAGGACATGCACCCCGATGTCCGACGGAATCGAGTCGAACCCGCACGAATGCACGATCCGCGCGCCGGTCGAACGAGCCAGCTCATGGTTGTCGTCGATGCTCTGCCGGGCGAAGAGCACCTCGCCGGTCAGGTCGACGTAGTCGGTGCCGGCCGCCGCGCACGCGCGCACGATGGCTCGGCCGTACTTCGCGTAGGGCCCGACCGTCGTGATGACCACCCGGGTGCCGGCGGCGAGCTTCTCCAGGGCCGGAGTGTCAGAAGCGTCGGCCACCACGATCGGCCAATCGACCCCGAGGCGCTGCTTGACCTCGGTGAGTTTGGTCTCGGAACGGCCCGCCAGGGCGACCCGGGTGGCGGCCGGCGCGTGCTCAGCCAGGT
Organism: Actinoplanes sp. NPDC026619; assembly: GCF_040638295.1. Classification (NCBI taxonomy): domain Bacteria; kingdom Bacillati; phylum Actinomycetota; class Actinomycetes; order Micromonosporales; family Micromonosporaceae; genus Actinoplanes; species Actinoplanes sp. NPDC026619. Next base: position 237,437 of record NZ_JBEZYA010000008.1, read on the forward strand.
ATTTCGCCACCAGCACCCCGACGAAGCCGGATGCGCCGTAGACGACGATGTCGTGATCGCGGTCGAGCTCGCTCATGGTTGCCGATTCTCCATCAGGTCGCCTCCTACGGCGCGACAAGTTACCGATCAGTAATTCAGGATCCTCGCCAATCGGTCATTCTCGTCATAAAGCAAGATCGAACCGGGCAATAGTGAGAAGAGCGTCACTATTCACGCTTGAGACTTGGTCGATGCTCGGGGGCCGTGGTTACCGTCGGCCGGTCCGCATCGCGGGCACCGTGGGCGGATCGCCGAGTCCCTGCCGCCGCTCACCGGATCTCAAACTCGTGGCAGGGAGCGGGGGACCCAAGTTCCTCGGCGCGCAATTCGCGCGCCTCGGGGTGAAGCCGCTACGTGCGGCCGGGCACCTCAGCCCGAACCCGACAGCTGACCTCGTAGGCGTGGAGGTTTTTCTGTCATGGCACAGATCCACAAGCATGCCCGCATTTCGCGGGCTCGCAAGCATGCCCGCCTGGCCCTCGGCCTCACCGCCGCCGGCGTCGCGGGAACGGCCGCTCTCCTGGGACCGGCCTCGCCGGCGCAGGCGTCCAGCGTGAACTGGGACGCGGTCGCGCAGTGCGAATCGGGCGGCAACTGGAGCATCAACACCGGCAACGGCTTCTACGGTGGCTTGCAGTTCAGCCGGAGCACGTGGCGGTCCTACGGCGGCGCGAAGTATGCCGGGACGGCCAACAAGGCGAGCAAGTCGGAGCAGATCCGGATCGCCGAGAAGGTGCTCTCCGGCCAGGGCATCGGCGCGTGGCCGGTGTGCGGCAAGAAGGCCGGCTCGTCGAAGCACTACTCCAGCACGAACACCAGCGGCTCCAAGTCGGCGTCGAAGTCGGCCACGAAGTCGAAGTCTTCCTCGAAGTCGACCGCCCACAAGGCGGCCAAGAAGTCTTCGACCAGCACCACGCCGAAGGTCACCCGGTCGACGACCGTTAAGGCCACCGGTAAGAACTACGTCGTCCGCTCCGGCGACACGCTCGCGGCCATTGCCACCAAGAACCACGTGAACGGCGGCTGGCGCACCCTCTACCAGCTGAACCGCGGCACCATCACCAACCCCAACCTGATCTTCCCCGGTCAGCGCATCGCGCTCTAGTGCATCACTCGCGGTCCGGCCGTCGTTCCCCCGCGGCGACCGGGCCGCACCCCTTCTGGCCGCACCCGTCGTTCTCGGCTTCATTGCGCCGACATCACGTGCGGCGGCTCTGTGCAAAGGTGTCGCCATGGCCCTCGACCCCCACCTCGAACCGCACTGGGACAGCGCGGCGCTGATCACCATCGACATGCAGCGCGACTTTCTCTCCGACGGAGCCTTCGGGCTGGCCGGCACCACCGAGGTGCTGCCCAACCTCGGGAAACTCACCGCGGCGTTCCGATCGGCCGGCCGGCCGATCGTCCACATCGTCCGGCTCTACCCGGCCGACGGGCTGGACGTCGATCGCGTCCGCCGCACGCTCGTGCAGGATGGCGGCCAATTCGTCCGGCCGGGCTCCCCCGGCCGGCTCCTCGCCGAAGGCCTGGCTCCCATCGACGAACTCGACGACGACGCTCTGCTGCGCGGCGAGCCGCAGCTGCTCGGCCCCGCCGAATACGCGCTGTACAAGCCGCGCTGGGGCGCCTTTTATCGCACCCGCCTCGACGAACTGCTGACCGGCCACGGCGTCGACACGGTCGTCTTCGCCGGATGCAACCTGCCCAACTGTCCACGAGCGAGCATCATCGAGGCCCATGAGCGCGATTACCGCGTCGTGTTGGTCACCGACGCCGTGTCGCAGGCCAGCGAGCAAGGATTTCGCGAGATCGCCGGCTTGGGCACGACGCTCTGCACCACCGCCGAGGCAGTCAGCCCTGCGCCCTGACCCCTGACCCCCTGACCCGGCGGCGGCGACTCGCTCGGGCCGGCCGTCGCTCGCGGTCAGCCGGCCGCTTTCTGGAACTCCGGTTGATCCAGCACGCGTAGCCAGGAGCCGTCGGACTGGCGGCGCACCACCTGGGCGCGGGCACCGGAGCCGTCCTTCGGCGGGGTCGAGGTCAGCGCCAGGTCACCGCTGATCAGTGTGGGCAGCGGCTCTTCCGGCTCGAACGCCGGCATGTGCGGCAGCGACTCCTCCCACAGCTTCTGGATCGCGGCCCGGCCCACGGTCTGCTGACCGGGCGGGTAGGCCATCACCGCGTCCTCCTCGTAGAGCAGCGCGAGGCCTTCCGCATCTTTGGCGTTGGCCCGCTCGACGAACAGACGGGTCAGATCTTCCGGCTTGAGTGCCTTCTCGTATTCGGTCATGCCTCCACCCTGCTCCGCTGGGTTTAAGAAGTCCAACGCATGGTTTTTGTAGCAGCTAGAATTTCTGGTTATGGAACTGCGGCAGCTCGAGTACTTCCTGGCGGTGGCCGAAGAGGCCAACTTCACCCGCGCCGCCGAGCGCGTGCACATCAGCCAATCCGGCGTAAGTGCCCAGGTCAAGGCCTTGGAAATCGAGCTGGGCGCGGAACTTCTCGACCGCTCCGGCCGGGTCGCCCGGCTCACCGCGGCCGGCACGGCCGCGGTGCCCTACGCTCGGGCGGCGCTCGACGCGGCGGCGGACCTGCGCGAGGCGATCGACGAGGTCAAGGGCCTCGTCCGGGGGCACCTGACGGTCGGGATGGTCACCGGCTGCGAGGTCACCCCGCTGTTCGCAGCGCTGGCCGCCTTCCACCGAGAACATCCGGCGATCGAGCTCGAGCTCGCGGAGGGCAACTCCAGCCATCTGATCGCCTCGGTGATCGCCGGGACCGCCGACGTCGCCCTGGTCGGCATAGCCGGCGCCCCTCCCGAACACCTCAGCGCATACGTGGTCGCCGACGAGGGCCTGATCGCCCTGGTCCCGGCCGATTCACCGCTCGCCGGATCAAAAGGCTTACCGCTCATGGAGCTGATGTCCTATCCTCTGGTCACGTTGCCCGAGGGGACCGGGATCCGGGCCTCGTTCGACGAGGCGTGTGTGACCGCGGGCCTGATTCCTGATGTCGTGCTGGTCGCGTCGGCACCTGGCGCTGTTGCCGAACTGGCCGCGCGCGGCATGGGATTTGCCGTGTTGAGCGAGTCGATGGCTTCGGTTCACCCTGGTCTGGTGGCCGTGCCGATCACCGGAGTGGACGTTCCGGCCCTGCTTGCCCTGGTCTGGCGGCGGCGGTCGAGCCCGGCTCTGGCCGCATTGCTGCCGCATTTCCGACGAGAGTTCGGCGACAACTGAACAGAGAAGACCAATCACCGACCGTGGGGCCGGGATGCCGCACGGCCGGGAGACCGACGCGGCGGACCGGGATCATGTCCGCGAAAACCGATGCCGCCGGCGCGGCGTGATCGCTACCGTCGCGGGCATGACAGACAGCTCGCTGCGGGAACGGCTCCGGAAGGCACTACCGACCGCGATGAAAGCCCGCGATCGGGTCGCCACGTCGGTGCTGCGCGCCACCTTGGCGGCGATCGACAATGCCGAGGCGGTCGCACCCGCGGATGGCTCGCCCGGGAGCCTGGCGATCGAGCAGGTTCCGATCGGTGCGGGTGCCACCGAGGTGGCCCGCCGCGCACTGACCGAGCACGAGGTCGAGCAGATCGTGCGAGCCGAGGTGGCCGAACGGGAGACGGCCGCCGACGAGTATGACCGGGTCGGCCATCCCGACCGCGCGGAGCAACTGCGCACCGAGGCCCGCGCCCTGGCCGCCCACCTGTAGGCGGCCTCCGCCGGGGCCTGACCTCGGCTGGCAAGCCACGGCGCGGAGACGCCCGGCGCGGCGGCGCGGAGACGCCCGGCGCGGCGGCGCGGAGACGCCCGGCGCGGCGGCGCGGAATCGCAGGGCGCGGCTCGGGGCCGCGGGTTACAGGTCCAGGGCCTGTGGAATCGGGGTGTCGCCGGCGAACAGCTCGAAGGTGACACCGATGGTCGCCGGGGTGACCAGGCAGGCGGCAAGGACGGCGGCTACGTCGTCGCGTGGGATGGGGCCTCGGTTGCCCAGCTCCCGGGTGACGGTCACCAAGCCGGTGCCGGGGTCGTCGGTCAGGCTGCCGGGGCGGACGATCGTGTAGTCCAGGCCGCCGGCGACCACGTAGGCGTCGGCCTCGGCCTTCGCCTCCAGGTAGGGCTGCATGGTGGGGCCGCCGCTCGACGGGTCGTGGGCTCCGATCGAGGAGACCATCACGTAGCGGGTGACGTGCTCGGCCATGGCGGCGTCGGCCAGCTTGATCGCGCCGCCGAGGTCCACGGTTCGCTTACGGTCCGGTCCGCTGCCTGGACCTGCGCCGGCGGCGAAGACCACGGCGTCGGCGCCCTTGACGTAGGGGGCCAGGGACGGATCGTTCTCCAGGTCGCCGATCACCGGCACGGCGCCTACGGCCGTCAGGTCCTCGGCCTGCTCGGGCTTGCGGATCAGGCCGCGAGCGGTGTGCCCGTCGGTGGCGAGCAGCTTCAACAGGCGGAGTGCGACTTTGCCGTGTCCGCCGACTACGAGGATGTCCATCACCCAGTCATACCCCGACGGCAGCACGACCCACGGCCCTGTTCCCTCGATCACGCCGGAACGAGTTGCGCTCTGCGACACCACCTCTGAGCGAGGAAGGCGATGGACAGCGCCCGCGTCGAAATCGCCGAGGTCACCCCAACGGGAAAGCGGCCCAGGACGAGAAGGCGACTGCATGCGGGGGAGGCGACTGCGGGCGGGAAGGCGACTGCGGGCGGGAAGGCTCTGGGGATGGCGTTGATTGGTGGTGGCGGGTTGCCCTAGGGGCAACCACCGATTGAGGGGGGCGGATCGGATGCCTAGCGTCACCAGCATGCCTGTGCTCGACGACCTGCTTGGTGGGCTTCCTCCGGTTCTGGTCTATGCCGTGGTCGCTGCGCTGGTTGCTGCGGAGTCGGCGGTCGTTGCCGGGCTGGTGCTGCCGGCCGCCACCGCCCTGATTGCGCTCGGCCTGCTTGCCAATGCCGGCACCGTGCAGATCGTGCCGGCGCTGCTCGTGGCGGTGGGTGCCGCGATGCTCGGCGGTACGGCCGCCTTCTTTTCCGGCCGTCGGCGCGGGGCTCGGGTACGAGTCACCCGGCTGGGCCGCTGGATCGGGGACAGGCGGTGGGATCGGGCCGAGCGGCTCTTCACCAGGCACGGTGGGCGGGCGATCTTCCTCGGTCAGTGGATCGTCGGGGCTCGCACGCTGATTCCCCGGCTGGCGGGGGTGAATGGTGTGCGCTACAAGCGGTTCGCGGTGTGGCACACTCCCGCGGCGGTGCTCTGGTCACTGTGGATGGTCGGGGCCAGCTACCTGGCCGGTGCCTCCTATGACTTGCTCGCCGCCCGGGCCGGCCGCGCTGGAGGCGCGCTCGCCGCGCTCACCACGATCGTCGTCGCCCTGATCCTGGCCGGCCGCTGGCTGGGCCGGCACCCACGCCCGTTCCACGCCCTGGCCGACGCGCTCAGCGCATCCCGCGCGGCCGGCATGACGCATCGGTTCGCCCGCCCCGATGAGGCGCGGTTCCACGACGGCGCGCCCGGTTACCAGGCGAGCGTGGCATGGGCCGGTTCGGGTCGCGTTGGGGTGGGACGCCTGGTCGGGTTGGGTGCGCGGAGCGGGTGGGGTGCGCAGGCCGGGTCGGGCACGCGGAGCGGATCGGGTGCGCAGGCCGGTTCGGGCACGCGGAGCGGATCCGGTGCGCAGGCCGGGTCGGGCACGCAGAGCGGATCCGGTGCGCAGGCCGGGTCGGGCACGCAGAGCGGATCCGGTGCGCAGGCCGGGTCGGGCACGCAGAGCGGATCCGGTGCGCGGGCCGGGTCGCGGAGCGGGTCGGGCACGCAGAGCGGATCCGGTGCGCAGGCCGGTTCGCAGAGCGGGCCGGGGGTGCGGCTGCGGCGGCGGGGTGCGGGGGCGGTTGTTGATCTCGGGCTTGGGGGCTTGGCGCTGTTTTCGCTGGGTGCGGTGCTTGTTCTGGTGATTCCGGTGGTGGTGCGGTTCAGCGGGCTCGGGGACGCTGATGTGGCGATCACCAACTGGGCGCGGTCGCAGTGGACCTCGGACGGGTATCTGTTCGCGCTTGATGCGGCGACCTTTGCGGATCCGGGAGTGTTGTTCGCGGTCGCGGCGGTGGTGTCGGTCGTGCGGTGGTGGGTTCGTCGCCGGCGGGGAGTCGAAGGTGGGCTGCTCACCGCCCTCGGGCCGGTACTGCCGACCGTGGTGCTTGCGGCGGCCTACTCGTTGGCGTCGCCGCCCGCCTGGCAAGCCTGGCAGACGCCGACCTCGGTGGTCTTTCCCTCGGTGGCCGAGTTCGACGGGTACATCCCGTTCGACGTGGCCGGACCGATGGCGTCGATGGCGGTCGGGCACACCGCTCAGCTGGCCGGCGCGGTCGGCCTGCTGGCCTGGATGCTCGCCGGTCACCTGGCCTGGAAGTGGCGGGTCACGGTGTGGACCGTGGCGGCCATCTATGTGGTGACGTGCGCCGGGTCCTGGGTCTACCTGGGGTGGAGCCGCAGCAGCGAGACGGTGGCCGCGCTCCTGATCGGCGCGGCCTGGGCGGCGCTGAACGCTGCCATCTGGTCCGCACCCGGCGCCCGGCCCGCGCCGCAAACGATCACCGTGGCCCCGGCGGTGGCGTAGAACATTGCGGAGTTGCCGCACCGCACGCGGGGCACCGCCCACACGACGGTTTCAGCTGGGGAGTCGGCCGACCGCGCCGTAGATGGCGACGTCCTGTGCGCTCGGTCTCTCTTCGGCGGCGGGGCGCCAGTCGCTGACCGCAACGATCCCGGGGTCCACCAACTCCAGCCCTTCGAAGAAGCGGCCGAACTCGGCCCGGTTGCGGGCGCGGGCATCGGTGCGGCCGGACGCCAGCAGTTCCTCGTGCTTGGCCACCTGGGCGGGCGGCGCATAGTCGAGCGTCAAGTTGCTGGCGACCAGATAGCTGCCTGGCGGCAGCGCGGCGAGCAGCTCGCCGACGACCCGCGTGGCCTCGTCGTCGTCGTGGACGAAGTGCAGGACCGCGACCAGCAGCAACGCCACTGGCTCGGACAGATCGAGCACGGCCTTCAACTCGGGGTGACCGAGGATGACCTCCGGCGCCCGCACGTCGGCTTCGACGTAGCCGGTGCGGCCCTCGGGGCTGCCGATGGTGAGCGCCCGCGAGTGGGTCATGACAATCGGGTCGTTGTCGGCGTAAAGCACCCGAGCCGTGGGATCGATGCGCTGCGCGATTTCGTGCGTGTTGTCCGGGACCGGCAGCCCGGTGCCGATGTCGAGGAACTGCTGCACCCCTTGCGAGGCAAGGAATCGCACGCTGCGCCGGAGGAAGTCACGGTTTTCCCGGGCGGCGATCAGCGCGGTCGGGAACGCCTTTGCCAGCAGGTCGCCCGACTCTCGGTCGGCGGCGAAGTGGTCCTTGCCGCCGAGCCAGTAGTTGTACCGCCGCGCCGGGTGGGCCACCGACGTGTCAAAGCGATCCATGATCAGACTCTACACATAGGAAACGCGTGATCCGGTGCTCCAGGTCGAGGGCCGGATCCGGATAGGCCAACTGGTGCAGGATCAGGCCGTCCAACTGGTCGAGGAGCTGCTCGCAGGCCGCCTCCGGGTCGGGCACGCCGACCGCGCGCAGCCACTGTGCCCCGAACCGCCGGATCTCCCGCGCCGACTCGGCCAACTGCGGGTAGGCGTCCGGATGCAACGCCGCCTCGACGAACAACCCGTAACGGGCGAGCGTCATGACCCGGTCCGGCCCGATCGCCCGCCGGACGAACGCGGCGAGCGCGACCGCCAGCTCGGCCGGGGTGCGCGGTGCCATCAGCTCGGTCAGCGTCGCCCAGATCGCCTGCTCGCGCTCCACGAACCGGGCCGCCATCGCGTTGATCAGCGCCTCGCGGGTCTTGAAGTAGTTCGACGTGGAGCCGGACGGCAAACCGGCGAAGGCGTCGACCGCGCGATGCGTGAGCCGGCGGGACCCTTCGCTGCCCAGCACCGCGATGGCGGCATCGAGCAGCACCTCTTGACGTGACGGCATGTCGGCAATACTACATCAGTAGTTTCAGAACTACGCCCGTGGTAGCTTCCGATCCATGGGGAGAAACGCAGCGATCATCGGCGGCGGCATCGGTGGCCTGACCACGGCCGTCGCCCTGCACCGGATGGGCTGGCGGGTCACCGTCCACGAGCGACAGACCACCACTCCGTCCACCGGCACCGCGCTGGGCATCTGGCCGTCCGCCCTCCGCGCCCTCGACACCCTCGGCCTCGGCGACGAGGTCCGCGAGCGCGGCTGCCCGCAGACGTCGGGCGCGCTCCGCCGCCCGGACGGCAGCATCATCGCCCGGATCGGCACCGGCAAATCCGGCGACCGCGTCCACCTGCTGTCCCGGCCGGCCCTCCTGGCCATCCTCCGTAGGGCGGCCGAGAAGGCGGCGGCCGGGAAAGTCGCCGACCTGCGCTTCGGCGAAACGATCACCGAGACCAGAACCCTGAGCGAGAGGTACGACGTAGTGGTCGCGGCCGACGGCGTCTTCAGCCGTACGCGCGAGGAGCTCTTCGGCGTCAAAGCCCGGTTCGCCGGCACGGCCGCCTGGCGCGGCACCCTCGACGACGCGCCCACCAGCACGTTCACCGAGTTCTGGGGCGCCGGCGTCAAGTTCGGCATCACCCCGCAGGAGGGCCGCCGCGCGAACTGGTTCGCCTCGGCCGCCGCCGGCGAGGGCGACTTCCACCCCGGCGTCGAGCGGGATGAGCTGCGGAAACTGTTTGGGAACTGGCCCGGCCCGGTCCACGACCTCCTCGAGCGGATCACCGAGGAGGGCATCCTCCGGCACGACATCTACGTGACGCCGAAGCTTCCGTCGTACGTCAAAGGCAACGTCGCGCTGATCGGCGACGCCGCCCACGCAATGACTCCTGACCTGGGCCGGGGCGCCTGCGAGGCGATGATCGACGCGGTTTCACTGGCGGCCTGCCTGGAAAGCGGTGGGCTCACGGCGTACGACAAAAATCGCCGCCGGACCACGCAGCGCCTCGCGCGGATGGCCGGAGCCGCATCGTGGATGACGCGTCAGCGGCATGCAGTGCCGTTGCGCGACGGCGTGCTCAAGGTGACCATGCTGGCCGGACCGCCGGATTGAAGTCGTAGGCGCCGTGCCGGATCCGGTCGTCGGTCACCCCCATCTGGTCGAGCCGGCGCAGCGTCGACTCGACCATCGGGGCCGATCCGAAGACGTAGAAGTCGTGGTCGGGCCAGGGGCCTTCGCGAGCGACCAGGTCGGCGACGGTGACCTGCTCGCCGTTCTCGTCGGGCTCCTCGCTGGTCGCCCTGATCACGGTGAGCCACGGGTGCCGCTGGGACAGCTGGTCCACGCTCACCCGGTCGTAGAAGTCGGCGCGCCGGCGCTCGCCGCGGAACAGGTGGATCCAGCGGGTGCGGTTGACCCGGGCCAGCTCCTCGATGAGCGCCTTGGCCGGCGCGAGGCCGGTGCCGCCGGTGACGAAGACGACGTCGCGGCGGGAGAACGGGTCGAGGGCCAGGGTGCCGTGCGCCTCGCTCAGCCGCAGCATGTCGCCGATCTTGAGCCGGTGGACCAGCGCGGACGAGACCCCGGCCGGGCCGCCGGCGCGCACGTGGAACTCGAGCACCTGATCGCGGCGCGGCGCGTTCGCGATCGCATACGCCCGGCTCTGCCACGGCCTATACGGGCATTCGATCGTCACGTACTGCCCGGGGTGGTAGGGCAGCGGCACGCCCGCGCGACACGTGAACACGGCGACGTCGGGACCACGTCGTTCGTGCGTTAGCACCTGGGCGTGCCAGCCGTCCATGAGCCCAGGGTCGTCGATCTGCCAGTGCGCGGTCGCACCGGGAGTGCGATCAGCCCGTAAGGTCGGAAAGCTCGACCGCGGGGTCGGCCAGGCGGGCCGGATCGACGACGGCTCCCGACCTGATCAGCGCCTCGATCGGCTCTTGCACGTCCCAGATGTTGACATTCATGCCGGCCACGACCCTGCCGTCGACCAGCCAGAACGCGATGAACTCCCGAGCGGTGAGATCGCCGCGCACGACGATCGACGGCGTCGTGCCGGGCCGGACCCAGCCGATGTACTCCATGCCGAGGTCGTACTGGTCGGTGAAGAAGTACGGCAGTTTGTCGTAGGAGACGTCCTGACCGAGCATCGCCTTGGCGGCGGCCGGGCCCGAGTTGAGCGCGGTCGCCCAGTGCTCGACCCGGATGCGGTGCTTCAGCAGCGGGTGGTCGACGTTGGCGATGTCGCCGGCCGCGAAGATGTCCGGATCGCTGGTGGCCAGCCGGTGGTCGACCAGCACGCCGTCGTCGACGGCCAGGCCGGCCTCGGCCGCGAGCGACACGTTGGGCGTCACGCCGATGCCGGCGATCACCAAGTCGGCCGGGAGCGAGGTGCCGTCGGCGAGACGGACCGTGTCGCCCTCGACCGCGACGGCATGCGCGCCCGGGTGCAGGGTGACGCCGTTGGCCCGGTGCAGGTCGGCGAACACTCCGGCGATCTCGTCGCCCAGGAAGGCCAGCGGCGAGCCGACCACCGTGACCGATGCGCCGCGGCTGCGCGCGAATGCCGCGACCTCGAGCCCGATCCAGCCGGCCCCGATGATCACGACCCGGGCATCGGCAACCACCACGTCGGCGAGACGGTGGGAGTCTGCGAGGGTGCGCAGGGTCAGCGCGCCCGGCAGCGGCCGCGCGCTGGAACCGGTGGCGAGCAGCAGCTTCTCGTAGCCGATCTCCTCGCCGTCGGCCAGCCGCACGACCTTGGCGGCCGGGTCGAGGCCGGTGACCGTGGTGCCGGTGCGCAGCGTGACGGTGTGCTCCGCGTACCACTCCGCGGTGTGCACGAAGACGCTGTCCGGGGCGTCCTTGCCGAGCAGCAGGCCCTTGGAGAGCGGTGGCCGCTCGTACGGCAAATCGCTCTCGGCGCCGATCAGCGTGATCGCCCCCGCATAGCCCTCGGCCCGCAGGGTTTCCACCGCTTTGGCACCGGCCAGACCGCCACCCACAACCACGAAAGTCATGGGGGTCAGTGTGCTCCGCCTACCTGTACGCGCGCAGCCCGCCGCCTTAGAGCCGAGTCACGTACCGGCCGCCGTAGTAGATCTTGGCGGTCTGCTCGATGTTCGACGGCCGACGGACCGTTGCCCGCCCGATCGCCGGCATCCGCACCGGCACCTGCGCCGAGAACGTGGTGATCTCGGCGACCGCCGGCATCAGGGTCGTCACGTGCTCGTCGAAGCCGTCCAGCTCCGACTCCGGCACCTCGGACGCCCGGATCTGCAGGAACACCCGCACGAACCAGACCACCGCGCCGACGCTGAGCAGGACCCGGCCGATCATCACCGGAACGCTCTCCGGCACGGCGGCGGCGACCAGCGCGAGCCCGCAGGCGGCCAGGAGCTGCATCATCAGACTTATCGGCGCCCGGCCGGGCGATATGTCCCGGCCGACCCAGGCGAAGATCAACCACAGCAACAGGAATGCGATCAGCGTGGCGGCGGCCGGCCCGATCAGCCCGAAATGCCGGACCAGCACCAGGTTGACGCCCAGGTTGACCGCCGCGCCGACGAAGTTGACGAGCGCGATCGACCCGGTCCGGCCATAGGTCAGCAGCGTGCGAGTCACCGACAACTGCGCCGAGTAGGGCACCACGGTGATCAGAACGACGGCAACGACAAATTGAAGATCATCCGGCCGGTACGAAGGTGGCACCCACAACTTCAGGATCAGTGGCGACCCGAACGCGAAGCCGAGGATCACCGGGACCATCAGCCGGTTGAGCGCGTCGCGGCTGTCGCGCAGAACCTGGGCCCGCTCCCCCGGCTCGTTGAGGCTGAAGAACCGTGGCATCCAGGCCGAACTGAGCACGGCCAGGAGCAGCATCGGCATGCTCGCGATGTTGTAGGCGATCTGATATCGCGCGACCTCCTCGCTGCCCAGATGGGCGCCGATCACCAGCCGGTCGGAGCTCTCGATCACGAAGGTGGAGAGCGTCGACGGAACCAGCGGGAGCGCGAACAGCAGCGCCCGGCCGAGGAAGTCGAAATGCCGGACCCAGAAGAAGGCCGGCGGGAAGATGCCGAGCGCGATCACCATCGCGAAGACCTGGCAGAGCGTCTGCCCCAGCAGATAGTTCTCGGAGGTCGGCGCGACGAACTTGCACAGCCCGAGGGCGACCAGCTGACCGCCCACCGACTGGGTCAGGCCGACCGCGACGAACGCGGCCAGCTTGTCCCGGCTGCGCAGCAGGCCGAGCGAGGTGTTGGTGACCGCGGACGCGCCGGCCCAGATCACCGACATCTTCAGTTCGTACTGGCTGCCGGTCAGGCCGAGCGGACCACTCCACAGGTCGACCGTCGACCACGCGGTGAACGTGATGGCCCCGGCCGCGAGCACACCGAAACCGATCAGCCGCCGCGCACCGAGCAGGTTGTCGTTGCCGGCGTCCTCCCGCTGCACCGCCGCCTGCAGGCCGAGCGCCGCGAAAATGAACAGCACCTGCATGATCGCGATGCCGGACTGAACCGTGCCGTAGTCACCGGCCGAGAGGATGCGGGTCAGAACCGGGGTGAACAGGGCGGAGCACAGCAGCTGCACCGCCCACACCACGAGGTAGATCGAGTCCCGGCCGAAAAGCTGGGCGACATGACTCTTCGCCTCTTTTTCGACCGCCGCGTCCGTCATCACGCGCCCTTTCCGCGCACTGCGCCGGACTTCTCGACCACCGGCTTTCGGGCTGACCTTACTTGGGATTTGTTTCGGTAGAACCGGTTAGCGATCGTCGTCACGAAGCGATCAGTTCGCGGCGAACCGCCCGACGAGCCCGCACATAGAGGACCGGTCCGGTGAGGTATCCGGTGAACTCGCGGCGCATGGCGCCGGCCGGCGTCGGCACCGTCTCGGTGAGGCGCTGATCGGTCTGCCGCTTGATCCGGACGATCTTGGCAAGACCGGCCGGAACGCGGCGAAGAACCTCGCCTCGGGTGGAACGGGACATCAGAAGCTTGGTGACGTACGCCGTGAAACCCGTGCCGTAGCCGTACATCTGGCGCAGCAGAGCCTCTTCGTCGGCGCGGTGGTGGTGCCACACGACCGCCGACGGCTCGTACGCGATCGCGCCGTGGTCGAGCATCACCCGGACGAAGATGTCGAGGTCTTCCCCGCCGCGGGTCAGCGTGCCGGCGCCGAGGGCCTCGTCGAAGCCGCCGAGCCGGACCAGCCGCTCGCGGTCGAAGGCGAAGCTGGCGCCGGTGCCGAAGATGCCGGGCGAGAACGGGTAGAGCACTCCGTGCTCGCTGCGCATCGACATGTCGAAGAACTGCGGCCGGCACCGGGTCGACCAGGATGCCAGCCGGGCGTCGAAGTACGCCTCCGAGCCGTTGCTGATCGCGGCCGTGCAGACCAGGCCGGTCACGCAGGCCACGTCCGACCGGCGCTGGAATCCGCGGACCAAGCCGTGGATCCAGCCGCTGTCCACCGCCACGTCGTCGTCGGTGTAGGCCAGGTAGCGGCCGCGAGCGGCGGCGAGACCGGCGTTGCGGGCGCGGGACAGGCCCGGCCGCGACTCGCGCACGTAGCGGAACCGCTCGTCGGCGGACGCGTACCGCTGGACCACCCGCTCGGTGGAGTCGTCGCTGGGCGCGTTGTCGACGATGATGAACTCGACGTTCGCGTAGGTCACCGCGGCCAGCCGGTCGAGGCAGTCGGGCAGCGACTCGCTGCGGTTGCGGGTGCAGACCACGACCGAGACGAGGTCGTCGGCCTCGACCCGGTTGGGGCAGCTCGCCGGCCGCTCCGGCGCGCGCCAGGCGGCCCGCTCGGCCAGCGCCGGGACCGGCGTTCCCTCCGCCTTCAGGTGCTCGACCAGCAGGTCGCTGAACTCGGCCCAGGTGGCCCGGCGGACCTCGGCGTTGTCCTGCTCGGTGCCGGTGCGGTTGACCGTCAGGTAGCCGAGCGGCTCGCCGTGCAGGCGCACCAGCACGCGCATCGCGGTTTCGTCGCGGGGCGGGACCATCGACGTGAACCGGCCCTCGCCGGCAAGTTCGAAGTCACAGCACCAGACGCCGGTGCGAACAGAGGGGAGAGTCAACGCGGCTCCGTCGTGGTTCCAGTTGTGCTGCTCGGAGGTGTGCCGTACGCGGGAGAGCACCCCGCTGGCCAGACCGCGAAGCTCACGTCGGAGGACGTCGCCGCGGGCGATCACCGCCGGGTTGGCCAGCTGCCGCAGCAGCTTGTCCGGCGTGCTTTGGTTACCGACCTCGATGCGGGGAAGCGCATAGCGGTTCCCGTTCCCGGGGTGGGTGTTCTCGGTCCGGAGCGCGAAGGCGGCGGAGTAGCCGGCCTTGCGCGCGTGGGCGCGCACTCGGCGATCGTGCTCGCCGAAGGGGTAGGCCAGGAAGCGCGGCGTGCCCAGGCCGGCCCGGGCGATGGCCTCTCGCGACCCGGCCAGGTCGGCGGCCAGCTCGGTGCTGCGCAGCTGGGTGAGGTGCGCGTGCCGGCGGGTGTGCGAGTCGATCTCCCAGCCGCTCGGCCGCATGTGGTCGAGCTGGTCGGCGTCGAGCAGCGGCAGCTTGGTGTGGCCCTCGGCCGCGTCCCACGAGTTGTAGCCGCCGAGCTCGTCGCTGACCACCAGGGTCATGCCGCGCACGCCGAGCCGGGTCATGATCGGCGTGGCGTTGATGAGCAGGCTCTCGTAGGCGTCGTCGAAGGTGAGCAGGACGCTGCGCGGCTTGAGCGGCCGGCCGGCGAGGTGCTCGAGCAGGTCGTCACCGGTGATGAACGACCACCCGGCGGCGATCAGCGCCTCCAGCTGCTGCTCGAACAGCTCGGGCCGGACGCTGTACGCCGCGAGGTTCGGGTCGTCGACGTCCTCGATCTGGTGGTAGGCGAGGATCCGCACGCCCGGGTCGGTGCTGAGGTCGTAACCCCCGCGGGACCGGACGCCGCGCCAGTAGGCGATGCGGCGCAGCATGGTGAACATGCCGTCGGTGGCGGTGTCCATCCTGCCGTTGTCGACCCGGCGCGACACCTGCTGCTCGAACGGCCGCAGGACGGCGGCCGGCAGTGCCGCGACCGCGCGGGTGAGCCGGCCGACGATCGAGTCGCCGCCGTATCCGGCGTTCAGCATCGCGCCCATGCCGGGGTGCTTGCGGGAGAGCGCGACATCGGCGTGCGCGGCCTGCTCCCACTGCCGGATGCTCTTGCCGGCCGAGACGACGTATCGCTGGTGGGAGATCGCCTTGGCGCTGAAGCGCAGCTGGGCGCCGTTCTGCAGCAGGCGGTAGACCAGGTCGGTGTCCTCGCCGCCGAAGGCGCCGTCGGCGGTAATCCCGCCGTCGAAGCCGGCCACCTTGCGGAAGTAGTCGGCGCGCACCGACAGCTGGCCGGTGAGGAAGTCGGTCATGCCGAGCTTGCCGCCGGACTTCTCCAGCCGGTCGTGGCGCTGCGCGGCCCACCGCTCGACGCCGCGGGTCATCAGGTTGTGCGGCGAGCGCTGGTCGACGTGCATGTGACCGACGGACGCGTCGGCCCCCGCCATCAGGGTCTTCTCGTGCTCGATGATCAGGTCTTTCTCGACCGCCATGTCGTCGTCGAGGAAGAGAAGAAGCTCCCCGCGAGCTGCCGCCGCACCCGTGTTGCGCGCCGCCGCGGCGCCCTGGTTCGTCTGCTCCACCACCGTGAGCGGCAGCGGGAGGTCGAGCTCCCGCAGCGCCTCCGCGCTCCCGTCCTGGGATCCGTCGATCACCACGATCAGCTCGCACGGCCATGGCCGCTGCGTGCCCGCGATCGAGTTCACGGTGTCCAGCAGAATTTCTCGTCGGTTATAGGTGGGAATGATGATGCTGAACCGGAAGGGTGTTGCGTCCACGGTTACCTTGCTCCAGCTTCGGCTAGTTGGATGAGAGGCCCCGTGGCATTTCTCCGGTGCCCCCGGCCGCCCGTCGCGGACGCGACGGCGGACGGCCGGAGAAATGCCTCGTGTTCGAGCTCTCATCAGCGGGCACGACTCAGGTTGCGGTGGAAACGGTGACCTGCCCTCGCTGGAGGGACTCGACCACGTAGCCCAGGACGGTGCTGCTCAGGCCTATCACCACGACGCCGGCGCGGAGAAGGCCTGCTGGACGCCGGAGCGATCCGGTGACGCCTTTGACGACCGCGGACGGAAGAGTCACACGGACGTAGTGGCGCTCCGACGACAGGCCGGCCTGCGTCCCCTGCAGGATCGAGACGATGCGCTTCGAGCGGCCCTCGTGGTAGCAGCGGCTGACGAAATACTTCATCGTCTGGCGAGCAGCGGGCACGTAGTGGTCGACCGCCGAGAACGGGTCGAACACCACCTTGTTGTCCGGATCCTGCGCGGAGACCCGGATGCAGAACTCGGTCTCCTCGCAGCCGACCGGCTTCGTGCCGACCCGGCCGATCGCGTCGGAGAAACCGCCCACCTTCCCGAAGATGGTGCGCCGCACCGCCATGGACGCGCCGATCGGGTTGCGGACGGTCGTCTTGATCTCGGGCAGGCCGCGGTAGCTGCAGCCGACGACCCAGCCGAACTCGTCGGGGAACCAGCGGGGGGCGCTGCCGCCCTCCCAGTTGGGCCGGACGGTCGTGCCGGCCACGGCCACGTCGTCGGGCGCGAACGCCGTGCGCAGACCGGCCACCCACCCGGGGCGGGCAACCGCGTCGTCGTCGAGGAAGGCGACCACGTCACCGCGGCTCGTCTCGACGCCGGTGTTGCGGGCGTCGGAGAGGCCCTTGCGGCCCGCGTTGGGAACCACCCGGGCGCTGGGGAATTCCGACCGCGCGCGCTCGAGGAGAGCGTCGTTGTGGTCGATCACGACCACCAGCTCATCACTGTCCGCAATCTGTTCCTGCACGGAAAGACACGCACGCCGGAAGTCATCCCAGCGCCAATCCGCGTAACTACAGATCACGACGCTGATAGTGCGATCCATCTGCTGTCCGGGTCCTCTCCGCACGTCCAAACACGAACGACCGCGAGTCACGATACGACCTCGCGATAATCATTCATGAATGGGAACGGCAGCTGTGCCGACTCGTGCCCCAGAAAGGCCTGACCGTTCCACTCGCCGGTACCTGCGGAGCGGCCTTCGACCGGTTTTCCCCTTGCTGACCAGCCGTTTGAACCACCCGCTCGGCCACGTGTCCCGCGACATCCGCCGTCGGTATCGAGTGCCGCAAATGATCATAAAAGGGAGTCCAGCGGGCCGAAAACGGGCAGCCCGCTGGACTATTTGTCCCGATTAGTCGAAGTTGAGGCCACCGGTACGGGTGCGCTTCAGCTCGAAGAAGTCCGGGTACGACGCGAGCGCCACCGCGCCGTCGAAGACCTTCACGGCCGCCTCGCCGCGCGGGATGCTGGACAGCACCGGACCGAAGAACGCGACTCCATCGATGTGCATGGTAGGAGTTCCGACATCGTCACCGACCGGGTCCATGCCCTCGTGGTGACTGCGCCGCAACTCCTCGTCGAACTCGGTGCTGTCGACCGCGGACAGCAACTCGGCGGGCAGGCCGACCTCGGCCAGCGCCTCCGGGAGGAACACGTCGCGATCTTTGTTGCCCTGGTTGTGGATGCGGGTGCCGAGGGCCGTGTAGAGGTCGCCGAGAACCTTCTCGCCGTGCTTGACGGAGGCCGCGGTCACCACCCGCACGGTGCCGAGCGATCGATTGATGATCTCGCGATAGCTCTCGGGCAGATCGCGGCCCTCATTGAGCACATAGAGGCTCATCACATGGAAACGGAGATCGATCTCGCGCTGTTTCTCCACTTCGAGAATCCAGCGGGAGGTGATCCAGGCGAAGGGGCAGGCGGGGTCGAAATAGAAGTCGACTCGTGTCACACCCCCGACGTTACGCCGCGCCCGGCGCCGTCGCTTCCACGGCGGCCATCACCAGATCGATGCAGAACGCGTAGTAACGCTCGGTGTCCGGCGCCCGTGAGTAGGTGGCGCCGAACGCCACCATCATCGGAAACTTGTCCGCCGGCAGGCTCTCCAGCATCAGGCGTTTCTTGCGCCGCCACTCCGGGGCCTCGGTGACCGGCACGCTGGCCGGGCAGTCGGGCTGCGCCTGCACCATCCCGATCGACGCGTGCAGGATGTAGGTCGCGACCCACCACGCTTCCTGGATGCCGTAACCACCCGCGGTCAGCAGGGCGAGCGCATCGTCGGAGGCGCGCTGGAAGCTCTCCCCCTCGTCCTTGGCGACGGCGTGCATGAGCTCGGGCAGCGACGGGTGTTCGCGCATGACCGTGACGAGCGCCTCAACCATGGCCCGCAGCTGCTTCTGCCACGGATCGGCGGCGGAACGGTCGGCCCGGACAGTCGCCAGCGCGTGGTCGACGATGCCGGCCAGCAGCTCGTCCTTGTTCTTGAAATGCCAGTACAGCGCCATGGGCGTCACGCCCAGCTCCTGCGCGAGCCGGCGGATCGTGACGGCCTCCACGCCCTCCTGGTCGCCGAGGCTCAACGCGCGCTCCGCGACCGCCGCTCGAGTCAATTTCTCCGCTGCCACTTGACAACCATACAACGTATAGGTGTCATGTACGAGGTACATGTACGTTGTACATTGACGTCGTACAGGGACGCCGTACAGGAGGAGCCTCCGATGGAGAACAACAGGCGGTGGTGGGCGCTCGTCGCGGTGGCGCTCGGCACCTTCATGACCTACCTCGACAACAACGTGGTCAACGTGGCCCTGCCGTCGATCCAGCGCGACCTGGGGCTGAGCATCTCCGGCCTGGAGTGGATCACCAGCGCGTACGTCCTGGTCTTCGCCGGCCTGCTGCTGGCCGGCGGCCGGATCGCCGACGTGATCGGCACCCGCAACGTGTTCTTCGGCGGCCTGGCGGTCTTCACGCTCGCCTCGATCGGGGCCGGCCTCGCGCAGAACCAGGAGCTCCTGATCGCCGCCCGCGCGGTCCAGGGCGTCGGCGCCGCGATGCTGACGCCGGCCGCGCTGGCCCTGATCACCCAGCTCTTCCCGGACGCCCGGGAGCGCGCCACCGCGATCGGCATCTGGGGTGGCGTCGGCGCGCTCGCCCTCGCGTTCGGCCCGTTCACCGGCGGCGTGCTCAGCGAGAACGCCTCGTGGGGCTGGATCTTCCTGATCAACGCGCCGATCGGGGTGGCCACCGCCGCGCTCGCCCTGGCGACCTTTCCGGCCAGTCGCCGCGGCTCGGCCAAAGGATTCGACCTCCCCGGCGTCGCCACCTCGTCACTGGCGCTGTTCGCCCTTACCTACGCCCTCATCGAGGGCGAGTCGCACGGCTGGACCTCCGGCACCATCCTGGCCTCCTTCGGTGTCGCCGCGGCGGCGGCGATCGCGTTCGTGGTCATCGAGCTACGGTCCGCCAACCCGATGATGGATCTGAGCTTCCTGCGCGAGCGGGTGTTCACCGGCGGCCTGCTGGTGATGGGCCTGTGGGCGTTCGGTGTCTTCGGCATCTACTTCTACATGGCGATCTACCTGCAGAACGTGCTCGGCTTCTCGCCGATCGAGGCGGGTTCCGCGTTCATCCCGATGGCGCTGATCATGGCGGTGATGGCGGTCCTCGCACCGCGGATCGAGGCCCGGTTCGGCGCGGCCGGCACGGTCGCGGCCGGGCTGCTGCTGATGGCCGTGGCGATCGGCGGCATCGCCAGCTACGGCGAGGGCACCAGCTACCTCCAGTTGCTCCCCTGGTTCGCGCTCTACGGCGTCGGCGGCGGCGCGCTCGTCCCGCTGAACAACGTGATCATCGGCGCCATGCCGGCCGGCCGGGCCGGGATCGCCTCGGGCATGCTCAACGTCTCCCGCGAGGTGTTCGGCCTGCTCGGCATCACCATCCTCGGCGCGATCCTGACCAACCGCTCGAACGCCGCGACCGGCACCGAGCTGCACCGCTACCTGGCCGGCTACCAGTTCTCGCTGGTGGTGGCGGCGATCCTGGTCGCGCTCGGCATCCCGGTGGCGCTCTGGTCGCTGCGCGCGGTGCGTCAGCCGGTCGTCGAGGCCCCGCCGGCCGAGGCCGAGCCCGCGCTCGTCTGAAAGTCATGGCCGGCCGGCGGCAAGCTCACCGCGAAGGTGGTGCCGCCGGTCGGCGCCGGGCAGGCCACCAGCGTTCCGTGGTGGGCCTCCACAATGGCCTTGGTCACGGCCAGGCCGAGGCCGGTGCCCTTGATCCCCTTCGCGGTCGCGTTGCTCGCCCGGAAGAAGCGGCTGAACAGGTGCGGGTACTGCTCAGCCGGGATGCCGATGCCGGTGTCGCTGATCTCGATGACCACCCGCCCGCCGGTCTCCTGGGCGAGCACCGTGACGGTTCCGCCCTCGGGGGTGTACTTGATCGCGTTGGACATCAGGTTGTCGAGCGCCTGCCGGAGCCGCTGCGGGTCACCGAGCACCGGAAGCTGGGTGTCCAGCCGCTCGCTGATGGTCAGCTTCCTGCCGTACGCGGTGGGCCGGTGATTGTCCACGACGTCGTGGACAAGGCGGCCGATCGGCAGCGGCAGCGGATCGATCTCGAGGTGGCCCGCGTCGATGCGGGCCAGGTCGAGCAGGTCGTCGACCAGCCGCTGCACGTGCGTGGTGGTGCGCTCGACCACCGACGCGTGCCGGCGGCCGAGGTCGTCCAGCCGCGGGTTGTCCAGCAGCATCTCGGTGTAACCGCGGATGACCCCGAGCGGATTGCGCAGCTCGTGGATGACCACCGCGGACAGCTCCTCCTTCAACCGGTCCAGCTCGCGCAACTGCTCGACCTGCTCGCGGCGGGACTCGGCCAGCGCAAGGGTCAGGTCCTCGTTGCGGCGGCGCTCCACGAACCGGCCGAGGTGCGCCGCGACCGCGTCCAGCATCGCCGCGATGTCCGGGTCGTGCGGCAGCTCCTCGGACGTATAGAACGCGAGCACGCCGAGCACCCGCCGGCCGGAGCGGACCGGGACTCCGATCGCGGTGCGCAGCCCGGATCTGCTCGCGCTGTCGGACCGGCTGTGCACAATGTCGGGCGGCGCCTCGCTGCCCCACACCTCGGCGCCGCGCTTCCAGACCAGGCCGGGCACGCCCTCGCCGCGGTCGAAGGCGACCGGCTGGTCGCCGGTGAACGCGGACAGGTCGAGGCCGCCGGTGACGTGCGAGCTGAGCCGCTCGATCCGCTCCCGGTCCTCGCTCACCTGCCAGTACTCACCGCAGGCCAGGCTCAGCCGGTCGGTGATCACCCGGACCGCGTCGATGGCCGCCTGCTCGGCGTTGGTGGCCTCGGACAGCACCTGGATCACCTTGTTGCGGGCGCGGCGCAGTTCCTCGGCACGGTAGGCGTCGGTGATGTCGTGCATGGCGACGACGGCCCCGAGCCGGCGGCCGTCCTGGCTGTCGATCGGCCGGGCGTTGCAGACGAACCGGCGCTGTTCACCGGCATCGGACCGCACCATCAGGTGCTGGCCGCGCACGGTCTCACCGGCGTGCGCGCGGGCCAGCGGAACCTCGTCGGCGCCCAGCGGAGTGACGCCGTCCGGGGCGTACAGGTCGTACTGCTCGGCCCAGGTCTCCCCGGGCTCACCCGAGGCCGCGTCGCGGCCGTGCACCTCACGCAGCGCGCGGTTGAAGAAGGTCAGGTTGCCGTCGCGGTCGCAGGCGGCGACGCCGGTGTCGAGGCTGTCCAGCAGCGAGTGCAGGAACGTGTGGTCGTCGTCCACTTCCTGACGCTGCCGCTCCAGCTCGATCAGCGCGTCGATCCGGTCGCTGATGTCATGCAGGAACGCGTGAAAAAACGGGACGTCCCGCTCGAAACACACCTGCAGGCTCATCTCGGCCGGAAACTCGCGGCCGTGCCGGTCGACCGCGGAGAGCTGCAGGCGGGTGCCGGAGAGCTGGGACTGCAGGGTGGCCCGCACCCGGGCCATGCCGGCCAGATGCGCCTCGTGGAACCGCTCCGGGATGATCAGCTCGGTGATCGACCGGCCGACCGCCTCGCTGATGCTCCAGCCGAACAGACGCTCGGCGGCGCCGTTCCAGGCGACCACTCTGCTGTCGTGGTCGATCGAGACGTACGCGTCGTGGGCGCTCTCCAGCACCGCCTGCATCCGGGCCGCGGCCAGCACCTGATCGCCGTGCGTGAGACGCAGCGCGATCTCCGATTCCGCCGCATGGGCGAGGTCACCGATGGTGGCGAGGTCGTCGGCGCTCCAGTCGCGGACCTTCGAGTCGACCACACAGAACGAGCCCAGCACCCGGCCGTTCGGGGCGCGCAGCGGAAATCCCGCGTAGGCGGCCGCGCCGAGCACGGTGACGGCGGGATTGTCGCGCAACCGGTCGCTTCGGCTGGTGTCCGGCACGATCAGCGGGGCGTCGTCCTCGACCACGTACCGGCAGATCGAGTAGGTCAGCGGGGATTCCCGCTTCTCGTCCAGGGCCGGGGGCAGGCCGCAGGCGCTGACGAACTTCTGCCGGTCGGAATCGATCAGCGTCACCATGGCCACACGCGCACCGACCAGCCGGGCGGCGAGCCCGGTCAACCGGTCCAGGGACGGGACCGGGACGGCGGAGTCGAGCAGGCTCGTGGCCTGCAGAACACTCAGCCTCTCGGCGTCCAGGATTCGTGCGTGCTGCATGCTCGCACTGATCGGCCGATATCCGCCTCAACTGAGCGGCGGTCAGTGCCGCCACTTCTGGTTACCGGAGCCGGTGCACTCCCAGATCTGCGCGGCCATCCCGTCGGCGCTGCTGCTGTCCGGCACGTCGGCGCATTTGACGGCTTCCTGGTTCACCAGGTCGAAGGAGCTGTTCAGGTCCCACTGCGCCGCCGCCGAGCCGTCGCAGGCGCCGGTGCCGATGCGTCCGCCGTCGCCGTTGCCGAGGATCCGCACGCAGCGGCCGAGAACCCGCAGGCTGCCGTCGCCGGGGAGGTCGAACTTCTGCTTGTCGCCGCCGTTGCAGGTCCACAGCACGATCGCGCCGCTGCCGGTGTCGAGCTGCAGGCAGGTGCCGGTCTGCATGTTCTGCATCGGGCTGCCCACCACAGCGGTGGTGTGCGCCGTGGTGGCACTGCTGGGCGCGGGCTTGGTGGCGGGCGCGGTCGGCGCCTTTGTTGCGCTGCGCGACACTCGCGGCGCGGATTTGGCGGGTACGGGCGGGACCGTCCCCGCCGATCGCGGCGCCGCCGAAGGCGACTCCACCGTCCCCGGAACGGCCGCCGGGCGTTCCTCGGCACTGGCGCTGGCGTCGAGAATCGGGCGGCCGGCCGTCACGGCGGCCAGGAGCAGCACCGCGGCGATGCCCGCCCACCAGAGGGCGGTCTTCTTCCGCCCGGCCTTGACGGGAAGCTCGACGGTCTCCCCGTCCTCCTCCTTGTCCGGGACGCTCACTGCCTTGAATTCGCCGTCGGCGGCCGCTCGCAGCAGTTGCTCGGCCTCGTCGGCGCCGATCCGCTCCACCGGGTCCTTGCGAAGCAGGCCCTGCAACAGCGGCAGCAGCACGCCGGCCTGCTCGGCCGGGCGGGGCGGCTGGGTGGCCAGCGCCGCCAGCGTCGCCACCGGCGTCGACTTGTCGTACGGCGGGCGCCCCTCGACCGCCGCGTACAGCGTCGCGCCGAGCGACCAGAGATCGCTGGCCGCGGTGATCTCGTCGTCGAGGGCCCGCTCCGGCGCCAGGTACGACGGGGAGCCGAGCACGATGCCCGTACTCGTCATGCCGGAGTCGCCGCTGGCCGCCGCGAGCCCGAAGTCGGTGAGCACCACCCGGCCGTCGTCGCCGATCAGCACGTTGGCCGGCTTCACGTCCCGGTGCAGCACGCCGGAGCGGTGCGCGGCCCGCAGTCCGGCCAGCACATCGAGACCGACGCGGGCGGCGCGCTCCGGGGTCATCGGCCCGTCCTCGCGGACCACCTCGAACAGCGAGCGGCCGACCACGAGTTCCATCACGATCCAGGGCGAACCGCCGTCGTGGAGCACGTCGTAGATGCGTACCACATTGGGGTGGTCGATGCGGGCGATCGCCCGCGCCTCCCGGATGGCCCGTTCCCGCAGGTCACGGACCTCGGCGGCGGAGAGGCTGCGGGGCAGCACCAGCTCCTTGAGCGCGACGTCCCGGCCGAGCAGCTCATCGCGCGCCTGCCAGACCCGGCCCATGCCGCCCTCGCCCAGCGCCTCTACCAGGCGGTAACGTTCGGCGATCACCTCGGACACGACGGCACCGTACCGGCCGTTCGCCTGGATCCCGGCACCGCGAAAACGGCGTTTATCAATCATTGATCGTCGCGTGCCACAGCCATCTGCGCTGGTGGATGCCGTGATCAGGCGGACTTGCGCGCCCCCGCGGTCTCATCCATTGAGAGTTGTGAGAACTATCGCTCGAGCGTGGAGCGAGCCGCAGATTGACGTGCGCGTATGAAATAAACCTTAAGGCTTGATCCGCTCATGGGAGCGCTCCCGTATTGCCGGCCGTAGGCATCTCTCGGGAGGCGCGGTTCCAATGTACAGATCCAGGTCCGGTTCCGGCTCTACCTTCGGCCGGCTGAAGATGCGCCGGTGGCAGATCGGCGCGGTCGCCGGTGTCGCCGTTGTCGTCGTCGGCGTCGGGTTGGGCGTCGCCTCCGCGGACGCGGCAGTGCCCACGGTCAACTGCCCGCCGGTCGCCGTCAACGCGGTGCCCGCGCAACAGCAAGCTGACGTGCAGCGCAACCTCGAACTGCTCAACACGCAGATCAACGAGGCGAACCAGCGGCTGCGCACCACCGTCGGCCAGGGTGGCGCCAACTTCATCCAGAACGCCATCCTCGGCCCGCTGAAGGACAAACGGTTCGCCACCATCAACCGGATCGAAACCGCGATCGGACGCAACGCGGCCAAGCCCGACCTGAACGCCGAAGGCCTGTCGGCGTGCACCCTCAACCAGGGTGGCGGGACGTCGCAGCAGCAGAACACCGCGCTGCCGTCGGCGGACGCCTCGGCCGCGGCCGCCGCCGTGCCGACCGTCAGCTGCCCCGACGTGAAGATCGGCGTCGCGATCCCGGCGCAGCAGCAGGCCGATGTGGACCGGAACCTGGCACTGCTCAAGACGCAGATCGCCGAGGCCAACGAGCGGCTGCGCACCACGGTCGGCCAGGGTGGCGCCAACTTCATCCAGAACGCCATCCTCGGCCCGCTGAAGGACAAGCGGTTCGCCACCATCAACCGGATCGAAACCGCGATCGGACGCAACGCGGCCAAGCCCGACCTGAACGCCGAGGGTCTGTCGGCATGCACCCTCGCCTCGGCGGCCGCGCCTGCCCCCTCGGATTCGGCTTCGGCAACCCCGACCGAGGAGGCCACCGTCGCGCCCTCAGCGACGGCCGCCCCCGATGAGGACAGTCCCACCGGCTCGCCGGTGGCGGTCAACGGCCAGCTCAGCGTCTGCGGCGTGAACCTGTGCAACGCGGCCGGCAAGGCCATCCAGCTGCGCGGCATGAGCAGCCACGGCCTGCAGTTCTTCCCGAACTGCGTGAACGCCAACTCGCTCGACGCGCTGCGCAACGACTGGAAGGCCGACTTCATCCGGCTGTCCATGTACGTGCAGGAGGGCGGCCTGGAGACCGACCCGACCGGCTTCACCAACAAGGTCAACGGCCTGGTCGACAACGCGACGGAGCTGGGTCTCTACGTGGTCGTCGACTTCCACATCCTCACGCCGGGTGACCCCAACTTCAACCTGGGCCTGGCCAAGACCTTCTTCCAGAACGTGACGGCCAAGCACGCGAACAACAACAACGTGCTGTACGAGATCGCCAACGAGCCGAACGGCGTCAGCTGGGACGCGATCAAGACGTACGCCGATCAGGTCATCCCGGTGATCCGCAAGAACGCGCCGGACAGCGTGGTGCTCGTCGGCACCCGCGGCTTCTCCTCGCTGGGCCTCACCGACGGCAGCGACGAGAAGGAGATCCTGGCCGACCCGGTCGACTTCAAGAACGTGATGTACACGTTCCACTTCTACGCCGCGTCACACGGCGCCGACCGCCGAGCCGTGGTGGCCCGGGCGGCGAAGGAACTCCCGCTGTTCGTGAGCGAGTTCGGCACCCAGACCTTCACCGGCGATGGCACCAACGACTTCACCAGCACCACGGCCTGGCTCGACCTGCTGAAGGCCAACAAGATCTCGTACGGCATGTGGAGCCTCTCCGACGGCCGCGAGACCAACTCCGCCTTCAAGCAGGGCACCTGCGCCGGCACGAGCTTCGCCGGCGCCGGAGTCCTGACCGAGGCGGGCCGTTACCTGCGGAGCCGCATCCTCACCGGGGTGGGCAACCCCAACTGACCTGACCCCCCTCCAAGGCCACGGCCGCACCCTCCCCCTGGGGTGCGGCCGTGCCTTCTTGCCCGGCCCGATAGATTCCGCCGGGTGAGCTTTCGGCTGGCGGCCTACGCCGTGTGCATCGCGGACGAACGGGTGCTGCTGACCCGCTTCGCCTCCTCGGCGACGGACGAAACGCACTGGACCCTCCCGGCGGCAAGGTGGAACACGCGGAGGACGCCTGGATTGATTCCCTTGCGGCGACGGCGCGCCGGATCTGGGGTCACCCCGCAGGTCTAGTCGCATGACACCCCATTCCCGCATCAGCCGGAAGCCAGCGGACTTCGGGAGCCTGACCGGTTTCGGTCAACCTGGTGGCCGGGAGGGCGGGAGTGGGGCAAGTCTTGCATCGGGGGACATAGATGGACACCGATCCTTGACTCATTCGTAACAAGTGGATACGGTCCCGGTTCAGGAAAGCGCTTACCTGCTCCTCGTCCTCAGCGGGCCGCTCCCTCGGTCTGGGTGAAAACCACACATCGGAGGCTCTGATGTCCACCCACGCTTCCCTGCGCTCCTGGCGTGCCCCCCTCGCCGCGACAGTCACCGTCGCGGCTGCCGCCGTCGCGTTTCTCGCGTACGTTCCGCAGGCCTCGGCCGCCACCTTCAACCAGGAGGGGTGGTCCACCCAGGGCGGTGGCACCAGCGGCGGCTCCACCAGCACCACCGTCACCGTGACCAGCCTGTCGGCGCTGACCACCGCGGCGAAGTCGAGCACCTCGCAGACGATCACCGTCAACGGCAACTTCAGCTGCTCGGCCGACGTGACGGTGGCCGCCAACAAGACCATCGTCGGGGTCGGGTCCAGCTCGGGGCTCACCGGCTGCGGGTTCAAGATCAATGATGTCAACAATGTCATCATCCGGAACCTGAAGATCGCCAAGGTCAAGGCCGGCACCGGCAACGGCGACGCAATCCACATCGACGGCGCCACGCACGTCTGGATCGACCACCTCGATCTGTCCAGCGACACCACCAGCGGCACCGACTACTACGACGGCCTGGTCGACATCACGCACGCCGCCGACTACATCACGGTGTCCTGGAACTACGAGCACGACCACATCAAGTGCAACCTGCTCGGCCACAGCGACAGCAACGCGTCCGAGGACACCGGTCACCTGCGGGTCACCTACCATCACAACTACTTCCGCAACTGTGACCAGCGCGGACCGCGCGTGCGCTTCGGCAACCCGGTGCACGTCTACAACAACTATTACTACAACAGCGGCACGTACGGCATCGCCAGCACCTGCAACGCGGGCGTCTACGTCGAGCGCAACTACTTCGAGAACACGCCCCACAGCGTGGTCACGCAGACCGGCGACTCGCCCTCCGGCAACGTCAAGGTGCTCAACAACTATCTGGTGAACTCCGGCGCGGAACAGGTTCTCAACGGCGCGAGCGTCGCCGCGATCCCGTATTCCTACACGGTCGACGCGAACAGCAGCGTCAAGTCGATCGTCACGGCCAGCGCGGGCACCGGCAAGATCTAAATTCTCCGTCCCCCGAGCGAAGCCGAGAGGCATCCACCGTGCCTCTCGGCTTCGCCATATTCAAAACCGGTCACGGGTGTACGGCGACAGCAATGCCCTCAGCAGTCAGCGCCGGCCCGTTGGGACGGCAGGTCTGGCCACCCCAGTTCAGCAGCTGCGAACCGGTCCAGATGAGGGCACCGCTCTCCCCGCAGAACTTGGCCGCCTCCCACGTCGACTCGGTGAGCAGCACGCGGCCGGTTCGCGAGTTCAGCACGGTGATCTCCGGCCGGGCCGACATCAGCAGCAGCTCGGGCGACAGCGCGGTGATCAGTCCGGAGTAGCCGGTGTAGATCTGATACGGCGCCTCCGCCTCCGCCGACGTCTTCTTCTCCGTCCAGGCGGCCGGCGCCATTCCGTCGGTGATCGCCCCGGCGTGCACCCGGGTCTTCTGCTCGGAGTCGGTGACGATGAGGTAGGCCGTGCCCGAGTCGACGGTCAGCCCGACCCGGTCGGCGACCTGTTCGATGGCCGGCCCGCGCACGAGCTCCGACCCGTCCAGCCCGACCTGCGCGACCGAGACGCGGCTGTGGTCGTCGAACTCGGCGAGGAACAGCGTCGACCCGGTGGCGGCCGCGGCCACGACCCGCTGCGGCCGCGCGAACGACGTCCATCGGTCGGCTCGCGGGTCGTAGGTCAGGATCGTCTTCGCGGCGTCGGCGCCGGTCACCCCCGATCCGCCGAAGACCACCATCCGGCCGGCGGTCATCAGTGTCTGCCCGCCGGTGCGGCCGGTGCCCGGCGCCGCGGCGATGCGCCGCCACCGGTTGGTCTTCGGGTTGTAGGCGGCCCCGTCGGTGACGCCCTTCGGGCTGTGCCGGGCATCCGCGCCGCCCCAGACGATCATTTCGGTGCCGGTCCAGACGGCCTGCGCCTCGGAGCGGGCGGCCAACGGGGCGGCCGGGAGCGTACGCCATCGGCTCTTGCCCGGGTCGTAGGCGGCGCCGTCCGCGAAATAGCGCTCCGCCGCCTGGTTTCCGGCGAAGCCGCCCCAGACGAGCATCTCGGCGCCGGTCCAGACCGCGGCGACGTCACGGCGGGCGCTCAGCGGCGCGGCCGGAAGGGCGCTGATCGTGCTGGTCCAGCCGGCCGGATCGGCGGCGGCGGACGTCACCGCGAACACCGCCGCACCGGCGAGCGTGAGCAGGCCGGCGCCGACGACGGCGATCCGGCCTCGAGTGAACTTCATGATGGGCCCCCGTGGCTGATCCTCGAGCAGGACCATGGTGCGGCACGGCCATCGATGCGTGGGGGCCGGGTCAGTCGTTCTCCGCCCGTACCCGCAAATTCGGCACCCCGCCGGCGCAGGAAAGCTCGACCTTGACCCGGTCGTGGTTGTCGCGAATTCCGCGGAATTCGCCTTCGTGGTCGTCCTGCTCGTGCACCGAGTAGCCCTGGGCGGGCGACATGGTCTTGATCTCCGTGCAGGAGGCGGTCACCGTCCCGCCGTCCGTGACGAAGGACTGCACGGCCGAGGCGGGGCTGCCCGCTCCCTCGCTCACTTCGACGGAGGGCGGGGCGGACGGCTCCGGCGACGGGGAATCCGACGAACCCAGCGCGATCTCGACGTCGTGCTCGCTGATCGCCACGCCCTGTCGAGACGTCAGGCCCGCGCCGACCACGCCGATGCCGACGACACCGACCAACACGGCCAGCACCGCGGCCACGATCCATCCGGCGACGATGACCATCGGGCGGCGGCCCAGCCGATCCAGCAAACGCATAACGCCACTCTGCTCCGTGCGGTGCTAAGGCGGGCACGCGGCACGGATAAAGGAAGGTTAAGAAGACACCGGTCGGCAGGTCGCAGCGGTTAGCGTGCAGCCGTGGCGAGACTGCTTCTGATCGAGGACGACCCGGCGATCCGGGCCACCCTGCTGCGCGCCCTGCGCGAGCGAGGTCATGCGGTGGCCGCGTCGTCCGGGGCGATGGAGGGCCTGCAGACCGCCCTGGCCGAGAAGCCCGACCTGATCGTGCTGGATCTGGGCCTGCCCGACCTCGACGGGCGCGAGCTGTTGCGCATGCTCCGCGCCGTCTCCCGGGTGCCGGTGATCATCGCCACCGCGCGCGACGAGGAGACCGAGATGGTGCGGCTGCTCGACACCGGCGCCGACGACTACGTGGTCAAGCCGTTCACGGCCGCCCAGCTGGACGCTCGCATCCGCGCCGTGCTGCGCCGCGGCCCCGGCAACACGCAGTCCTCGGTCATCACCGTCGGTGAGTTGCAGATCGATCCGCGGGCACGCTCCGTCTTCCTGCGCGGTGTCGCGGTGGAGTTGACCCCGCGCGAGTTCGACCTGCTGCACCATCTCGCCCTGCGGGCCGGCCAGGTGGTCACGAAGCGGGAGCTGCTGAGCGAGGTGTGGCAGGTGCCGTACGGCAGCACCGACAAGACGGTCGACGTGCACCTGTCCTGGCTGCGCCGCAAGCTCGGCGAGACCGCATTGGAGCCGCGTTAGCTGCACACCGTGCGCGGCGTCGGGATCAAGCTCAGCGAGCCGTCGGCGTGAGGGCCCGGCTGACCCTGCTGGTCGCCGCGACCACGGTGCTGGTGCTGCTCGCATTCCTCGTACCGATGGCTCTGCTGGTGCGGCAGGTGGCCGCCGACCGCGCGCTGAGCCGCGCCGACGACGTGGTGCAGACGATCGTTCCGCTGGTCGGTGACCCGGAGGCGCTGCGCTTGGCGGTGCCGGTCCAGCCCGTACCGGTAACCGTTTTTCTCCCCGACGGAACCGTGCTCGGCGCGCCGGCCGCAACCACCCCGGCGGTCCGGCTGGCCGCGGCCCGCAACCAGGCACTGACCGTCGTCACGGCCGCCGGCCAGGAACTCGTGGTGCCGGTGGTCGGCAGCGCCGGCGTCACGGTCGTCCGCGCGATGGTCACGAAAGCCGAGCTGACCAGGGGCGTCGGCCGGGCCTGGCTCGTGCTGGCCGCGCTCGGCCTCACGCTGGTGCTGCTGGGCCTGCTGGTGGCCGACCGGCTCGCGCGCACCATCATCGCGCCCATCACCGAGCTCTCCTCGGTCTCCCATCGCCTCGCCAACGCCGAGCTGACCGCCCGCGCCGATCCGGCCGGGCCGCCCGAGCTGCGCGAGGTCGCCGGGGCGCTGAACCAGCTCGCCGGCCGTATTCAGGATCTTCTCGCCGCCGAGCGGGAGCGGCTCGCCGACCTGTCGCACCGGGTGCGCACACCGCTGACGGCGCTGCGCCTGGAGGCCGAGTCGTTGCGCGACCCGGACGAGGCCGCCCGGGTGGCCGCCGCGGCCGACGGGGTGGCACGGGCGGTGACCGCGGTGATCCAGCAGGCCCGCCGCCGTGACGTTGCACCGGTTGCGGCCAGTTGCGACGCGGCCGCTGTGGTCACGGACCGGGTTGCCTTCTGGGCGGTGCTGGCCGAGGACACCGGGCGGGTCCTCGCTCAGGATCTGCCGGTCGGTCCGTTGCCGGTTGCCGTTGCGGCCGATGATCTGGCGGCGGCGCTGGATGCGCTGCTCGGCAACGTTTTCGCCCATACGCCCGACGAGACGGGGCTCGCGGTGGCGCTACGTGCGCGGCCCGGGGGTGGGGCGGTGCTCGAGGTCTCCGATGATGGGCCCGGGTTCGCCGGGGAGGCCGCCGTTCGTGGCGCTTCCGGAGGCGGATCCACCGGGCTGGGCCTGGACATCGCCCGGCAGGTGGCCAGCAGCTTCGAGGTGGGCACTTCCGTCTCCGGCGGAGCGATGGTCCGGCTCGAGATCTCCTGAGTCCACCCACAGCGATGCGCCGAGCCCTGGAGGTCCGGCGCATCCGCTATCACTCAGTCGTCATCACTCAGTCGTCGGAACCGTGGCCACCGCTGCCGTGGTCGTCGCCCTTCTCCGACCCGCCTTTTCCGCTCTTCCCGGAGCCGCCGTGGTCGTCGCCTTTCTCGGTGGCCTTTGCGGTTACTCGGCCGCCGTGGTCGTCGCCCTTTTCGGCGGCCTTTGTCGTGGCGCGGCCGCCGTGGTCGTCGCCCGGCTCGGCCGTGCGGGTGCGGTCGTCGGTGCCGCTGTGCCGGGTAGCCGAGGCGCCCTGGACCCGGTGCCGCAGCACCACGCCGGTGGCCGCGTCCACGTCGATGTCGTGCTCGACGCCGTTGACGAGGACGTCGACATCCCAGACGGCGCGGCCGTGCTCGACCTCGCGCTCGACCGACTCCACCAGCCCGCCGCCGGTCGCCCGCACCGCGATCTCCTTGGCCGCCGCCACGCTCACCGACAGCCCGGTGGTCGCGGACGCGGAAACCGCCGGCGTCGACTGCTTCCGCGGCGCCGAATCGTCGGACCCGGCCGCGAGCGCCGTCCCCGCGATCCCCAGCGCGGCCAGAGTTCCGCCGGCCACCATCGCCGCCATACGCTTCTTGTTCATAACTTCGACCTCCCAGTCGTTCGGACCAGCAAACGATCTCTGGAAGAGGGCTATGCGCACGCTGTGCGACCGTTAAGGCCCGGCTAAGAAGCCCAGCCAACCGGATGATCCACTTCCATTTTCCGTACGCGTAATCTGTGCCCGCACCGGTGGTCGGGGCGTTGGTTCACGGGGAGTCCAGGCATGCGCAAGCTTCGCGCCGCGATCACGGCTGCGGTTCTCACTGTTCCGGCCGTGGCGATCATCGGCGGCTCCATCGCCCCCGCCCTCGCCGCCGAGACACTCCCGGTGAGCGCCGGTCACCTGCTGCCGATCGGCTACGTCTCCAGCGTGCTGGTCGACCCGGTGCACCGGCACGTGCTGGTCAGCGATCAGGAGAAGGGCAAGCTGGTCGCGACGACGTACGCCGGCACGGTCGCCACCGTGCGCGAGGGGCTGCCCGGGGTTTCCGGTCTCGCGCTCTCGGCCGACTCGAAAACGCTCTACGCGACGCTGTTCAGCGCGCACGCGATCGTCGCTCTCGACGCTGCCACCCTCACCGAAACGGCCCGCTATCAGCTCGATGCGGCCATCAATCCGGAGCACCTCACGCTGACCGCCGGCAAGCTGTGGTTCGGCTACGAGGGTGATTACGAGCACTACGATTACGCGGGCAACTTCGGCTCGCTCGACATCTCCGGCGACCAGCCGGTGGTGCACCTGCACGACTCCACCACCGACAACACCTCCTTCTTTCAGGCCCCCTATGTGGTGTCCGCGCCCGGCGCTCCCGGCGTTCTGCTGGTCGCCGACGGCGACGCCAACTCCACCTCGCGGGGATACGCGTACACCTATGACGTGTCGGGTGGGACCGAAGAGGGGCTCAGCAGCGGCAAGGTGGTGCCGGACTGGACACTCGCCGTCGACCTCACGCCGGACGGCAAGCAGATCCTGGCCAACGGCATCTGCAGCGTCTACCGCTCGTCGGTCACCGACATCAGCCAGCACGCCGCGGTCTACAACCAGGAATGCAACGCGGTGACGGTCGCTGCGGCCCGGGACGGGCGGGTGGCGGTCGGTTACCGGAACTTCGACGACCAACCCGACTACTACGTCTACCCGGCCGGCTCGCAGACGGCGAGCGCGACCTACGCCGTGCCGTCCACCTACGACGCGCCGATCACGGACGGCAACAACAACGTCTTCTGGGCGCCGGACGGCTCGCGACTGTTCGGGATCACCTACAACGGCAAGCTGGAATACCGGCTCTGGGTGCTCGACGAGCCCGAGGCCGTCATCC
This sequence comes from Actinoplanes sp. NPDC026619, assembly GCF_040638295.1. Classification (NCBI taxonomy): domain Bacteria; kingdom Bacillati; phylum Actinomycetota; class Actinomycetes; order Micromonosporales; family Micromonosporaceae; genus Actinoplanes; species Actinoplanes sp. NPDC026619. Next base: position 271,015 of record NZ_JBEZYA010000008.1, read on the forward strand.
CGGCGATCAAGCTGAGCGCGCCGGCCTCCGCCGGCCGGGCCGTGCCGCTCACCGTCTCCGGCACGATCACCGCTGCGCAGGCGCTGCCGAGCGGCACCAAGCTCAGCGTCACCCGCACCGACCTCGACTCACCGAGCGGCACGGCACTCGCCGCCACGACGGTCGACGCGCAGGGCCGCTTCTCCGTCACCGACACGCCGCCGGCCGGCGGCACGGTCACCTACAGCGTCGGGTACGCCGGTGACGAGACCTTCGGTGCCACCTCTGCCACTGCGAACGTGGCCGTCAGCCGGGTCACCCCGCCGCTGACCTTGACCCCCAGCAAGTCGGTCTACGCGTACGGCACGACCGTCACGTTCACCGCCCACCTCGGCAACTGGTACCAGAACAAGACGATCGAGATCTGGGCCGACCCGTACGGCGCCGACCCGTCCCGCCTGCTCACCAAGGCGGTCGTCAACTCGGGCGGCAACGTGACCGCGAGCCTCAAGCTGACCCGGGACACGACGCTGACCGCGAAGTACGCCGGCGACAGCCACTACGCGCCGCGCTCGACCGCCTCGACGGTCTACACGAAGGTGTCGGTCAGCACCGCGGTCACGAAGTACTACAAGACCGCCAAAATTGGTGGGACCAGCTATTACTACTTCCACAAGAAGACCAACCCGTACTTCACGACCTCGATGACCGCCTACCCGAAGCGCAAGCAGCAACTGCAGGTCGAGTACTACGCGGGCGGCAAGTGGCGCACGTGGACCTCGGCCTACCTGACGCTGAGCTCGGCCGGCAAGTCATATGCCGAACTGACCGGCTCCCACCCGGTCGGCACCCACTTCCGGGTCCGCGCGGCCTACCTCGACACCAGCTCCGGCGACAACGTCAACTACACGACGTACGGCACCTACCGATACTTCACATTCGCCAAGTGACGGACTTCCCGGAGATCCGCCGGCTCCGGGACCAGGTGCGCAATGTCCGCCTGCCGGTGGCAACCAGATGCGCCGCCGTCTACGAGCTGGCGAAGACCGATGGCGTGCTAGCTGGGCAGACACCTCGCAGCGCCGGGACGACGCGAACGCGTGATCGACCTGGTCCGAACGAACTGGACCCACCTCTACGACTCGGAGCGGCGCTGGTTCGGCGAGTGCCCTGGTTCGCCGAATCCGGGTCCTGACCTACGCCCCAGCGGCGTCCGGGTGGTGCATGCGGTGTGGCGCGCATTCGTCTGTGAAGGCCGCTAGGGCCGTCGCGTCGATGCGGGCCAGCGCCTGCAACGGAATCGTCCATCGTCCGATAGTCAGCGCGTCCGCGATCAACGATCGGGCCCGATCCGGTCTAGCCACGCCGGCCAGGTCGGCCAACGCCTGCCCCTGCCAATCCGGGACGATGATGGACCGGGCGATCCGCTCGGCGCGATCATGCTCGCCGCCGGCAGCCAGCTGCTTGGCCAGGCCGGCCAACGCCCGACCCTGCCGGTCCGGGCGGCTGATGGACCGGGCGATCCGCTCGGCGCGGTCATACTCGCCGCCGGCGGCCAACTGCTTGGCCAGGTCGGCCAACGCCTCTGCCTGCCAGCGCGGGTGGGTGATGGACCGGGTGATCTGCTCTGCCGTGGCGGCCACCGCCGCCGCGCGGTCAGGTTGGCCGGCGATGACCAGCTGCTCGACCAGCCCGGCTAACGCCTGCCCCTGTCGGTCCGGCCGGGTGATGGACCGGGCGACCTGCTCGGCGCGGTCATACTCGCCGCCGGCAGCCAACTGCTTGGCCAAACCGGCCAACGCCTGCCCCTGCGGGTCCGGCCAGGTGATGGACCGGGCGACCTGCTCAGCGCGGTCAGGTTCGCCGGCAACGGCCAGAGGCGCGACCAGAGCGACCAAGGCCTGCCCCTGCATCTGCGGGTCGGTGATGGACCGGGCGATCTGCTCGGCATGGTCATGTTCACCAGCGACGGCCAGCTGCCTGGCCAGGGCGGCCAACGCCTGCCCCTGCCGGTCCGGGCGGGTGATGGACCAGGCGATCTGTTCCGCGCGGTCATGCTCGCCGGCGACGGCCAGCGGCGTGACCAGGGCGGCCAACGCCTGTCCCTGTGCCTGCGGGTCCGTGATCGACCGGGCAATCTGCTCCGCACGGTCATACTCGCCGGCGACGGCCAGCGATGCGACCAGGCCAGCCCAAGCCTCCTCCCGCGGGTCCGGGCGGTAGTTGAAGGATCGGACGATCTGCTCGGCACGGTCGTGCTCGCCGGCGACGGCCAGCGGCGCGATCAGAGCGGCCAACGCCTGCCCCTGCGCTTGCGGGTCGGTGATCGACCGGGCAATCTGCTCCGCGCGGTCACGCTCGCCGGCGACGGCCAGCGACGCGACCAGGGCGGCCGACGCCTGCCCCTGCCGGTACGGGTGGGTAACGGACCGGGCGATCCGTTCAGCACGGTCATGCTCGCCGGCGGCGGCGAGCTGCTCGGCTAGGCCGACCAACGCCCACTCCCGCACCTTCGGGTTGGTGATCGACCGGGCAATCTGCTCGGCGGCCGCGGCCACCGCGGCGGCGCGGTCATGCTCGCCGCTGACGGCGAGCTGCTTGGCCAGGCCGACCAACGCCTGCGCCTGCACCTGCGGATCGGTGATCGACCGGGTGATCTGCTCGGCGCGGACATGCTCGCCACCGGCGGCCAGCCGCTCGACGAGGTCCGCCAACGCTTGCCCCTGCACCTGCGGGTCGGTGATGGACCGGACGATCTGCTCCGCGCGGTCATCATCATCATCGGCGACGACCAGCTGCTTGGCCAGGACGGCCCACGCCTCCCCGCGCGGGTCCGGGCGGGTGATGGACCGGGCGATCTGCTCCGCGCGGTCATGCTCGCCGGCAGCGGCCAGCCGCTCAACCAGACCGACCAGCGCTTGCCCCTGTACCTGCGGGTCGGTGATGGACCGGACGATCTGCTCCGCGCGGTAATGCTTGCCGACAACGGCCAACTGCGTGGCCAGGGCGGCCAACGCTTCCCCTCGCAGATCCGGGCGGGTGATGGACCGGGCAATCTGCTCCGCGCGGTAATGCTCGCCGGCAACGGCCAGTTGCTCGACCTGGCCGACCAACGCCAGCCCCTGCACCTGCGAGTCGGTGATGGACCGGACGATCTGCTCCGCGCGGTCGTGCTCGCCGGCGACAACCAGCTGCTCGACCAGGCCGACCAACGCCTGCCCCTGCCGGTCCGGGCGGGTGATCGACCGAGCGATCTCTTCCGCGCGATCATGCTCACCCGCAACGGCCAGCTGCTCGACCAGGCCGACCAACGCCTGCCCCTGCCGGTCCGGGCGGGTGATCGACCGAGCGATCTCTTCCGCGCGATCATGCTCACCGGCGACGACCAGCGGCGCGACCAGAGCGGCCAACGCCAGCCCCTGCACCTGCGGGTCGGTGATCGACCGGGCAATCTGCTCCGCGCGATCATGCTCACCGGCGACCGCACGGGGCGCGACGAGAGCGGCCAACGCCTGCTCCTGCACCTGCGTGTCGGTGATCGACCGGGCGATCTGCTCCGCGCGATCATGCTCACCGGCGACGACCAGCGGCGCGACCAGAGCGGCCAACGCCAGCCCCTGGCGGTCCGGGTTGGTGATCGACCGGGCGAGGGCTTCGCCGCGGATGGCTTGTCCGAGGGCGGCCCAGACCGCGGGGAGTTGGGTGGGGATGTTGGTGTTGCGGTCGGTGAGTTGGTCTCGGTACCAGGCCAGACGTAGAGCGGCGGACAGGTCAGGGGATGATTGGGACCGGGTGAGGGTGCAGGCCATGGTGATCTCAGCCAGGGCAGCGGCGTCGCCGCCGGAAGCGTCAAGCATTCGGTCGTGGCGGGCGGGGTCGGTGGCCAGGGCTATCAGCCGGTCAAGGTCGTGAGCATCGGCGAGCATGCGGGGGTAGCCACGCAGCAGGTACGTCGGGGTGTCGTCGGGCCACGCCAATTGCTGGTAGCTGTCTGCCCAGGTGTGCAGGCGGGCGGCGAAGCCGGCGAGGGTGTCCGGGCCGAGCCGATCGTGGGCTTCTTGGCGCAGGGTTTCGTGGGTGAACAGGAACACCCGTTTGGTGGTGTGTGGATCAGCGCGGCCGGCAACGGTACGCCCGAACACGCCGCACATGAGCCGGTCGATTTCGAAGGCGGGCCGTCCGATCAGTTGCTGCAGGTCTCGGCGGTCGAGGCCGCCGCCGCAGGCCGTGACCAGGCCGAGAACCTGATAGCCCAGGCCCTCGTGGCGGTCCTGGTCGGTGGCCAGAACCTCGTCGAGTTCCTGCTTGGCCAGCTCGGTGACCCGTTGGGCATGCGGGGAGACGTTCAGCCATCGGACTTGGCAGCCGTGCAGGGGATGATCGGCAGCGGTGTGGACATCAGCGGGCAGTGGCGGGTCCGGTCGGCCGGCCACGATGAGCCGCAGCCCGTCCGGCGGACGCTTCGGCAGACTCGCCGCGATACTGGGCAGCCCGGAACCGGGCCCAGAACCGCAGTCCTCGTCCAGGCCGTCGACGAGCAGCACCAGACGCCGGCCCGCTTTCACAGCCCGGGCGGCGGCCTCGCCGAGCAGCCGGCGTCTCATCCGGTCCCGCTCCGGGCCGGAGCTGGACGGCGGGACCTTGGCGCCGGTGATCGCGGACAGCTGGTCGAGCAGGCCGTCGGTGAACGCGGTGCTGTCGGCCTGACCCGCGTAGCGGGCGGTGACGAAGAACGAGATCACCCAAACCCCGGGCGGGGGATGAAGAACGAACCAGGCCATCAGCGCGGACTTGCCGGCCCGCGGCTCCGCCTGCCACCACACGTACGCCTCGTCCCCTCCGGTGCACCAGTCGGCCAGCTCGGCCAGTTCGGCCTCGCGATCCAGCAGCCGCAGGGGAGCGATATCGGCGACCTGCTCGACATATCCGGACTGTAGCCACCAGTCCGGCCGGTCAGCTTCTCGCGCATCCTGCCGACGCGTGGCCTGGTCGTGCTCGGCGCGGGCGGCCTTGTACAGGCGAATACCCCGGTCGGCCTCCGCGCTCAGCGCTCCCAGCGCTTCCAGCAGTGCGCGGGCCTGGGCGACGTCGGCCGGGAACGCCAGACCCCGCAACATGTCATTGACTCGGGTAGGGGAAGTCAGGCCCATACTCGTGGCAATCGTGCGGAGGCTGGGTAAGCCGTTGGTCTGGTGGACCTTGTCGCAGCAGGCGAGCCAGTCACGCTTTGATCCGGAGACCGGCCACGCCTGCTGGTCGATCGGCCTTCCCCGCCCGCTCCGCCCTGCCGCCATCCGGTCCTGACAGCCCTTCTGTCACGAAGTCCTTGCTGTGCGATCGGTGTGCGTTCAGCGTGTCCGCTGCCACCAACGACCAGCCTGCGCACCCACCGTATCGCCGCTCGGCAGCGAAGCTGCGTACGGCGGCGCACAGTCCCGTCAGCGTGCGGGCCACAAGGCTTAGTGGAGTCAGCACGGAGCGGCCGCCCCGGGACCACCACCAGTGATGGGACACCGACAGATGCACACCCTGACCAGCATTGCCACCGCACTCGGCGCCCTGGCCGGCCTCGCCGCCGCCGTGATCAACCTTGCTGCCACCCGCCGGGAACGCCGGAGGAACAGGTAGCTGTCCCGGACCCTCGACGGACAGATCTGAACCAAGCCGGAGGGCCGCCATCGGGTCCTCCGGCTTGGTTGAAGACCCGGAGGCTATCTTGCGTTCACCTGGGTGGGTGGATCGCCGGCGCCTACGCTCGTGGGTGGGTCCCAGAAGGGGTCTTCGTTGTCGTCGGTCGGGCGGGGGCGGTTTCGGCGGGCCTGGCGGGCGGACCAGAAGCGGGCCGCCTGGCGGGCCGGGCGCTGGAGCAGGAACGGCACCAGCAGGAGTACGGCCAGGGCCACCGCGGTCCACAGCAGCACCTGGCTCAGCGTGCCCAGGCCGCTGGACGGGGCCTTCGCGGCGGCGTTCGCGCCGACGCCGGTCGGCAGCGGGGTCGTCACCGCGGCTACCGGGCTGACCACGCCGTCGGCGACCGTCGCCAGCACCCGGGCGGCTGCTTCGGCGGCGTGGAGTTCCGGGTGAGCCGCGCGGACCAGGGCCGTGGTGCCGGCTACGAAGGCGGCGGCGTACTCGGGGCCGCTCACCGTGCCGCCGATGCTTGCCACGTCGAGGCCGGGGGCCAGCAGGTCCACCGCGTCCGCCGGGTAGTCCGTGGCCGGCTTGCGGTCCTGGCCGATCGCGCCGGTTCGCAGCATGCCGTCGGCCTTGGTGGCGCCGGCCGAGGCGGGCACGACCACCACCGCGTCCTGTGAGATCGCGTCGCTGATGGCGCCGCGGACCTGCGGGTCGGCGGCAGCAACGTCGGCGCTGACCAGGATGACCCGGGCGCCCGCGGCGGCGGCGACCCGGATGCCGGTGGCCGCCTGGCTCGGGTCGGTGCCGACCTTCACCGGGAAGATCTGTGCGCCGGGGGCCACGCCCAGGTCGTCGTCGCCGGCGACCAGGCCGGCCAGAGGGGTGCCGGTGCCGTCGCAGGCGGTGTCGCCGCGGGCGGTTCCGGTGGCCACGTCGGCGCCCGCGGTCACCCGGCCGGCCAGGGCGGGGACGGCGCCGTCCACACCGGAGCCGATGATCGCGACCTGGACGCCGGCGCCGTTCGCCACCGTCCACGCCTTCTTCGGCGTGAGCAGAGCCTGTGCCCAGGAGGACGCGGTCTGGTCGCCCGAGTTGCAGCCCGAGGACGAGCCGGCGGTCGCGGGCAGCGGGCCGTGGTGCAGTTCGTTGCCGACCGCGTCCCACGGCAGGATCAACTGCCAGCCCTCGTGCAGGCGGCTGGCGTCGGCGAGGCGGTCGCCGTCGGGCTGCAGCCGGCCCGAGTTCAGCTCAAGGATCTCGCTCGCCCGCGACGGGCTGCCCAGGAAGCGGGTGGCGATCTCCCACAGGTCTTCCGGCGAACCCTGCCGGGAAGCGGCCACCGTGTAATAGATCTGGTTCGCGGACGGTGCGGCCTGAGCCGGGGTCGCCAGGAAGATCGGCATGACGGCCAGAAGAAAGAAAGGAAGCTTCATCGTCACCACTCCGACTTCTGCACGAGGGCCCAGTCGTGGTCGTCGTTGGCCAGGCAGGGCACCAGCGCGAGCCGGGCGTTGGCACCGCCGTCGCCGGAGCCGGGCACGTCGATGCACATGCCGGCGACGGTGTTGCGCAGCCAGTAGTAGGTGAAGCCGTTCGCGGAGCGCTTCGGCTCCAGGCGGAAGTACTGGTTGTCCTGGTCGAAACAGCCCGACTCGTTCAGCTCGGTGCCCGAGGCGACCGCCTCGGCGGTGGGCGGATCGATGCAGAAGCCGTCTTCGGGGTTGCGGATCCAGTAGAGCTCGAAGCCGTCGCCGTCGACCCCGCGCGGCTCGAACGTCCACTCCTGGTTGTCGTCGCCGGTCTTGGCGCAGGTGAACTGGGCGACCGGGCCGTCCCGGGTGCCCGCGCCGTAGCCGGGCAGGTCGATGCACATCTTGGTGGCGAAGTTCAGGATGAAGTACGGGCCGTAGCTGTTGTGCCCGCCGACGTCGGCGGCCTTGATCGCCGGCTGGTCCCGGGACGGGGTCGGCGAGGTCTTGCTCGGCTTGGGTTTTGCGGACGAGGGGGCGGCGGCGGAGGACGGCGCCGTGGTGGTGGGCCCCGCTTTCGGCAGCTGCAGGCGGGTGTCCTTGGCGTACTCGGTCTGCGCCTTGGTCATCGCCTCGGCCGACGTGGTGGCACCGGGGTTGAACGCGGTCAGCGCGGCCGGGTATTGACCGCCGGCGCGTTCGAGCAGCTTGCACATGGTGCGGGCGAGCTCCGGGATGGCCACCGACGGGTCCCACGGCGACTTGGTGGCGGCGTCCTGGACGGTGTACGACCAGACGTGCGGCAGGAACTGCGCGATGCCCTGCTCGCCGGTCGCGCCGACCTTGGCCGGGTTGAAGCCGGAGGTCAGCATGATCTGGGCGGCGATCCGGGCGGGCGGCATGTCGGTGCAGATCTTCCCGGCGTCGGCGACGACCTTCACGTACGCGTCGGGCACCGCCCCGGTCGAGGAGCCGGCGGTCGGCGCCACCGCGAGGGCGGGCTGCAGGGTGTACCAGGCGGCGTACCGCTCCACCTTGTCCACGTAGTCCTTGGCGTCGTCAGGGATGCCGCCGGCGGCCACCACCTTCTCCATGCCGACCTTGTGCGCGGCCAGCGCGACTCGCCACGGGTCCTCGGTCAGCTTGACCGTGCGGGCCTGCCCGACGAGCCGGCACGTGAGGTGGGCGAGGGCGGTGATGGCGGCCGAGCGGTCGGCCGGGTCGGCGCCGGACCACGGCACGTTCTCCTGCCACTGCGCCGGGGTCAGCGCGGCCACGCCGGTCGCGCCGCCGTCGCTCATCTCGTCGACCGGCCGGCTGCCGAAGTGCGAGGCGACCATGACCTGACCGGCCAGCCGGGCCGGGGTCAGCGCGCTGCACGAGGACGCGGCGCTGACCAGAATCCGCACGTCCGGGGCGGAGAGCTGGTTGCCGGCGAGCGGCGCGGCGGCGTTGGCCGCCTGCCGGGCGGCGAAACCGCCGGCCGCGGTCAGGACGACCAGTCCCAGAACGACGCCCAGCACCACCGGACGGCTCGGCCTAGGCAACCGGACCATGTGCGAGCAACTCCTCCTCGGTCGGGACGGCCACGTCGTCGGCCCAGCGCAGGGTGCCGACGACCGCGTCGAAGAGCAGGACGATCGCCCGCACCGGCTCGGCGTCGACGTCACCGTCGCTCAGGACGGTGAAGGTCAGGACTCCCCAGACGCCGGGTGCGCCGGGAGCGGCAACGAAATAATTGACGCGTACGGCTGGGGCCTTGCGTTTGATCGGACCGCTGTCGACGACCTGGCGGATCCGGACCGCCGGGTTGCCGTCGATCTCCAGCGCCATCCCGTCCGGGCCGGCGTCGGCGAGCATCGCGTCCAGCACCGACCGCGGGCCGGCCGGGGTGTCGGTGTCCTCGATGACCGACAGCAGGAGCGTGCCGGGCATCCGCATGCCGTGCATCTCGGTCACCGGCAGCACGACCGCGCGGGCACCCTGGCGCTCCGCCTCGTCGGTGGCGACGGTGAGCTCCTGGCGGAGCATGCGCCGCCACGGGCCGGCCTTGTCGCGGGGCAGCGTGTCGGGCAGGGCGTGCCGGACGATCGCCTCGATGGTGCGTTCCCGGACCTTGCTCAGTCCCGGCGTGGTGGGCACGTGCACCCAGCCCTCGGGCACGATGAGCTCGAAGTCGATCATGAGACCTCCGGCGAACGGAACTGTGGCGGGTCGGCGGCGATCATGTGCATGATCGATTCCACTCCGGGACCGATCACCGCGAGCTTGTCCAGGCCGCTGACCCGGGTGCTCAGCAGGACGTCGACCTCGCCGGCCGCGATCTGAAGGCGCAGGGCGGCGTTGACCCGGCCGTGCAGGCCCTCGCCCTCGGATCGGGCGAGCGCGAAAACCCGTACGCCATCGCCTTTTTCGGTCGTCACGTAGTCGACCTGCGGCGCCCGTACGTCATCGGGAAAACCGTCCGCACCCACCGTGGCCATGAGATAGGCCGGGTCTTCCGGCCGGGCCTCGCGGAACTCCGCCAGGACGAGCAGCGGCAGCCAGCGCGGGTCGTCGCCGACGAACCCGGCGCCCCAGATCAGCCGGCAGTTCGTCTCCAGCGAGCCGGCCCGCTCCACCAGGTCGCGGGCCACCGCCGCACCCATGTCCTCGGCGGTGAACGGGAATTCCTCGTCGGCGTCGGCCGGCCAGGCCGCCCGGGCGGCGGCCACCTTGGCGCCCACCCATTCGGAGAGCAGGTCGTGCACCGTGGCGGTCCACACCTCGTCGGCGGCGGGCGGCACGTAATCCCAGTACCAGGAGATGTCGAGGTCGATCCGTGGCGCGGTCATCAGGCGTTCTCGAAGGCGGGGTTGGAGGTGGCCTGCAGGCCCGCGATGATCAGGCCGGCCGCGAGGTTGAAGATCTGGTTGAAGCCGCCCCACGAGGCGAAGATCCACTTGAGACCGCCGGCCAGCCCGCTGAACAGGCTGCCGAAGCTGCCGAGACTGCTGAGGAAGCCGAGGTTCTTCAGCGAGCTCAGGTCGAACAGGCCGTTCAGCCAGCTCTTCGCGATGTCGAAGAAGCCGGGCTTGCCGGCCCCGATCATGAGCGGCTTGGTGAAGTCGAACAGCTCGATGATCTGGCCGTTCGGGCCGAGGACCGGCTTGAACTTCAGGTAGGGCAGGCCCTTGAGGAACTTGGTGAAGCCCTCGATCGACTTGCCGAACGCGCCGAACGCCGCGCCGAGGCCGGCGAAGCCGAGCCCGACCGCGTCGAGAACGACGCTGAGCACGCTGCCGTCGCCGCCGGCCAGCAGAATGCTGTCGGCCACCAGGAGTACGGCGCCGGCCGCGAACCCGGCTATCGCGAGCACGTTGAGCCCGGGTATCAGGAAGGCCAGCGCGGTCAGGACCATCGCGATGATCCCGAAGATCTCGCTGATCTTCTTGAAGATGGCCATCACCCGCCAGTTGATCTTGTCGGTCAGGCCGTCGTTGTACCGCTTCTCGTTCACCGCATCGCCGAAGCGCTTGCCGGCCACGTCGAGAGCGTCCAGCGCGGAGTTCAGCCGGTTCTTCGCCGCGGTGATGTCGGCGTTCGCCTCGTCCTGCGCGCGGGTCTTGTCGGCGCCCTTCTGCTGCTCCTCGGGCGGGATGTTGCCGTGCTCGTCCTTCTGCGGATCGGGCAGCATGTTGGCCTTGGAGAGCGAATCCGTGCCGGTCGACTCGTCCCGTTCGGCCGCGCCCACCTCGTCGATCGCGTGCTGCAGGTCCGGCTCGTACTTCTTGGCCTCGTTCGCCACGTCGCGGTAGCGCACCGCGGCCTTGCTGAGGCTGTCCTTGAGGGACTGCGCGTCTTCCTTGAGCGGCTCCACCCACTGACCGCGCAGGCCCTCGTCGCCGGCGTCGACGATCTTCTGCAGCTTCGCCACCGCGTCGTCGATGGTCATCGAGATGTGCTCGTAGCGCTTCTGCGCCGCGTCGATCTCGGCGGGGTCGGCCGACTTGAGCGTGCTGAGCCGGCTCACTTCTGGCCCTCGTCGAGGCTGGCCGACATCTTCGCCTCGGCCTCGGCCCAGGCCTGGTCGGCGCCCTCGACCGAGTCGCGGAACTTCTTCATCGCCTCGACCATCTTGTCGCGGCTGCCGGTCCAGTTGTCGGCGAAGTCGCCCATCGACAGGTTCGCGTTGAGCTGGCCCCAGTGCCCCTTGAACTCGTCCTGGAAGTCCAGCGCGCCCTCGAACTGCCCGATCAGCTCGCTGAGGTCCCGGGCCAGGTCGGCCAGGTCCTTGACCACGATGTCGGCCATCACATCACCGCTTCTACGCTCGGAATCTGAATGGTCTGCAGGCTGCCGTCGCCCAGGTGCACGCGGGCGCTTCCGGGCACCACCCGCTCGGCCAGGTGAGCCCGGGACAGGCGGACGCCGACCAGGTCGCCGGCGCTGAGGGTCGGCGGGGAGAGCAACGCGCCGCGCCGGTTCTTCTTGACCTCCACCTGCCAGCCGGAGAAGCCCATCGCCACCGAGTTGATCTCACCGGCGATGACTATCGCCCGCTGCCGGCCGGAGGCGCTGCGGACGAAGGTGCGCAGCCAGTCCCGGCAGGGCACGTCGCGCCACGCCTCGGCGTCGTCGATGAGAAGCACGACGTGGCCGTCGCCCGGCCCTTCGCCGGTCCCTTCGCCGGGATCGAGCAGCGCGGCGAACTCGTCCTCGGTGGGGCTGTCCCCGCTGATGACGCCGCGCACGCCGGGGCGACCGGCCAGCTCGGTCAATGGGGTCCGCATCGGCGCGCCGATGACCAACTCGCTGCCGGAGCGCAGCAGCGACTCGGCCATGACGCGCAGCGCGGTGCTGCGGCCGGAGCGGGACGGGCCGGCGATCAGGAACGTCGGCTGGTCGGTGAGCAGGTCCATGCCGACCGGCGCGAGCTCGTCGCCACCGACGCCGATCAGCGCGAAGCCGGGCCGCGGCCGCACCTGGGTCCAGGCCTGCTCGAAGGTGAGCCCGGTGGGCATCACGGCGATCTTGTTCGGCCGCAGCTCGCGCGGCACGGCCTCCTCGCGCTCGGCGAGCCGGAGCGCGATCGCGTGCATCGCGGCGACCTGCGCCGGGCCGCTCGGGTCCGCGGCGATCAGCGACACCTGCACCTCGGTCGCGCTGTTCGCGCGGTAGCCGCGGCCGGGCGGCAGGTTCTCCGGGATCTTGCGCGGGTTGAGCCCGGCCATCGTGGCGTCGCTGCGGTCGGAGAGCCGCAGCACCAGCTTCTCCTCGCAGAGCGAGCTCATCCGGCCGCTGAGCAGGCTGTGGTCACCCGCCACGATCAGGTGCACGCCGGCGCTGGCGCCCTCGCGCATCAGGATGTAGACGAGGTCGAGCAGGCTGCCGCTGTCGTGCTCGCTGAGGGTTCCCATGAACCCCTCCCAGCGGTCGAGCAGCAGCAGGATGTGCGGCAGCCGCTCGGCAGCCGGGCTGGCCGCGCGCTGCTCGGTCACGTCGGCGAAACCGCCCTCGCCGAGCAGCCGCTGCCGGCGCTGCACCTCCTCGTGCAGGCGGCGCAGCAGGCGGCTGGACCGCTCCACGTCGGTGCGCTGGGCGACCGCGCCGGTGTGCGGGAACCTCGTCATCGGCAGCAGCGCGCCGTTGCCGCAGTCCAGGCCATACAGGTGCAGGTCGGCGACGCTGAAGACGGAGGCCGCGGCGGTGGCGATGGTGCGCAGCGCCTGCGACCGGCCGGTCCGGGGCGCGCCGACGATGTGCAGGTGGTCGAAGGTGTCCAGGTCGATCGTCAGCGGCACCTGCTGCTGCGTGCGCGGCAGGTCCTGCACGCCCCAGGTGAAGGACTCCAGGTCGGCCACCGTCACCAGCGGCAGCGCCGGCAGCCACGGGCGGCGCTGCGGGCGCAGGCCGAGCATGTCGCTGGTCTGGCGGATCACCCCGACCAGCACCGACAGGTCGGTGGCCTCGTCGGCCTCGCCGGCGACCCGGGGCCGCTGCGGCACCGGACGGCCCAGGTCCTGCCAGCCCACCTGGTGCAGGAACGGCGCGACCACGACCTCGGCCGCGTTCTGTTGTGGCCGGCGGCCGCCGACCCGGCCGGTCTGGAACGGGATCAGCGAGCTGTGCCCGAGCCGGGCGTACGCGCGGCCCGGCGTCGCCGCCGAGATGCTGGCCGCCTCGCGGGCGTCGATCACGTCGGCGCTCTCCCCCGCGTCGGTCACCCGCAGCGCGATCCGCAGGTTGGTGTTGGCGCGGATCTCCGCGTTCACCACGCCGTTGGGGCGCTGGGTGGCCAGGATCAGGTGGATGCCGAGCGACCGGCCCCGCTGCGCGATGTTGACCAGGCCGGTGACGAAGTCGGGCAGCTCGCGGGCCATCGACGCGAACTCGTCGATGACGATCAGCAGCCGCGGGATGGCCTCGGGAACCGCCCGCCGGGTCGAGTAGTCGAGGTAGTCCTCGAGGTCCTTGGCGCCGACCGCGGCGAGCAGGTGCTCCCGGTGGGTCAGCTCGGCGCCGAGCGAGGTCAGCGCCCGCTCGACCAGGTGGGTGTCGAGGTCGGTGACCATGCCGACGGTATGCGGCAGGTCGACGCAGTCCTTGAACGCGGCGCCGCCCTTGTAGTCGACGAGCACGAAGTTCATCGAGTCCGGGCGGTTCGCCACGGCCAGCGACGCGACCACGGTCTGCAGGAACTCCGACTTGCCGGAGCCGGTGGTGCCGGCGACCAGGCCGTGCGGGCCGTGCTGCACCAGGTCGAGCGCGAACGGGCCGTCCAGGCTGTAGCCGACCACCGCCCGGGTGCTGCGCGGCGCGGCGGTCCACCGGCCGCTGATCACGGCGGGCGACGGATCCTCCAGGCCGATCACCTCGAGCAGGCGCGCGGCCGGTGGCAGCGCCGCGTCGGCGTGGGTGTCGCTGACGTCGCGGACCGGGGCGAGCCGCCGGCCGGTGGTCGGGAACCAGTCGTCGACCACCTCGTCGACCCGGATGCCCTCGATCATCGCGGCCCGCTGCTGGCGCAGGGTGGTGGGCAGGCCGTCGCCGCCGACCACCACGGTCGTGCACTCCTCCGGCAGGGTGCGCTCGTCGCTGTCGACGCAGATGAAGTAGACACCGACGGCCGGGCCGCCGAGCAGGATCGAGACCACGCCGGGCAGCGAGCGCAGCCGGCGGGCGCCGTCCAGCACCACGACCACGTCCGGGTCGCCGAACGCGACCTGCGAGCCGGCGGTCAGGCGGGCCTGGCGGCGGGCCTCGATCAGCTCGCTCAGCTCGGCGATGCGGCGGGCGATCGTCTCGGCGTCGGTGCCGAGCAGGGTCAGGGTCTGCTGGCCGAGCAGCGGGCGGGTGTGCGGCAGCCAGGCGGCCCACTCCCACACCTCGCCGCCGGACGGGTCGGTGAGCACGTAGAGCTGCAGGTCACGGGGGCTCTGCGCGACCGCGAGCTGGCCGACCAGCCAGCGGGCGAGGCGGCGCGGCCACTCGGCGCGGCCGGCTACGCCGACGACGCCGGCCTGCACGATCGAGAACGCGACGGGTACGTCGTACAGCTGCCGGTCCTGCCGCCGGTCCTGGCCGGCCTCGTCCACTTTGATCATGCTGGGCAGGTCGGCCACGCCGATCCGGACCATCAGGTGGTCGGGGTCGGTGCGGCGCCGCTCCCACAGCCGGGACCGCGGGCCGGTGGCCACGATCAGCAGCTCGGCCGGGTCGGGGCTGGCCACCCGGCGGTCGTGGCGTTCCAGCACGATCGTCTCGGCGATGTCGGCCTCGATCGCGGCCACCCGCGCCTTGTGCTCGGCGACCTGGGTGCGATAAGTGCGACCGCCCTGACGGCGCGACTGCCACCAGTTGCCGAGCACCATGACCGGCGACATCGCCGCGAACATCAGGTACATCGGGTTGCGCAGCACGGTGGACATGACGATGCCGAACGCGGCCGGCAGCGCGGCGGCCAGCCACGGCAGGGCGTTCGGGTTCGGCGCCTTCGGCTCCTGCGGGATCTTGAACCGGTCCGGGCGGACCGGCGGCAGCAGCCGCGGCGGGCGGTTGTAGTCGAGGTACTCGCTGTCCGGCGACGGCTCGATCATCGCGTCCGGGACCAGCACCGGGTGCGCTTCCAGAGCGGTGGCGCCCGCGATCAGCTGCGCGGTCTGCCGCCAGTCGGCCTCGTCCGCGGCCAACTCTTCGCGGTCCAGCAGCAAGCCGCCGGCGACGCCGCGGACGTGCACGTCGGCGTCGAAGGTGACCCGGACGACCACCGCCACCGGCGGCAGATCATCCAGCCGGACGGTGCAGTTCGCGGCCGAGCCGACCCGGTGTTCGCCCGGGCCGAGCGACCAGATCCGCCCGGCGCCGGCGCCGGTCACGGCCCGGATGGTGACCAGACCGCCGGTCGCGTACGGCGCCGGGCCCGGCCCGCCGACCCACAGCACCGAACCGTCGTGCACGCCACTGGCGGACAACGGCAGGTCGAGGTCGAGCGGCCGGTCGTCGAGGTGGATCCGGCCCTGCGCATGGGACACGTCGAGGCTGTCGAGCAGGTTCTTGACGATGTCCCGCACCGGGGTGGCGGGGTCGGCGTCCACGACCACGTCGGCCGACCACGTCTCGGGCGACGTTGCCGGCGCCGCGAGCGTGATCAGCATGCGCACGGCAGTCTTACTTGTTCAGCGAGCCGGCCAGCTGCGTGTCCATGTCGCGCAGCGCCTCGACCGCCTTGTCCAGCCACTCGGAGAGCAGGTCGAGGTTCTCCATCAGCTCGTTCGCGGCGTTCACGAACTCGGTGTGGACCTCGTCGAACTTGCCGGACGCCTGGTCGGTGACGAACCCGGAGCCGGTCAGGTTGTCCACGATCCCCTTGCACTCGGTGAGCCGGGAGTCGATCTCGTTCTTGTTGTTGCGCATCCGGGTCGCGCTGTCCGACATCTCCGTGTAGGTGATGTTGAGGTTCGCCATCGGGTGGTCCCTTCGAGAAGTTCGATCAACGCTGCCCAACGTAGGAACCCTTCCCGGGCGCGGTCCAGATCGAAGTGCGCGAATGTGGGCCCATGGGCCCAGGTCCCGCGTTGACAGCCGGGACCACGCCGCTGACGATTCCGGCGTGAGAAGTGGAGCCTGGATCGTCGACCATGCGCTGCGCGTCCTGGCGGCCGGATGCGCGGAGTTCCGCCCGGTCCCACCGGTCGGCGCGGTGATTCTGGGCCCGGAGTCGGTGACGCTGCGGCTGACCACACCGGACGAGATGCCACCGCCGGGCTGGGAGGTCGCCGACTTCGGCCGCACCTGGCTGGCGGCGCTGCCGTGGCTGGAGACGGCGGTGGTGGACGACCGGATCCCGGAGCCCTATCCCTTGCTGGTCTCGGCCGGCGACACCGGCACTGGCCGGCTTTTGCTCAACCTCGCCCAGGCGGACGGCCTGATCAGCGTCGAGGGCGATCCCGATCGGGCCCGCAACCTGGTCCGCTCGTGGTCGCGGCGGCTCACCACCAGTCCGTGGTCGGCCGGCGCGCAGGTGATCCGGGTGGGCTTTCCGCCGGACACCGACTTCGGTGGCTGGGACGTGTCCCGCCTCGTCGAGGTCTCGGCGGTGCTGGACCAGGCGACCGGAATCCTGCTGTTCGCCGACCGGCCGCTGGGGCGCGACACCTATCACGTCGAACGGCTGCTCAGCGAGCCGTTGCGACGGTGGGCGGTGGTCGCTGTCGGTGTCGAGGACGCGACGTGGCGTTTCACCGTGAACGCCGACAGCACGCTCGAAACGGGCCTGCTCAGTTTGCCCGAATTGGACGCATGAAGGATTCGTGAAGAACGGCGCTTCAAACTTGCGTCGTGATCACGGTTCCCCCCAAACCGGGTGGCAAGGTGCGCATCGCGATCTCCAGTCCGGAGATCCTCGCGCACATCCGCCACGAGTTCGCCAGCAAAGGCCTGGACGTCGAGATCGAGGGCCTGCCCTCGGTCGACGTCGTCGTCACCCCCGGCAGCGGTGTCGCGCCCGCCAGCGGCGCCCTCGCCGAGGCCCTCAACGGGCTGGCCGGTCCGCACACGCGGCGCCGGGACCCGGCCACCGCTCGATATCGGCTCGCGCTGGTGCCGAGTGGTCGCAAGACGGTGGAGAGGAAACGTCGCCCGCTGTCGCCGCGGGAGGCCGAGGTGATGGACTGGATCAGCCGCGGCCGGTCCAATACCGACATCGCCGGCCTGCTCCGGGTGCAGCCGAAGACGGTGAAGAACCACGTCAACCGGATCTTCACGAAGCTGGGCGCCCGCAACCGCGTCGAGGCGGTGCTGATCTGGCAGCGTACGGCTTAAGTTAAAGCCGCCAGATAGGCGCGGACCTCGCCCGCCTCCTCGGCGTCCAGCTCCTCGAAGCGGGCCAGCGCGCGGCGGGCCAGGCCGGCGCCCGCACCCAGCCGGGCCAGGCCGAACAGGGCCAGCCCCTCGTGGTAGCGGTCGCCGGCCTCCTCGCTGATCCGCAGCGCCTGGGCGAATGTCTCCTCGGCCAGCTCCTGCCGGCCGAGACCGTGCTGGGCCAGCGCGATGTTGATCAGCAGGTTCGCCTCGACGAGCTGGCTGCGTGACTTGCGGGCGTAGTCGAGGCCGGGCAGGCCCTCCTCGATCGCCTCGGCCCACCGCCCGGTCTCCGCGTTGAGCTCGCAGAGCACGTCGTGGGTGGCGGCCAGGTAGTAGTCGATGCCCTCCCGGCGGGCGAGTTCGAGGGCCTCCTGGGCCGGTTGCCGGGCCGCGTCGTACTCCTTGGCCTCGCGCAGCGTCGACGCGAGATTGCCGAGCAGGCTGATCCGGTGCTGCCAGTCGGCCGGCCGGTCGAGCAGTTCGAGACCGAGGCGCAACTGCTCGACCGCGGTGTCGTTCTGCCCGAGCCGCGAATAGGCGACGCTGCGGTGGTTGAACATCATCGCGCGGGCCACCTGGTTGTCGTCGTTCTCGGCGGCGCGCATGCCGACCCGCAGCAGCTCCAGCCATTCGAGGGGGCGACCGGCCGCGTAGAAGTAGTCGAACAGCAGGAGCGTCAGGTGCCAGGCCGCGCCGTACTGCCCGTTGCGGCCGGCCCGCCGGACCAGCGCGGCGATGTTCTGCCATTCGATGCCGCACCAGCGCAGGGATTCGCTCTGCCCGGCGAAGAGAACCGGCGGGACGTCGGTCTGCGGCGGCTCGGTCGGCGCGCCGCGGCCCACCTCGCGATCGCCGATCTTGGACAGGCTGGCGCGGTACCAGGAGAGGGCCCGGGCCAGCGCGGCCCCACGGTCGTCCGGCGTGAGCTCGCCGGCGAGTTCCGCGGCGTACGCCCGGACCAGGTCGTGCATGGTGTACCGATCGTCGTCCTGTTCCAGCAGGCAGAGCGCGCACAGCTTGTCGAGCAGGGTCTCGGCCCGTTCGACGTCCGAGCCGAACAGCGCCGCCGCGCTCGGGCCGGTCACGCTCGGCCCGGGAAAGACGCCGAGGAGGCGGAACGCACGGGCTTCATCAGCGCCGAGCGCCGCGAACGACCAGGACAGGACGCCGCGTACGGAGTAGAGCGCGTCGTCGGCCAACTGCAGCGCGTCCAGCCGGTGCTGCACGTCGGCCAACTGCTGGGCCACGTCGGTGATGGCCACTCCCGCGGTCGACACGACCTGCTCGGCCGCGATCTGCAGGGCGAACGGTGAACGATCACACAATTGCGAAAGACGACGGGCGGAGTCCGGCTCGGCGCGCACCCGGTCGGCCCCGATCAGGGTGCTGAGCAGGCTCACCGACTCGTCGTCGCTGAGCCGGCCGAGCAGGATCCGATGCGCCGAGTGCCGCACGGCCAGCCCGGAGAGCCGGTTGCGGCTGGTCACCACGACGAAGCAGTCGCCGCTGCCGGGCAGCAGGTCCTCGACCTGCTCGGTGGAGGCGGCGTTATCGAGGACCAGCAGCATCCGCTGGTCGGCGAGCATGCTGCGCCACAGCGCGGCCCGCTGCTCGCGGCCGCTCGGCACGTTCTTCGCGCCGATCGAGGTCAGCAACTGGTGCAGGGCGGCCTCGGGGGTGAGCGCGGCGTGCGACGGGTCGAATCCGCGCAGGTTGATGTAGACCTGACCGCCGGGATAGCTGTCCCGCAGCAGGTGCCCGGCCCGGACGGCGAGGGTGGTCTTCCCGATCCCGCCGACCCCGACGATCATGACGATCCGCCGGCGGGGCGCCAGCAGGGTCAGCAACTCCTCGGTCCGCCCGACGAAGGCGTCGTTGTCGTGCGGGAGCTGCGCGGGCAGTGGCGGCGAAGCCAGGCGGTCGTCGGCCAGGATCTCGGCGTGGATCGCCTGGGTGGCCGGGGACGGGCCGATGCCCAGCTCGGCGGCGAGCGTGCGGCGCAGCTCCTCGAACTGGGCCAGGGCGTCGGCGGTGCGGCCGCCCCGGTGCAGCGCGGTCATCAGCACGCCGCGGAGCCGCTCGTCGAACGGGTGCGCCGGGATTTCGGCGAGCAGCCGGTCGATCACGCCCGGAAGAGTGCCCGAAGTGGCTCCCTCGGCGTGCCCGATCAACGCCTGCAGCCGCAACCCGATCAGCCGGTCGCGGGCCTGCGCCACGTACGGCCCGGGAACTCCGACGAAGGGCGTGCCCGCGGGCCAGGTCTCGCTCTCGGTGGCGGCGGTGACGTCGAACTCGTCCCGCTCCAGCCGCAGGCAGTAACCGGCCCGGCTGCTGACCAACCGGTCCTGGGCCGGCCCGAGCGCGCGGCGCAGCCCGGAGAGATAGGTGTGCAGGCTGCCCGCCGCCGTGGCCGGCGGCGCCTCGCCCCAGATCGCGTCGACGAGCTGACTCCGGGAAACGGTCGACCCGGCGCACAGCGCGAGCACCGCGAAGACGGCCCGCTGCTTGGGCGGCCCGAGGTCGATCTCGTCGCCGTCGACGTAGGCGCGGAACGATCCGAGGCCCTCGATCCGCAACACCGCAGCTCTCCTCGCGACAGGCTGACAGAGCGGCGGTAACGATAGCGCAGAAGGCTTTGCGGACTAAGTGCCCATAAGCGACCGGGCCAGCACGGCGAGCGACGATGTATTAGCTTCGGGGGATCATGCTCGTCGACCGCCTCACCTCGGCCGCGGTTCTGGGCGGACTACGTCAGCGGGCCTGGTCCCTGCTGATCGTCGCCGCCTTCGGAGTGCTGGCCGCGGCCGGTGCGGCGGGCCAGATGTTCGCCGAGGCCTCCGACAACGCCGCCTTCCGGGTGCGCCTCGGCGAGGTCGCGGCGGCCCGGCAGAGCGATGCGGCGGTCGTGCGCATGTCGGCCGACGTCGGTCCGAAGAGCTTCGACCAGCAGTCGGTCGTCGCCGACCTGCGCCGGGTGCCGGGCCTGACCGAGCCGGACATGACCGGCGGGTCGATCGGCGCGGAGCTGGCCGCGCCCAAGTTCTGGAGCTTCACGGTCAACGCCGGCGGCAAGCACGAGCGCGGCCGGTTGTTCGCGGTCGGAACGCCTGCCGAGGAGTTGGTCGGCACCCCGGCCGGGCAGGATGGGCTCTGGCTCCCCCAGCCGATGGCCACCGAGCTGGGCGTGCGTCCCGGCGACCAGATCGTGCTCGCCCTGCAGGTCGGCAACCGGGCCAAGCCGGTGCAGGTGTCGGTGCCGGTCGGCGGGGTCTACGCGGTCGACGGCGCCGGGCGACTGCCGACCGGCCCCAAGTGGGGGCTCCGGCGCAGCGACCTGCCCGACGACACCGAGTACCGCACGCTTCCGGCGTACCTCCTGGTCGGTGATGTGCCGACGGTAGAACGCCTGGCGCAGGCGACGCATGACCAGATCTTCTGGTCGGTCGAGGCGGCGCTCGCGCCCGGCGCGACCCTCGCCGAGGCGAAACGCACCGCCGACGGCCTGGAGGAGGTCCGCCGCAAGTACGCGACTCGGCCGCCGGCCAACGGTGACGATCTGCTCGCGTTGCGGTTCGCCAGCGGCATCGGCCGGATCGTCGCGACCGCCCAGGCCACCACCGAGACGGTGCGGCAGCGGACCCGGCCGGTGGAGTGGGCGGCGAACGGGGTCGGCCTCGCATCGGTGCTGGCCGTGGCGTTGCTGTCGGCCCGCCGCCGCGATCGGGAGATCCGGCACGAGATCGCCGCCGGGATGTCGCCGCTGCGGGTCGGCGGGCTCTGGCTGCTCGAGCATCTGCTGCCGGCCGCCCTCGGCGCCGCTCTGGGCTGGCTGGCCGCCTGGCAACTGGTGCTCCGGCTGGGTCCGCCGGGCGCTCTGGCCGAATCGCTCGGGCCTGCGGCGACCACCGGCGCCATGGTTGCGCTGGCGGGTCTGCTCACGGTTGGGTGCGTGGGTGCGCTGGCGGCACTTCGGCGGGTACGGCCGTCGCCCCCGGCAACCGCACGGCGGCCGCTGCCCTGGGCCCCGATGGTCGTGGTCGTCGCCCTGGTCGCCGCGGGCAGCCTGATCAGCGCCGGGCGCAGTGCCAAGGGCGTCGATCTGCTGGTTCCGCTGCTGGTCCTGGCGGCCGTCGGGGTGCTCGCCGGATGGCTGCCGGGGCGCCTCGCCGGCGGTTCCCGGCTGCCGTCCGCGCCGGGCCGGGCGGTGGTCTGGCTGGCTCGCCGCCGGCTGGGCGCGGGGGGCGCCGAACGCCGGCTCGCCGTCACGGTGGTGACCGCGGGTCTCGGCATGCTGCTGTTCGGTCTGTCCGCGATGGACTCCACCGCGATTTCCGCCGACGACCGGATCGCGGTGGCCGCCGGTGCCGAGAGCGTCGCGGTCCTGGGCGGCGGTTCGCCGGAGCTCGACGACGCGGCGGTGACGGTGCCGCCCGACGACCCGCTGCGCGGGGCGCCGCCGGACGAGCCGGTTCCCGGGGCGCGCACTCCCCCGCTACCGGCCGGCAACACTGTGGTCTGGCGCGGCGACGTGCTGACCCCGCTCGACGAATTCCGCAAGGATCTGCTGGTCATCGACCCGGCCCGATTCCTCGACGTGGCGATGTGGGGGCACGGCCCCGACCTGGCCGCGGCCCGCGCGGCGGTGGCCGCGCTGGCCGCCGACCCGGGCACCGCGGACGAGACGGACGGCAGCGGCTCGGCCCGCGCGATCGTGGTCGGCGATTCCTCGTCCAACTACGTCGACACGATCCGGGTGACGGTCGGCGACGCCACCAAGGACCTGGAGGTGGCCGCCCGGGTCAACGCCTTCCCCGGCATGCAGGGCCGCCCGATGTACGTGGTCGCCGCCACGCCGATGTTCGCCAAGCTCGGCCCGGACGATCCCCGGCTGCGGCCCCGCACCAGGCTGCCGGTCGGCGTGCAACTCTTCCGCACCTTCCTGTGGAGCGGCACGGCGGTGGGACCGGTGCTGGCGGCGAAGGGGGTGGTGCCCGAGTCGGCAAGCAGCGCGACGCTGCTGCGCCAGGACGCCACCTACATCGCGACCGAGCGGACCCGTGGCTACCAGCTCGCGATCGCCGGTTACCTGGCGCTGCTAGCGATCCTGACCCTCTGCGTCTACGCCCAGCGCACCGCGGTGCTGCGCCGGCCCACCGACCTGATGCTGGCCCGTGTCGGTCTCGGCCGCAACCGGGTCCAGCGGGCGCGGGCGCTGGAGTTCGTGCTGCTGGCGGTGGTCGGGTTCGCCGCCGCGGTCGCCGGGGTGGCCGCGCTGGCCCCGCTCGGCGGGCGGCTGCTCGACGACCAGCCCGGCCTCCTCCCCCGTTACGCCTTCCAGCTCTCCGCACTCGGCCTCGTGATCACCTTTGGCGCTGCGGGAGTGGCCGCCGCCCTGGCCGTGGCGCTGACCACGGTGCGCTCGCGGAGCGCGGAGGAGGACGCCTACCGTGACGACTGAGCCCCTCCTGCACGGACGCGAGCTCCTGCAGCTCTACGCCGCCCCGACCGGGCCGACCCAGGCGCTGCGCGGCGTCGACGTCACCGTGATCGGCGGCCGGATCAGCGCGATCACCGGCCCGTCCGGCAGCGGCAAGTCCACCCTGCTCGCCCTGCTGGCGCTGCGCGAACGGCCGGCCGGCGGCGAGCTGCGACACCGGGGCACGCTGGTCGCCGGCCTGTCCCGCCGGCGGCTGCAACGGCTGCGCCGCCGGGAGATCGGCTGGGTGGCGCAACGACCGACGCACAGCCTGTTCCCGCAACTGGACGCGCGCGGCCAGATCGAGCAGATGGCCCGGCTGCGCGGGGTGCGCTGCGACGCCCTCGCCGCGCTGGAGGAGGTCGAGCTGGGCCGTCGCGCCACCGCCCGCCCGGCCGTCATGTCCGGCGGCGAGCAGCAGCGGCTCGCGGTGGCGGCGGCCGCCGTCGGCGCTCCCGCGCTGCTGGTGGCGGACGAGCCGACCGCAGAGCTCGACGACGACTCGGCGGCGCTCGTGCTGCGGCTGCTGCGGGCCCGCGCCGAACAGGGCAGCGCCGTCGTGCTCGCCACCCACGACGCGCGGGCCACCGCGGCCTCCGACACCGTGCTGCGCCTGCGCCACGGGGTGCTGACCGGCATGGCGTCGGACGGCCGCGAACACACCACGACGATCGACGGGCAGGGCCGGCTGCAACTGCCCGAGGAGGCGCTGCCGCTGTTCCCCGACGGCCACGTCGTCGTCACGGTCGTCGACGGCCACGTCGAACTGCACCGGCCGGAGTGATCATGGCGCTCGTCGAGGTCCGCAACGTCAGCCACGTCCGTGGCGGAGAATCCGTCCTACGGGACATCGACCTGTCACTGGAGCCGGCGACGCTGACCGTCCTGGCCGGACGCTCCGGCTCCGGCAAGTCGACCCTCTGCCACCTGATCGCCGGGGTTATGCAGCCCACCAGCGGAGAGGTGCTGGTCCCTTCGCAGGATTGGGCCACCGTGTCCCTCCTGCCGCAGCGGCTTGCGCTCGAGCCGTCGCTGACGGTGGCCGAGAACGTGCTGCTTCCGGCCGCGCTGCGGTCCGCCGGGGCGAAGAACGCGCCGCGCTCCGCCCACCGGCCGGACGAACTGCTCGAACGGCTCGGCCTGGCCGGCATTGCCGGGCGGCCGGCCCAGGACACGTCGCTCGGCGAGCAGCAGCGGACGGCGCTGGGCCGAGCCCTCGTTCTCGAGCCCCGCGTGGCCGTGCTCGACGAGCCCACCGCCCATCAGGACGACGAGAACGTCGGCCTGGTGCTCGATGCCCTCCGCGCCGCCGTTCAATCGGGCACGCTGGTCATCGTGGCGACCCACGACCAACGCGTCATCGAGGCCGCTGACCACGTCGTACACCTGCAATCCGGCCGCCTCACGCGGTGACCGCAAGCACCTCGCGCAGCTTGGCCGCGAACTCCGCCGGTTTGCCGGCGTAGCCGAACTCGCCGCCCAGAAAACCGCCGTGGTGACTCGGAAAGACGGTCGGCTCCTGGCCGAGAAGTTTGGCCAGGCCTTCAGCGGTACGCGCGGTGTAGGTGCCCGCCGATTCCTCGCCCACCGCGATCACGACCCGGGTCGGCGCGGCCGTGAGCGCCGCCGCGTCGGGCTGATAATCGGTGACCGCCCACGACCGCTTCGACAGCAGCGGATCGTCGCGGCCGCCGTCGTCCTCGGCCGGCATGCCGAACATCGCCGGATCGGGCGCCGGCTGCGCGAAGAACGCGTCGGTGAACTCGCCCTGCCACGCGGTCATCGCGATGAACGTGGCCATCCCCGCGCCGTTGCCCTTGGCCTGATAGGCCTCGTGGAAGCCGGCCCGGGCCCGCTCGGCCGCCGCGGCGTCGGGCAGCACCGCGTTGATCGGCGGCTCGTGCGCCACCAGCGTGCGCACGTCGTCCGGATATTTCGCGACCAGTTCGAGGGCGGTCACCGCGCCGCCGCTGCTGCCGAACAGATCGACCGGCCCGAGCACCGCGATCAGCGCGTGCAGGTCCTCGGCCTGGTCCTGCGGGTTGAGGTCGTCGCGCCCGTCCTTGCGAACGCTGCGACCCAGCCCGCGCGGGTCGTAGGTGACGACCGTCCGGTCCGGGAAATGCTCAGCGAGCGCGCCGAACCCGTCCGCCGTCATCGGCTGCCCGATCATGAGCAGCGCCGGGCGGCCGTCGTTCGCGTCCGCCTCGCGGACGTCGTAGACCAGGTCAACCCCGGGAAGGGCGAGCGTGTGCGTCTGCTTTTCGGTCATGCCGCTGAGGCTACGACAGAAAATGACGAGCTATCTGCCGTACGTCGTCGGATGCCGTTGTCGCCCCGGCGATGTAGCGGCAGCAGCTCGACAGCGTCGAGCCCACCGTGATGTCGTCCTGGAGGACCAGGCTCGCGTCGGCGTGGCGCAGAAGCCGGACCGCGACCGACAGCATCCGGGTGACCAGCCCGATCGGCGGCGGCTCGAGCATCATGTCGCTGACGTCAGCCATGCCGACCCGGCCGCGCATGTCGTTGTGCCAGACCAGCACCACCACAGCGATCCGGGCGACGAGCTCGGGACGCTCGGCCGCCGCCGGGTGGTCAAGGATCTCCGCCAGCCAGAACCACGGCCGGTCGAGGCCGGTTTCCCCGCCGCGCAGGGTGTTCTTCAGCGCCGCATCGAAATCCCGCGGGGCGCCACCGGCCTGGGAGATGGCGTACGACGCCTCGCGCAGCCGCAGATCGCTGCCGAGCGAGGCGATGAAATGGGCGGCCAGCCGATCCGCCGCCGCCAAATCCGTTTCGAGCAGTCCCACCCTGAGCAACCTGGTTGATCATGCGGGACGGCGCCATCATCGGTTCGGCGGATGCGGGCGGTGTCGCCGACCGGCAACACCGCCCGATCGGTCAGCAGCTCAGGTTGCCGCCGGTGGAGACGCCGAGGACGCCGGCGTACTGCGTGTAGAGGTTGATCCGGCTCTGCACCTGCGCCGGGTTGCCACCGTTGCACTCGATGCTGTTGATCGCCCGGATCGTGGTGCCGAAGCCCTGGCCGTTGACCATCGCGTTGTGCGAAGTGGTGCCGGCCGCGCCGGTGCCGGTCATCCAGTACCAGAGGCCGGTCTGCCAGGAGATCGACGAGTTCGTGCCGACCAGGCCCGGGTTGTTGAGCAGGTCGACGCCGAGCGCGTTGCCGGCGGCGTAGTAGTTGAAGTTCCAGCTCAGCTGGATCGGCCCACGCCCGTGATAGGCGGACTGGCCGGCCGGACACCCGTACGGCTGGGAGGTGTCGCAGTAATGCGGCCAGTTGGCCGTGTTGATCTCGTCGATGTAGACGAGCCCGCCGGTCTCGTGGCTGACATTGGCGAGGAAGGCGGCCGCCTCCTGCTTCCTGACGGTGTCACTGCCGGTGGTGGCGAACGCCGGGTACTTCTTCATGGCGTCGGTCAGGCCGGCGTACGTGTAGAAGCCGTTCCGCCCCGGGAACATCTGGTTGAACTGGGCTTCACTGACGACGAACCCGCTGGTGCCCCCTGAATTTCCCCCACCGGTGCATGAATATGGGGACCAGAACCAGGTGCTGATCGTCGGGTCGTAGCCCGGGTTCTCGTGGGTGGCCTGGTAGAACTGCCCGTTCGTGTATTTCACGATGGCGCCGACCGCGTAGTACTGCCCGGCGACCCAGTTCGGGTAGCTGCAGGCGGTCCCTCCTCCACCGCCGCCGGTGCTGCCGCCGTCGCAGCCGCCGTTGTCCTGCCAGACACCGGAGCCGCCGGTGCTGGGCGCTTCCCCCTGGGTCCACCACTTGGCGGTCCAGTTGTGGCTGTTGTAGGAGGCGGTCATACCTCCGGTGTACACCTGGCTGCTGCTGTAGCCGGTCACGCAGGAGACGGCGGCTTCGGACATGGTCACCGGCAGCACCACGCCAAGCAGCCCCAGCGTGACGGTGGCAAGCAGGGCGAGCAGGGGTTTCTTCTTCATGGCGGACCTTCCGTGCGCCGAGGGAACGTTCGGACCGCGCGCGACGCATAGACCAAACCAAATGCGAACAACCTTCGTCAATATCTGTAAAGAAACTTAAGTAGATCGGGCAACATCTGCTCGTCTTCTTCGCCGACGACAGCGCGGGTAGCGTCGTGGGTGGCGATGCCAGCGCGCCTGCCGCCCATGACCGCTAGCGGGAAACCTGCCGATGACCGAGCAATTTGCCGCCGAACTCCGCCGCCTGCGCACCGAGCGCGGCCTGTCCTACCGAGGCCTCGCCGAGCTCGCCAACCAGGGCAAGAGCTACATCGAGGAGCTGGAGAAGGGGCGCAAGCCACCGAACGCGGCCGTCGCCGCCAACCTGGACAGACTCCTCGGCGCCGGCGGCAGACTGGCCGCAACCCTCCACGCGCCGATCGACGATGACGGCGAACTGGAAGCACTCGAACTTGCCCGCCGGGTGAGCGCGACGGACGTGAGCAGCGAGACGCTCGATCGACTGGAGCGGGCTGCCGACGCGATGGCCATGGCGTACGCGCGAGTTCCGCCCGACCTGTTGTTGCCGCGAGTGCGCCGGCACCTCGTCTACGTCACGACACTGATCGATGCCCGCAAAACACTCGCCCAGCACCAGCGACTGCTGGTCATCGGCGGTTGGTTCGCGCTGCTGCGCGCCACTTTGCACATCGACCTGCAGCAGACCGCGGCCGCCGACGCCTATCTCCAGACCGCGGCGCAACTGGCCGAGCAAACCGGGCAGCGGGAGATCGCCGCTTGGTGCCTGGAGACAAAGGCGTGGGACGTGCTGACCTCCGGCGATTTCCGCCAGGCATTGCAGCTCTCCCAGCATGCTCAGGCTGTCGCCCCTGCCGGTGGGTCGGTCCTGATCCAGGCCTGCGCGCAGGAAGGGCGCGCGTGGGCACGCCTGGGCGATCGCCGTGAGACGGCCCGCATGCTCGCCCGCGTGGAGCGCCTGGCCCAGGGGCGAACCCCACCAGATCATCCGGAGCACCACTATCAGTACGACCCGGCCAAGGCCCATTCGTACGCGGCGACGACGCTGGCCTGGGCAGGCGACCCGGCAGCCGAGTCAGTGGCGCGCGATGTGATCACCGAGTTGCAGGCCGAGGCCGCCCGGCCACGGCGAATCGCCTCGGCCCAACTGGATCTTGGCCTGGCACTGCTGGCCGCGGCCAAGCCCGACGAGGCCGCCGCGGAGGCCCGGCTGGCAATCACCTCGGGCCGCATCGTTCCGTCCAACTGGTGGCGCGCCGCCGAGGTTGTCACCGGCGTTCAGCAAGCCGGGATCCGAGAGGGCCGGGAACTGCGGGAGATCGCCGAGGCACATCGGCCGTCTTAGATCCCGGCACACCGCTTCTGTCCGAAAGGACGATACGGAGCCGACCCGTCGCCAGTGAATGATCGACGCACATCTTTCGAACTTTCACGGGGAACCTCATGCCTTCTCGTACCGGGCGGGTGCTTGCCCTGTCCGCCATGGTGCCGGCCCTGCTGCTGAGCACCGGCGGCGTCGCGCTGGCCGCCACCAACACCCTCACGCTGACCGCGCTGAACCGCTCCGGCGCCAAGGCCACCATCTCGGCGACGGTGGTCAACGTCGACACCAGCGCCCAATACACCGCCAAAACCGGCAAAGCCAAAAAGCTGCCCAAGGGTACGTACGCCGTCCTGAGCCAGATCGCGACCGGCGGCACCACCACGCTCGCGGGCACGGCCGTGAAGGTTTCCGGCTCGACGAAACTGACCGTCGACGCCCGCAAGGGCAAGCGGGTCAGCCTGGCGTTGAGCCCGGCCGCCACCACCGGCCTCTTCTCACAGATCTCCGTCCGGATCTGCTCACTGACCGGCGCCAGCTACAACATCGACGCCGGCGGCGACCAGGTGTACGTCGTACCGACCACCTCGAAGAAGGTCGGTTTCGCCGCGCTCGGCTCGTGGACCGACCTCTCCGGCACGACGGATGCCTACGCCGTGCTCAACCAGACCACCGGCGTGCCGGCCAGCCCCACCCGCACGTTCGCCCGATCCGGGTTGGCGCACGTCACGGTCGCATCCCGGCGCGGACCGAGCGGCTCCAACTTCAGCGACGTGGCCGTCCAGCCGGTCGCCAAGGGCTGCGGCCAGGATCTCTTCGCCGAACTGGTCAGCAGCGAGGTGCCGACCACCTCGAAGATTCACCTCTCGCCGACCAGCTGGGACATCCGCTCCGACGAGTTCGCGACCGTGACGAAAACCGGCGAGAGCTGGGACATCGGCGGCTACATGACCACCCGTACGGTTGCCGCCGGCAAGTCGTACGCCCTCCGGTTCTACGGCGCGGCCTGGGGCCCGGGTTCGCTGCTGCCGAGCATGTCGAACGGTTACCTCTCGTACAACCTGAATGATGGTTTCGAGGACCCGGACTATCCCGGCCGCGGCTCGAGCGTGGAGGGCGGCGACAAGGCCACCGCGACGCTGAAGTTCGGCGGCAAGACGGTCAAGACGAAGAAGGACACCGGCTGGATGCCGGAGATGACCTACCTGTCGTACAAGGTGAAGAAGGCCGGCTGGTACACCCTCACCAACGCGTCGACCAGGTATTACCCGGAGATCAAATACCCGGCCGGCATGCTGTCGACCGCGTCGACCGCCACGTACCGCTTCAACGTCAAGCCCAAGGCCACCGTGATCGCCCCGGTCTACGCGCTCCAGATGATCCCGGCCGACCTGAACTACTACAACAAGGCAAAGCCGAGCAGCACCACAAAGGTGACGCTGAAGCTGACCCGCAAGTCGTGGTCGGACATCAAGGCCGGCAAGAACCCCACGGTCAAGTCGGTGACCGCAACGATGTCGACGGACGGCAAGACCTGGAAGTCCGTACCGGTCAAGAAGATCAACGGAGCCTGGACAGCCGTGGTCCCCAACCCGGCCGCCGGGGCTGTGTCCCTGCGAGCCCGCGCAACGACCACAACCGGTGCCTACACCGAGGTAACCATCTACCGCGCGTACGGAATCGTCTGAGTTCGGGCCGAGAGGGCTGCGGCCCTCTCGGCCCCGCCCTCAGGGCAACGCGGGGTAGTCCGTGTAGCCCTTGGCGTCACCGGCATAGAACGTGTCCTGGTCGGGCTCGTTCAGCTCGGTGCCCTCCGTCCACCGGCGCACCAGGTCCGGGTTGGCGAGGAACGGACGGCCCACGGTCACCGCGTCGGCCACGCCGTCGGCGACCAGGCGCTCGAGCTGGTCGCGGTCCGATTCCACCCCGA
The DNA here is from genome assembly GCF_040638295.1 of Actinoplanes sp. NPDC026619. Lineage (NCBI taxonomy): Bacteria > Bacillati > Actinomycetota > Actinomycetes > Micromonosporales > Micromonosporaceae > Actinoplanes > Actinoplanes sp. NPDC026619. Next base: position 301,164 of record NZ_JBEZYA010000008.1, read on the forward strand.
AGCCGGTGTTGAGCACGAACGTCCCCGGCCAGATCGCCCGCAGCTTGGCGATGATCGGGTCGCCCGGGGCGGCCAGTACGTGCAGGTACGCCAGGTTCAGCTCGGCGAGCTGGGTGGTGAGCGCCTCGTACACGGAAACGTCAATCTCGGAGATGTCGTTGAACGGGTGCGCCGGGGAGATCCGGATCCCGACCCGGTCGGCGCCGATCGCGGCACTGACCGCGGTCGCGACGTCGACGACGAAGCGGGCGCGGTTCTCCGCCGAACCGCCGTACTGGTCGGTGCGCCGGTTCACCCCGTCGGCGAGGAACTGGTGCAGCAGATAGCCGTTCGCGGCATGCAGCTCCACCCCGTCAAGGCCCGCCGCCACCGCCCGCTGGGCGGCGTCGACATATTCGGCGACCACGCCGGGCAGCTCGTCGGTGGCCAGCTCGCGCGGCTCGGAGAAGGCCTGCGGGCCGGCCGGGGTGTAGACCTCACCGGCGGCGCGCACGGCCGAGGGCGCCACCGGCGTCTCGCCACCGATGGTGCTGGTGTGCGAGATCCGGCCCACGTGCATCAGCTGCAGCACGACCCGGCCGCCGCCGGCGTGCACGGCCTCGGCGATCCGCTGCCATCCCTGCTGCTGCGCGTCGGTGTGCACACCCGGGGTTCGCGGATAGCCCTGACCCACGGCGGACGGTTGACTGCCCTCCGTGATGATCACACCAGCACCGGCCCGCTGGCCGTAGTACTCGGCCTGCAGGGCATTGGGGGTGCCGTCCGCGTCGGCCCGATTGCGAGTCAGCGGGGCCATCCAGATCCGGTTGGGCGCTTGCAGAGCACCGGCGGTGACGGGCTGCAGCAGCGGGCTGTCCGGTTTGAGAGCAGAACTGGTCATGAAGGCGGCAGCACCCGGACCCCCACGAAGCTTCCTCATCATGGCCATGATCACACTCGGTTAACCAGCCGCCGCCTTTGCCGTGTCGTGCAACCCTCCGGTCGAGCTGCTGCGTCGTACGCCTGTCAGCACGCAGCCGACTCCCGGAAGGCGGGTTCGAACCGGGTGGATGACCAGGAGTTCCACGACTTCGTGGCGCAGCGGATGGAGCGATGGCGTCGCTCGGCGTACCTCATGTGCCAGGACTGGCACACCGCCGACGATCTCGTCTCCATCGCGATCGCCAAGATCTACCGCCACTGGCGCGACGTGCGCGGGGCCGACAACCCCGAGGCGTACGCCCAGCGGATCCTCACCCGCGTCTGGCTCAGCGAACGCCGCCGCCCGTGGCGCCGCGAACGCTCGGCGCAGCACCTGCCGGACCAGCCGGTCGACCCGGGCCACCGGATCACCGACCGCGACTCGCTGGCCGGTCTCCTGCGGGAGCTCGGTCCACGCCAGCGGGCGGTACTGATCCTGCGGTTCTACTTCGACTACTCCGCGGAGCAGACCGCCGAGATCCTGCAGGTCACGGTCGGCACCGTGAAGAGCCAGACGGCGCGCGGGCTACAGACCCTGCGCGTCAACGAACAGGCACTGCGCGGCTGAGGCCGCGCGGAAAGGACAACATCATGACCCAGCAGCTCTTCGAGGACCTGACCGAGGACGCTCCGCCCAGCACAATCGACATTCCGGGCATCGTACGGCGTGAGAAGCGCCGGCGAACTCTCGTGCGCGTCGGTACGCCGCTGGCCGCGGTCGCCGTCGCGGCTACCGCGTTCGCGGTGATCAGCCCGTCGGCGCCCGCACCACCGGTGGTCGCCGAGCCGACGGCTCCGGCCACGGCCACGACCCCGGCTCCGGCTCCGGCTCCGGGCTTCCGGCTCGTCGCGAGCAACCGGGAGGCGAAGACAGCCACCGCCGCGTCGCTGCGGAAAGCATTCGACGGCGCGGTCCACAAGACGGCGCCGGACGCGAACTGGCTGGCGCAGGGCGACCCCGCGTACTCGACCCCGGACGGCCAGCCGCCGCTGATCACCGGAGACGGGGTGCAGCGCACGCAGGACCAGATGTTCTTCGGCGGCACGGGCATCGGCCTCGACGGCCGGCGCGGCACGATCAGGCTCAGCATCATCGCGGCCAACCCGTGCAACGGCGGCACCCTCAGCAAGTGCGGGACGGACCCGAAGATCCTCGATCCGGACACCTACTTCAAGTGCTACCCGTCACCGGAGAAGTGCACCGAGAGCAAGGGCACGGACGGGCGGCGGCAGCGGGTGCGAACCACGACGAGCCAGGCCGGGTTCGTGGGCCACGAGGCAACCGTCGAACTGGCCGACAAGCGCACGTTGCTGGTCTTCGTCGACAACGAGTTCATCGTGCCCGGCACCGACCCCGAGAACTCGGTCGCGCAGCCCGAGACCCCGCTCAGCCTGGCCCAGGTCGAAGCCGTCGCCACCGCAATCGGCGACCAGATCCTGCCCTGAGCCGCCAGCCGGAGGCGGGACATCGCCCGCTCCCGGCGGGAAAGACCGCCCCGGCCGAGGCCGGGGCGGTCACCGATCAGTCGATCCTCTCCGCCTGATCGAGCACGTACTGGGGCAGCTTCGTGCTGGCCCCCAGCACCTCGAGGCCGATCAGCCGGCCGTCGGCGTCGAAGTCGAGATTGATCATGCCGTCGACGTCGATCGGGTCACACGGGTACATGCGCGCCACCGTCCGTGCCGCCTGCGGATCGGTGAGGTAGAGGTACGCCGCGTTGGCCTTCGCGTCGTATGTGACCCGGATGGTCACTTCGTCGCTCGCAGGCGGTTGACGTACTTCTTGTCGACATCTGTCATCACAGTGTTCACGTTCCCGTCGATCGTCTTGGCGACGAAGATTTTGGTCTTGGGATCGTAATAGCCGGACTTGATCTGACCCTCGTGTTCGTACGAGAACGGCTCTTTCGAGAGAACGGCCTCGGCGTCCTCCTTCGACACGCCACGGTCTTCCAGTCGCTGCATGGCGTGCTTGGTGAAGTCCTCGGCCTCGTCCTCGGCCGCCTCGACCGTGGGGCGCAGGATGACGTTGTCGTCCCAGTTGCAGTAGCACTCGTCGGCGTGAGTGGGGTCACCGCACGCGTTGTGCACGAGGATCGGCGAGTCGACCGCCAGCACGTAATACGTGTGGACGTTCTCGACCGTGAGGTTGTACATCGTCTGCCGCCCGGCGAACCCCCGCGAACCATCGACCGTGGCCGCCGACCCGGCGAGCGCGACACCGGCCTCGAGGTTGCCGGCACCGGTCCACTTCATCCGCTCCGGGTCCCAGAACGGGTGATCCTTGGTGGTGTGCACCGTGGTGGAGCGACCGCCGACGTCCACGGTGAGGTCGACGAGTTCGGTGTCGGTGTTGACCAGCCGGTCGGTGACCTTCTGGGCGCTGGTCTCGCCGGTCCGCGGATCGGTGGCGACCACTTCGTCGCCGACCTTCACCTCGTCGATCGGCTTGGTCGTCCGGTCGGCCATCAGGACACGAGTCCCGGCCGCGAAACTGTTCTTGCTGAGGCAGATGCCCTTGGTCTTGCCCTTGGACAGGTCGTCGAGGACGTCGAAGCTGCGCATCGAGATGCGGGACGAGGCGACCACCCGGCCCACCATCGACGCGCTGGCGCCGCCCTCCTCGGTGACCGCCATCTTCATCATGGCCCCGAACTCGGGGTCCTCGCCCCGGGCGGCGGCGGCCCGGGCCGAGTTGGCGTCGTGCACCGCGTTGGCGTAGACGGTCGTGCAGTGCGTGTTCATCTGCTGACACGCCCAGTCCATCATGTAGAGGAGCTTGGCGTTGTCGTCGAGGGCGTCCCACTTCTTGCCCCAGCTGTCGCGGAACATGAAGTAGGCATAGTTGACCTGGTTGCCGTACGCATAGATGTCGTCGACCTGGTCGGTGGTGACGGTCGCCCCGCCGACGCTGCCGTTGCCGTAGCCGTCGGTTTCGACCTCGGCGGGGTCCGTGTTGCCTCCGTCGTCACCGCCGTTGTCGTCATCGTCGTCGTCGGGCAGGACGTATCCGCCGCAGGTACCGCCGTTGCCGCGAGCACAGCCGGGACGGTCGCCGTCGATCCGGCCGAGCCCGGACGGGTCCGAACCGGTGATCGGGTTGTCGCCGGCGTAGGTGTAGCCGCCGAGCTGTGCCGGGTCGGCGGTCTGCAGCAGCGGGTCGGCGCTGATGAACCGGCCGAGCGCGGCGTCGTACTTGCGGGCGCCGACGTCGGTGTAGCCGGTCTTGAGATCCCTCGGCGCGTTCAGATAGCCACGCGTCAGGTTCGGCCACGCCGTGGTGTTCGCGGTGGCCCGGTCCTCGCCGTACGGCTTGTTCTGCTGGCGTGACACCTCCAGGCTGGTGGTGTCGATCGCCAGGGTCCCCGTCCCGTGCCGGTCGCCGAACAGGTAGTGGGCACCACCGCCCGGCAGGCTCGAACGGATGGCGACCGCCCCGGAACCACCGTGGTTGTACGTCCGGACCGCGCCGAGCAGAGCGGCCGGCGTCGCCGCGGTGTCGGCCACGATCTCGGCGTCACCAACGAACAGGCTGGTCCGGCCGGGATCGCGGCGGATCAGCTGGTTGCCGTCGGCGTCGTACAGATATTTGGTGGTGCCGGCGTTGGTGCCGGTCGTGGTGACCTGGGCCAGCCGGCCCTCGCTGTCCCACTTCAGTGTCTGGTTGTTGCCGCTGTTGGCGGTGCGGATGAGCAGGTGGCCGGCGGCGTCGTAGACGAACTTGGTGGGGTCGTTGCCGTCTTTCGTCTCGGTCAGGGTGTGCGGCTGGGCGCCGGTGGGGTTGCAGGCGGTGCTGCAGCCGTTGACGTAGTTGGTGGTGACGCCGGACGAACCCGCGTGGTCCACCCCCTGGGTGCGGTTGCCGATCGCGTTGTAGGCGAACGTCTGCCAGTAGGCGCCGGAACCGCTCGAGACGTCGGCGGCCGTAGGCGCGGTGGTGGCCGCCCCCGGGCACTCGGTGGCCGCGGTCCAGGCGTTGACCAGGCGCGCCAGGCTGTCGTACCGGAAGCACTGGGTATCGGTGACGGTGTTCCCGGACTCCGACTGCTTGTTCACCGTGGACAGCGGGTTGCCGGCATCGTCGTAGGTGAAGCTGGCCTGGTCGATCAGCGGGCCGATGCCGTGGTTGCGGTAGACGGAACGGGACGCGAGGCGCAGCGTGTACTCGTCGTACGTGTAGAGGCTCTGCACCTCGTTGGTGGAGTCGCCCATGGCCATCTTCGACGGCTGACCGAAGTCGGTGTAGATGGTGTCGGAGACATACAGGTCGATGCCGGACGTCCGGGTCGGCGAGCCGAGCAGGTTGTGCCCGTAGGTGATCCTCTCGCCGGGCAGGCCGGCAACGTCGGGGTCCTCCTGGGTGGACAGCTTCTCGGTGTTGGGCGTGTAGGTGTACTTCGTGGTGTACGACGTCGGCAGCGGCCGTTCGACGCCGGGCAGCGTGATCGTCTGTCCGAGCGGGTTGCCCATCCCCGAGTAACCGGTGAAGGCGACGGTGTAACCGCCGGTGACGCCGGAGACGTACCGGGTCGACGACGTCGGCTTGCCGACCTGGAGCGTGTCGTAGACCCATGATCCGAACTTGAGGTTGGCAGCCTTGTCGAACGCGGTCAGCTTCCGGCCGAGCAGGTCGTACGTGTACGTGATCTGGTTGCCGCGGGCGTCCTTCGTGGACGCCACGTTCCCGGCGTCGTCGTAGCTGCTGTAACTGGTGCCGGTATCCGGGTCGACGTGCGTGGTCGGGCGACCGAGCAGGTCGTACGTGTTCTTCCAGACCGCCTGGTCGGGGCCGGTTACGGTGGCTTGCTGACCGGCCGGGGCGTACGTGTAGGTGACGGCGTTGCCGGTGCCGCCGGTGGCGGTGAAGCCGCCGGTGAGGCTGCCGGTCAGCGTTGGCGGGGTGGTGTACTGCAGCAGCTCGGTCAACTGGCCGCGGGCGTCGGTGGTGGTCGACGTGGCGATGTCCCCGGCCGGCGGGATCGCGATGACCTTGTCACCGGTGTACACGGTCCGGGCGTGCCAGATCTCCACGGCGTTGTGCTCCGTGGTCGTCTGGGTGATCCGGCCCATCGAGTCGTGGTCGGTGACCGTGGTCGACGGGATGGTGACCTGGGACAGATGATCGGAGATCAGCGAGGCTCGCGGGTCGCCGGCGACGGCGTACGAGTTGTTGGTGATGACCACCCAGCCGTTGGAGTCGTACTGCGTGTCGGAGACGATCGTGCTGCCGTTGGCCCCGGTCGCCTGTGTCTCGAGCGGGCGCAGCGTGGCGTCGTACAGCGTGAGACTGATGCCGTAGTTGGGTGTCGTGCTCGCGGTGTCGTTGTCGAGCAGGTTCCGGATGGAGACCATGCTCGGACCGGAGCTGGACAGCTGGTAGCCGTACACCATGTTGGCGGGGGCGTTCGCGGCCTTGCTCTTGTTCGGCATCCAGACCGCGGTGGTGCGGCCGAGCGCGTCGTAGGTGATCGAGCTCAGCCCGCCCGCGATGTTCGTGGTGGCGATCTTCAGCTGACGGGCCGCGTCGAACGTGGCCGTGGTGAGCTGGCAGTCCTTGCTCGACTTCGTCACCGCCGAGCAGCTCGCGCCCGACGTGACCTGGGCGATCGTGGTGATCGCGGTCGGCAACGCACCGGACGCGGGCGTGATCTTGGTGTAGACGGTCTGCGCGAGGCTGGTCGTTCCGTCGGCGGCCTTCGAGTTCGGAGTACGGATCGTGGACGTGACCCGGCCGTAGCTGTCGTAGGCCGTCTTCGAGGAATCGAGGAACACGCCCGGCTCGGACGCGGTCTGCAGCAGGGTCGGGTTGCCCCTGGTGTCGTAGGCCGTCTTCACGTCGGAGATCAGCGTTCCCGACTGACTCGCGCCTGCGGTCGCGCAGTCCTGCTCGGTGATGATGACCTCGGACGGGAGGATGACCGGCGCGGTCTTCCCCCCGGGCAGGGACACCGTCGTGCTCAGGTACTTGTTGAACGAGCACTTGGGGCTGTTGCCGGTCGCGCCGATCTCACCCCGGTCGGCGATCTGGACCGGGCGGCCGGTGGTGGCGTCGTAGAAGGTGTTGGTCTCGACCTTGCGCCAGCCGTAGGAGACCTTCTGCCGGGTCACGGTCTTGGCCGTCCCCGACATGTACGCGGTCAGCGCGGTCAGGCCCGTTCGAGCCCGCGACGCAGTCGGCCCGATCAGGGTCGGGACGGTGACCTGCGCGTTGAAGATGGTGTCGCCGCTGTAATTGACCAACTCGAAGAGCTGGCCGGAGTACTGCGCCTTGTCGGCGACGGTGACCGTGCCGTCGCTACTCTTCAGGGCCGGCACCGAGCGCGTCTTGTCGCCGGGCAGGGTGTCGCCGTCCATGCCGAGGAAGTAGTAGCTCTTGGAGAGCGTCTTCTGGTCGTACACCCGGGTGCCGTTGGTGTAGTGGAAGACCGACGGATCGCCGGTGGTGGTGTCGACCTCGGGGTAACCGCGGAACTGGCCCCAGGTGCGGTTCTCCTCCTTGACCACCTCGTTGTCGTCGTAGTGCCAGCCGGGGTCGCCCTGGTAGCTGTACCGCGTCACCAGTTTCGGCTGCGAGCCGTCCTGGTAATGGTTGCCGGCGCTGTCGTACGTCGTGACCGACGTGACCGGGTGGGTGTAGAACCAGTCCATCAACGGCTCGGGCTGGTAGTCCGGCGCCCAGTAGACCGGGAAACAACCGGTCGTGTTGGTGGACGCGAACGCCTGCGCAGCCTTGTCCACGTCGTCGTCACCGGACGGGTTCGCCGGCGGCAGGCCGGCGCAGGTCGGCGTGGCGTACTCGACGACCGTCTCCGCGCCGGTCTCCGACCAGATCGTGTGGATGCGGTTGTAGTACATCTTCGGCAGGCCGGGCAGCACACCGACCCGGTTCGCCAGCTGCTCGCCCTCGAACGACACGGTGCCGCCGTCGGCGTCGGCGGACGCGCCGCCGAGCCGGTCGAGGCCGGTCCGCTTGATCGAGGCAAGCCACAGGGTCGGTGAGTGGTCGGCGTTGTCCGGGAACGAGTGCGCCAAATCGAACCGGTCGACCAGCTTGGTCGCGCCGGCAACCTGCACCTGCGTGACGATCGACGTCAGCATCCGGCGGGTCCAGAAACTCGGCGAGTGGTTCGTGCAGTCCTTGCCGCTGGAGCAGTTCAGGTCGACCGGCACGTCCGGGTACAGCTCCGGGGTCGACTCGCTGAACGTGCAGTCGCCGACGCAGCGCTCGGCGGTGCCGAAGATGACCTGCTCGGGGGCGGTCGCCGAGTAGATCGTGGACGCGGTCATGCCGTAGTCGATCCGCTTGATCGTGCTGGCCCGCATATAGGACACCGCGGTGTCCTTGAGGTTGGCGCCGTAGTAACCGATCTCGGGATCGTTGTAGTAGTAGGCCATCGCGTTGCTGTTGCGGTCGACCACGTAGTCGAGGTTGAACCGGTAGCCGAGCGTGCAGGCGGTGTCTTTGAACGATCCGCTCGGGCATTCTCCGACGCCCTCGTGGCTCTGGTAGACCGGGACGGTCTGCACCGACTTGGTCTCCTCCGCGCCGGCACTCCAACCAGGCAGCCGGCTGAGGCCGAAGTAGTACTGCGTCCCGTTCTGGGTGACCCGGAAGTACTCGCCGTTCTTGGTGCCGTTGGTGGCGTCGGACAGGTTGTCGATCTGGGTGGTCGCGTTGTCGTTCGACGATCGGAACGTCTTCGTCTTGTCGTCGTAGACGATCGAGGTCGACTCGCCGTTCAGCGACAGCGTCAGGATCTGGCCCGCCCAGCACAGGTCACCGGAGTGATCGGGCGCGCCCTCGGCGTCGATGTCGTCGCACGAGCGGTAGGTGCGCTCGACGAAGTTGTCCCCCATCGACCAGCCGTCACCGACCCACGTCGACTGGCTGTTCGTGCCGGCCGTCCGCGCGTCCTGAGTGGCCGAGCTGTAGGACAGGTCGATGTTGGGCTTGACCGCGCCGATGCCCGGGGGCACCGAGATCGGGTAGCTGTAGGTGAAAGCGCCGGTGTTCCCACCGGCCGACCAACTACCACCCGGCGACAGGCTGGTCGCGGCGTAGTCGCCGCCACCGCCGCTGGTACCGGACGTCGCGGCCAGCACCGAGTTCACCGACACGTCCGCCGACAAAGCCGCGGCCACCGGCGTCTGCGTCCGGCACTGCGCCAGCTCAGGAGTGGTCAGCGCACAGGCAGGCAGCTTGACCAGGTGCAGCCGGGAGCCGAACCCGCCGCCGTAGGCATTGGCGAAGGTCGACGGATCGACATCCACGCGGACATTCCCAGCGCCTCCGGCGACCGAGAACAGAACCCCGCGAATGCCGGCCGCCTGCGCCACCTTCTGGTCAGCGGTTTTTACCTGTACGCGGTCAGGAGTGGCACCCTTCGACGCCCGAGCGACGGAGATTGCTCCGGCCCGCCCTTTCGCTCCCGCCGGCAGCGCGACCGACGTGCTCGACGCACCGGGCAGCGTCTTACGCGCGGTGACATCGAACTGCGCGGTCTTCCCACGGGCCTTCGGCTTGGTGGAGACCTTCTTCTTGCCCAGCTCGACCCGTTCGATCTTGGCCGGCTCGGGCACCTTCGGCGCAGCGGCAGCGGGCTCGCCCACGACCATGCTGGTCAGTGCCGGCGCGGCGACGACGACCACGGCGGCCACCGCCACTCGGCGCCAGCGCGCTCTCCAACGTTCTCCGGACAGCATCAAGCAGCCCCTTCCCCCGTGACTCGCGCCCAGGGCGGGGCGCGCGACCGATCGATCACGATCAGCGGCCACATGGTAATCGAAAATTCGAGGCTTTTAAGTACGTCGTTGAGCGGGCCAGACAGCCGACGATCCGAGCCCGGCTGCGCGCCGCGCATCCCTGGTCACAGCGAGCGTGGCCGGGTGAAGCCGCCGAATTCGCGGTCGAGCAGTTCGGCGAAGCGGAGCGGGGTGTGGTCCTCGAAGAGCGGACCGATCAGCTGTACGCCGATGGGCAGCCCCTGCGCCGAACGGGTGACCGGCACGGCGGTCGACGGGAGGCCGGGCGCCGTCGCGATGCCGGCCCACGCCAGTTGGTCGAAGTAGTCGTGCTCCTCACCGTCGATCAGGATCGTGCGCATCCACATCGGCTCGCTGTGGTCGTGCGGGAAGGCCGGGGTCGAGGACACCGGCGCGACCACGATGTCGACATCGGTGAACAGCTCGGCCCACTGAGCCCGCTGGACGGCGCGCACGGTGTCGGCCGCGACCCAGTCGCGGTGGCTCAGGACGACACCCCGGGCCCGCTCGGCGGACAGCGAGGTATCGGATGGTTGCAGGGCGTCCGCGGCCGTGCGAACGGCCGCGTAGACCTCGGGCGGGAAGCCGGCCGCGATGCTCGACTGGAGCAGGCGCATGTAGGAGCGGGCGCCCTCGGCCAGATCGGGCAGGTTCGGGCTGTGCCGCCGGACAGTCGCCCCGGCCGCCTCCAGCCGCGTGGCCAGGTCATCGATCGCGGCGCGCACCTCGGACGAGACCGGGACGAGCGGGTGCGCCTGAAGGATCAGGACCCGGAACGCGCCCAGGTCGTCGTGGCGGGCCGGCCGCAAGGCGGTCCGGTAGCCGACGCCGAGGCCGGCCTCGTCGGGGTCGGAGAGCAGGCGGACCATCATCGCGAGGTCGGCCGCGCTGCGGGCTATCGGCCCGATGACGCCCAGGTCGCCGCCGAACTCGGGTAGCGGCCGGGTGCCCGGAAACGTGTGCCCGCGCAACGGAAGCAGGCCGACGGAGGGCTTGTGCGCGTACACCCCGGAGAAGTGGGCCGGCACGCGCAGCGAGCCGCCGATGTCCGAACCCATCGACACCGCGCCGAAGCCGGCAGCGACGGCGGCAGCCGAGCCACCGGACGAACCACCAGGCGTACGCCCGAGGTCCCACGGATTGTTCGTGACGCCGTAGATCGCGTTGTAGGACTGGAAGTCGCCAAGCGCAACCGACACATTCGTCTTGCCGAGAATCACCGCCCCGGCCGCCTTGAGCCGGGCGACCGCGACCGCGTCGGCGACCGCCACGGAGTCTTTGAACTGCGGAAACCCCCAAGTCGTGGGCAGCCCGGCGACGTCGATCGAGTCCTTGATGGTCACCGGGACGCCGAGCACCGGCCCGGCCTCGCCGCTGGCCCGCGCCGCGTCGGCCGCACCCGCCGCAGCGAGGGCCCGGTCGAAGTCGCGCACGCAGATCGCGTTGATGTCGCCGTCGAGCCGCTCGATCCGGGCGATCGCGGCCGTGGTGAGCTCGACCGCCGACACCTCGCCGCCGTCCATCGCCGCCGCCAGTTCGCCCGCGGTCGAGTACGCGTAGTCGGTCTTGCCCCTTAGATTGCCCCACCGATTCGGAACCTCAGAACCCAATTCCGGTCGGATAGCGGTCAGCAGGGTCGAGCAGGTAGTGGCCGAGGCCGGTCACCCAGGCAGGACGGGCGATCGTGGGCACGTCGGCAGCGTGGCTGGACAACCATGCTCTCGGCCTCACCGCGCGGTCAGGTTGGCTCCTCCCCGAGGAAGTGGGGAAACTCCCCCTGCCGGTACCCGCTGCTGGATAGAAGATTGTCGGCCTCGGTGAACGAGACGAACCGGCAGCTGACGACCAGGCCGGTGTCCCACGCGTCGTCGTCGCCGACCATGACGTGCTTCCACTCGTCGCGTGGCTCGTCGGTGACCAGGTGGAAGTAGACGCTGATGCAGGGCTTACCCGCGCCTGTGTCTGGGCCCGGGTCGTAACGCGAACGGTGCCTGCTGGCGGCGGGAATTACGGAGTTCGTCCACCCGGAAGGTTTGCCGCGTCGCATGCTTGAATGCGGAAACCGGGAGGTCGAGGCGTGTGTGCTTCGTGGACGGGGGTGCGGCTGGGCGCCGTACTGGCGATTCTGGTGTGTCTTTCCGGTGCGCCGGCGCAGGGCTCGTCGGCGCCCGCCGCGCGTTGGTCGGCCGTCGCAATCGGGGCCGACGAGTTCATCTGTGCCATCCGCAGTGACCGCTCATTGTGGTGCTGGGGGAATAACAGTTACGGCGAGCTCGGGGACGGCACCACCGCGGACCGGGCCCATCCGGTGCTCGTCAGCGGCGGTGGGTTCTGGTCGGCGGTGGCTCCAGGGCTCCGGCACGCCTGCGGGCTGCGTACCGACAGCACGCTGTGGTGCTGGGGCGACAACGGGCAGGGGCAGCTCGGGGTCGGCTCGGACGATCCTCATCGCACCACTGCGGTGCGCGTCGGCACGGCCACTAACTGGGCGACGGTGAGCTCCGACGATCAGACCACCTGCGCTACTCGCACGGATGGCAGCCTGTGGTGCTGGGGGGACAACCTCGGCGAACAGTTCGACGACGGCACCACCGAGGACCGCAACGCGCCGGTACGGGTGCAAGCCGGCACCCAATGGTCGTCGGTGTCGGTCGGTAAGGACCAGGTCTGCGGTATCCCCACCACGGGTGCCATCCGTTGCTGGGGGTCCGGCTTTCCGAGCGGCCTGCTCGGCGAGAACTCCGACTTCACCCGGGCCTCCTGGGGCGGCATCGAGATGGGCGGCCACACCTGCGCCGTGAACAATGACCACGCGTTGTGGTGCTGGGGAGCTAACGACCATGGCCAACTCGGCAACGGCAGCACCACGGACGACCATGTTCTCGCCAGGCCGGCATCGACGAGGTCCTGGGCGACCGCCGCGGTCGGCGCTTCGCACACCTGTGCGCTCACCACCGGCGGTGACATGTGGTGCTGGGGATTTAACGGATACGGGCAGCTCGGCGACAACACCACGGAAGAACGGAAAGTTCCGGTGGCGGTCAACGCCGACCTGAAATGGAAGGCGGTCGCCGCCGCCGGAGAACGGACGTGCGGGCTGACCGACTCCGGCGCACTGTGGTGCTGGGGATCCGACATCGGCACGCTGATCAGGGCGGAACCCCTGCGCGTCGGCACCGACACGGGCTGGGCGCAGGTCGACACGGACGAGTACACGTGCGCCGTTCGTACCGACAAATCTCTCTGGTGTTGGGGATCGGATGCGGAGGAGCGGCTCGGCGACGGAGTAACGAGGATCCCCGGCGATGGGGCGAAGTTCAAGGCGCCGGGGAGGTGGAAGTCGGTCGCGGTCGGCGGCTACTCCATCTGCGGTGTCCTGGCGGATGTCTCGCTGTGGTGCTCCAGCTACACCGGCCGCATGTACACCATTCCCGCCCAGAAGGTCGGGGCCCCTTCCACCTGGTCCGGCGTCACCGTCGGCGGCGACAACGCGTGTGGTCTGAAGGCGAACGCGACCCTTTGGTGCTGGGGCGTCCCGCCAGGGCGAACCCAGATGACCCCGGTGTACGACTTCACACCCCGGCCCGTGCTCGCCGAGTTCGGCCGCACCTGGGCGAGCGTCGCGGCGAGTTGCGCGCTGGACACCGAGGGCAAGGTGTGGTGCTGGGCGGACGAACAGTCGAAAGGGCCGGTTGACCTGCCCGCCGCCACCAGGTTCGACGCCGGGTGGGGCACTGTGTGCGCTGTCACCACTGACCACAGTCTCTGGTGCTGGGGCCCCAACGATCACGGCCAGCTCGGCAACGGAACCACGCAGGCCAGCGCTGTACCCGTACGCGTCGGCACCGCCCACGACTGGGCGGACGTCTCCGTCGGTCGCGACCACCTCTGCGGCATCCGCACCGACACGAGCCTGTGGTGCTGGGGCAAGGGCGGGACAGGCCTGCTCGGTAACTCCGTGACCCGCGACCAGCACACCCCGATCCGGGTCCGTTCGACTGCCGGGTGGCTCAGTGTGAGCGCCGGCAGTTCAAACACGTGCGGCATCCAGCGCGACCACAGCCTCTGGTGCTGGGGCGACAACTACGGCATGCGCTTGGGCGCCGCTACGCCCGTTCGGCGGCACATCCCGGTCCCGGCGCTCGGACGCGCCTAGAAAGTGAAGGCCGGTCGCGTCTGCGCGAATTTGCTCCGCGTGTCCTCCGACCAGCGACGGAACGGCCGCCGACGTACCCGACGGCACCGATTGGCACCCCGGTGGGACGCCCCGGCACTCGTGGATATCCCCAGGTCGGTACGATGTGGGCCGTAGGCCCTCGTAGCTCAGGGGATAGAGCATCGGTTTCCTAAACCCTGTGTCGTTAGTCACGTTGATGCTGGCCAGACGCACCATCGGGGCGTTGAGCTGGAGATATAGCCTATCGTCGATTGCCATCGTTACTCGTCGTGGATCACTGTCGCTAGTCGCGAATGGCACGTGTGTGGCACGGTCGTGGCACGGCGCAGCGGTCCCTGCCTCGGCTTCGCAGCCTTGACTCGCGCACTGGTAGCCTGCCTCTAACGGCCTAGTAGCTCAGGGGATAGAGCACCGCTCTCCTAAAGCGGGTGTCGCGCGTTCGAATCGCGCCTGGGCCACCACAAGCAGCGGGTGACTCGCTGCAGCTACACCGAGCGCGAGAAAGGCAGGCCGCCGCGGCCGGCCAGATTCTTGGATCATGTTGAGGCCAGGCGCGCCGGTTTCACACACGGGTCGGGCCTCTCCGCGACGGCGGCCTTCCCGGTCTTTGCGGGTAGGTCAGGTGTCGGTGTGCGCGAAGAAGCCCGAGGGATCAAGTTGCGTGAGCGGCGAAATGCCTAGATGAAGCCGTCCGACTCGTGCTGTAGACGCTCTCGTTTGGCGATGAATTCATCTACCACCGAACGTCGATAGCGCACGTATTTCCCCACGCGGAACCCATCTGGGCCCTCGCGGTTATTGCGCCATTTCCGGACTGTCGCCACCGGCACCTTGAAGATGGCGGCGACTTCCTCGATCGTGAGGAGTTCGTCGTCGGCCTTGCTCAGTCTCTCGGATCGCATTGCTGGCCACAATCTCGTTCGGTCTGAGCGGTATACCGCCGAGGAACAGATGCCTTACGGAATCCGGCGATGAAGGCACTGCCTTAACCGTGCCATGAGGAAGCGACAACGATAAGTGGTCTCTGGTAGTCCCCGGTAGTCTTCGGTAGTCCTGCGCCCAGGCCGTCGCGAGGGAACTTCCGGTCAGTAACTTCCGCGAAGATTCAGCGTCGGCCTCGCACGGGCGCCTTCCAAGGAACTACAAGGGACCACCGGGGACCACTAGCGGCGCGGCACGAGTGCGTGAAGGGTCGTTGTCGTTCGATAGGAGCTGGCATTACGTTCTGGTCGCCATAGGACGCCTCCATCAGGCTTGGACTGCACGCACTGCAGAATCCGGCTTGGCGTTAGGTGAAAAGACTGAGAGCCGGGTTCCTTTTGCTGGCCATGGTGGGGACCAATTGAATCCGCACATCGATATGCAGGATGCTGCTCTCGCCTGGTATGACGCCGGTTGCAGTGTCGTACCCATCCGCGCTGATGGGAGCAAGGCGCCGCGAGTGCCGTGGCGCCGGTACCAGACCGAGCGGCCCAGTCGTGAGCAGGTGCGGAATTGGTTCACCGGCAGCCCGCCGGGTTTGGCGGTGCTGTGCGGCGCCGTCTCCGGTGGGCTGGAGATGCTGGAGCTGGAGGGACGCGCGGTAAAGGAAGGGCTTGCCCGCCAGCTGGTGGACCTCGCCACTGCGGCTGGATTGCATGAGCTGTGGCAGCGGGTCGCCGCTGATGGGTACGCCGAGCGCACACCGTCGGGCGGGGTGCATCTGCTCTATCGGGTGTTGGATGCCCCGGTGGGACGCAATCAGAAGCTGGCGCGTCGTTCTGCGAACGAGGCTGAACTCGTGGCCGATCCGCAGGACAAGGTCAAGGTTCTGGCGGAGACGCGGGGCGAGGGAGGCTACACGATCGTGGCGCCGTCGCATGGCACGGTGCATGAGTCCCGCCGGCCGTGGGAGGCCCTCGGCAGCTCGGTGCCCGCGGGCATCCCGGCGATCACGGCGTCCGAGCGGGCGGCTTTGTTCTCCCTCGTTCAGTCGTTGGACGCCATGCCTCCGTCGCTGCAGCAGCCGGGACCGTCATCACGGCCGACTGGCCCGGGCTTGTCGCCTGGTGATGATTTCGAGCGCCGTACCGACTGGGCGGATCTTTTGGAGCCAGCCGGCTGGGTGCTGGTGCACCAAGTGGGACGGACACGCTATTGGCGACGTCCAGGAAAGGCTGTCGGGGTGTCGGCGACCACGGGCCGAGCGGCGGAGCGCGACCGTCTGTTCGTGTTCAGCTCAAGCACAGTGTTCGCGCCGGAATCGCCGATCACGAAGTTCCACGCCTTTGCGGTCTTGCATCATGGCGGCGATCATGTGACCGCCGCGCGAGCGCTGGGGCGAACGGGGTTCGGCCAGCGAGTCGGGGGATCCATTTCTGTTCCTGCGGGAAAGCAGGCCGACGATGTGCGCGGTGATGAGTCCGATGTGACGGGGGGTGCCGACTCGGGCCGAATGGCGCCGATCGTGCAGGAGGCGTTGCCTCCGGTGGCTGCCTGGGGGCCGACCGAAGACGGCCTGGCCCGGGCGCTGGTTGCGTATCACGGTCACGAGTTGCGCTATTGCCCGCAGCGCGGCAAGTGGCTGGTCTGGGACGGTTGCCGGTGGGCGTGGGACGACGCCGAGCGGCATCGTGAGTTTGTCCGAGCGTTGGCCCGGGTTCTCCCGCAGACCGGCGTGTGGCGCAGGTTCCGCGGGATGGCGCTGTCGGCGGGCGGGGTATCCGGGGTGGTGCGGTTGGCCCGGTCGGATCCGGCGGTCACCGTGGCGGTGACCGCGCTGGACGCTCAGCCGTATCAGCTGAACACCCCCGGCGGCGTAGTCGACTTGCGCACGGGGGCGGTTCATCGTTCGGATCCGGTGCTGTTGCATACCCGTTGTGCGGGGGCGGCGCCGGACTTCGAGCGTCGGTCGGAGGCGTTCGAGCGGTTCCTGGCGGACACGTTCGGCGACGATCTCGCCCTAGTGGCCTATGTGCAGCAGCTGTTGGGGGTGTCGGCGATCGGTGCTGTGCTGGAGCAAGTCTTGCCATTCGCCGTGGGGCCGGGCGCGAACGGCAAGAGCACGCTGCTGGAGGCTGCCATGCATGCGCTGGGCCGCGACGACGGCGGCTACGCGATCGCAGCGTCGTCGGAGATGCTGATGGTCCGCCAGCACGCGGAGCATCCGGCGGAACTGGCCCAGCTCGCCGGTGTGCGGCTGGTGGTGTGCGCGGAGCTCGACGAGGGACAGAAGTTCGCCGAAGCCCGCGTGAAGCAGCTGACCGGCCGGGATTCGATCAATGCCCGGTTCATGCGCGGCAACCCGTTCACCTATCTACCCAGTCACACGTTGTGGCTGCTGGGTAATCATCTGCCCGCTGCTCGGGCGGGCGGGCCGGCGTTCTGGCGGCGGATGAGGGTGCTGCCGTTCACGCGGGTGGTTCCCGACAGCCGACAGGATCGTCGCCTGGGTGAGCACCTCGCGGCCGACGCGCCGGCGATCCTGGCGTGGTTGATCGCCGGCGCCGCCGACTACGCGGAGTCTGGCCTGCTGCAGCCGGATGCTGTCACGTCGGCGACCGAGGCGTATGCGCGGGAGTCGGACACCGTAGGGCGCTTCGCCGAGGACGTATGCCGCCGGATCCCTGGCGATGCCGGACGGGTCGCGACGACGGTACTGCGTGACGCCTACGAGCAATGGTGTGAGCAGGAGGGCGAACGACCGGTGTCGGCGAAACGGCTGACGCAGGACCTGCGGCGGCTCGGCGTTGGGGAGGCCCGGGGCGGCAAGGGCCGCCGCTTCTATACCGGGATCGTGCTCAGCGACAGCGAGATCGAGCAGCCGGCGTTGGTCGACCACGGACATGCCCGGGGTGACGGGTGACAGATGTGACGGGACTTCCCGCTTGACGGCTCTACACGCGCGGGCGCGCGTGTACGTGGTGTGCGCACGGGGCTGATAGAACCGGGAATGGGCAGGCATCCGTCACCTGTCACCCGCGACCTGTGGCTGCGCGGTCCGGTTCATCCACCATGGACCGGCGTGGTGCATTGTGCCTCTGGCATGGCAACGATGAAGATGTCCGGCATGACCGTCTCGTACACCGCGGGTTTACACGAGCTCCGGCCTGGCACGTACGCCTATCTACGGCCACCGGGCACGTGGGGTTACAGCAACTGCGGCCTGGTCACCGCCGGTGAGACCGCGCTGCTGGTGGACACCCAGTTCGACCTGCCCATGACCGCAGAGCTCAAGACCGCGATCAGCGCTACGGCGCCGGGCGTCACCGTGCGAACGGTGGTCAACACCCATGCCAACGGTGATCACTGCTGGGGCAATCAGCTCTTCGAGAACGTGGAGATCATCAGCTCGGCCGCGTGCGCGCACGGCCTGAGCGAAGAAGTGCCGCCCACGGCGTTGGCGGCGTTGAGTGGGCCGCAGTCGCCGGACACCGTGTTGGGTGACTATATGCGGCGGCACTTCGGGCACTTCGACTTCGCCGGTGTCGACGTCACGCCTGCAACGCGCACGTTCTCCGGCCGTCTGGACGTCACGCTGGGCCATCGCACTGTGGAGCTGATCGAAGTTGGGCCGGCACACACCAGCGGCGACGTCATCGCCCACGTGCCGGACGCCGGGGTCGTGTATGCCGGCGACATCCTGTTCATCGGCGACCACCCGATCGTCTGGACCGGCCCGGTGGAGAACTGGGTCACGGCCTGCGACCTCATTCTGGACACCGGCGCCGAGACCATCGTTCCCGGTCACGGACCGGTCGCCAGCCCCTCCGGGGTCCGCCAGTTTCGCGACTACCTTGAGTTGATCGCCTTGGCCGGCGCCACACACCACGCCGCCGGACGCTCCTACTGGGAAGCCGCGGCCCGCACGGAACTACCCGAGCGGTTCGGCGTGTGGGGCCGCCGCGAACGCCTGGTCATTTCGATGGCAGCGATCTACACCTATCTGGGGATGCCCCGGGCCGAGGTACTGGACGTCCTGGCGCATGCTGCTGCTCAGGAACAGCGAGACGGCCGCTGACTGTAGTCGCCGTTGTGTGAGGCCACGCCAGCGCGACGGGCGCCGTCACGGTTCGTGAAAGCTTGGTCCTGCGACCGTCCCCGGTATTTGTCACAGCGAGACAACGGTGGTCGTAGTCGGGGTGTGGGCGTCGTTGCCCGTGATGCCGAAGGTCTCGGCGAGGCCGACCAGACGAAGGACCTCGTTCACCACCGGTGCGGCGCCGACAAGCGTAAGCCGACCCGCGGATGTCTCCCGGGCACTCATCAGGGCTGCCACGGCGCCGCAGCAGAAGAATGTTGCACCGCTGAGGTCCAGCTCGATAGCGCCCCGTGTTCGGGCGACGCCTTCCGCCAGAGCCTCACGCAGTTCGGTCACGCTTGCCTGATCGATGTCGCCACGTGCCTGTATGCGATAGCTTCCCGCTCGTCGGTGGACGTCGATGGACAGTTGGTCGAGCTGTTGGCCCATGCCATCACCTCCCCGTGACGATACGAGGACCCTAGGCCCGAGGCTTACACCCGGACGGCTAGTTCTACACCGCCACGCGGAGGCCTTCACGCCGGTACAGGAGGCATAGCTTGACGCGGAACATTTGGCTGAACGTGCCGGCCGCCTGTTGCTGGCCGGTCGATGGGGGCGCCGATCTCTGCTGCTAGCCAGGAGTGGGGGTGACCGGTCCAGATCCGCCGCGGCGGGTGGGCATGGGTGCGGAGCGGTCAGGCCTTCGCGTCGGTGGGCACCAGCATGATCAAACGGTGCCCGGGAGATCGAAGTGGTTCGAGTGCTACTACCTGTATCGGGTGCGGTTTCTCGTGTCGGGGCAGGTAGAGCGAGCGACGATCGCCGTCGGGATGGAAGTAGGCAATCGGCTTCTCCCACAGTCGCCGGGCGACAGCGTTGACGTTGAGGATCTCGCTGATGATGTCGTGCAACCGCTGGTTGTCGGGGTAGCGCAGCTGCGCGGCGCGCGTCTGGGCGAGCATCTGCGGCGCCCATTCGGTTTCCCAGTTGTAGAGCTGCTGGCGTGCTTCGGGGTAGGTGAAGACCCAGCGCATGACGTTGGCTTCGTCCTGCACTACCCAGGGAAACCACGAGCGCATCTGCTCGTTGTGGCCGACGAGGTCCCATGCTTCGTCGCTGAGGTATGCGGGCCAGGGCTGGGCCTCCAGCACGGGTTCAAGGCCGTCCGGGGTGGTGCGGTGAACGGGAATGGGTGGTTCCTTGCCGACGAGCAGGAACAGCAGGCGTGTTTCGTCGTGGTCGAGCCGTAGGACGTGGGCTACCCGCTGGAGGAAGTCCTCGCTGTAGTTCTGCTGGTCACCGACCTCCAGGCGGGAGTACCAGTGCGTGCTGCAGCCGATGAGCGCTGCGGCCTGCTCCTGACTGACATGGTGGCGCCGGCGGCTACCTGGCCACGCTTGCTGAAAGCCAGGAATCTCATCGGGATTCAGGCGGGTGCGCCAAGCGCGCACATGCCTGGCAAGTTCGCGACTCGGGTCGGGATCCGGCATGTGGGCTGGGGCGTGTGGGGGGCTGGCGTCCATGTCGTCCTCTGCCTCAAGTCCCAGCAGGATGAGTCGGGTCGGCCGAAACGAAGCGTTCAACGTAACAGCGATGATCTATGAACGTGTACCCCTTTCAGGTTTCCGAGGTAACTCTCAGACACGCTTGTAGATCAACAGCTCGGCATGATCTTACGAAGTGACATGCGTCTCTACAGTGCTGCTGCCCTAAGTGCCACTTGGGGATTTAACACACTGTGGTCACCGGCGGTCACGGGGTGCAAGCTGTTGGCTTCGTCGTGATCGGGGGAGTCATGGCCTTGGTGCGTAGGCCTTTCCGTAGGCCATGCTGCGCTCTCCTGAGTTTGGGGAGGGGGTCGAGCCGATGACGCGCACGGTTCTGGTTTTGGGGGGCAGCCGGGGTATCGGGCGTGCCGCTGCCGCGGCATTCGCCGCGGACGGCTACCGGGTGGCGGCATCGGGGCGCGACGACTCGTCGGCGGAGCCCTGGATGACCGTCGCCTGCGACGTTCGGGATCAAGATGCGATCGATCGTGCGTTCACGGGCGTCGAGCAGGCATTTGGTTCGGTGGAGATCCTCGTGGTCAGCGCCGGCATCACCCGGGATGGGCTGCTGTTGCGGATGACCGAGGATGACTTCGCGGCGGTGTTGGATGTGAACCTCGCTGGCGCGTACCGGGCAGCGAAGCGGGCTGTGCCAAGGATGATGCGGGCGCGGTGGGGCAGGTTGATCTTTGTTTCGTCGGTCGTGGGGCTACGCGGTGAGGCCGGTCAGGCGAACTATGCGGCGTCCAAGGCCGGCCTGATCGGGCTGGCCCGCTCGCTGGCCCGCGAGTATGGCAGTCGGGGGATCACGGCGAACGTCGTCGCGCCGGGCTTCACCGAGACTGACATGACTGCCGTGCTGAGCACCGAGCAAAGGGCTCGGATGCTGGAACACATCCCGCTGGCTCGAGCGGCCGATCCCGCTGAGGTGGCGGCTGCGATTCGCTTTCTCGGCAACGAGGCTGCCGGTTATGTGACCGGCGCGGTTCTGCCGGTCGATGGCGGAGCTGGGATGGGCCATTGATCGGCAGGTGTGCACTGCGAGCCGCGGCGTGTCCCGCCGGGATGACACGGCGCTCGAGCCATGTGTGGGCACAACGGGTCTTGCGGTCGTGAGCTGCTAAGAGAGTCCATCACGCCATTGATTCGACAATATTCGACGTCCGCCCTGGGACGTCGCAGACGGGGGATGACCGATCGACGATGACTAAGCGGCCGAGCTCGGAGCCTGCAACACCATCCGATGGATTGCCTTTCTCCCGTCGCCTGCGCCGAGCCCGTATGGCGCGAGGGTGGTCACAGCTGGCCCTGGCGCAGCGGATGTTCGTCGTTGCAGCCGACTACGGCGGATCAGCGACCGTCGAAGCTCTCAAAGGCATGCTCAGCAAGTGGGAACGCGGCAAGAAGGGCGTCTCGCAGGAGAACGCCCACTTGCTGGCAGAGACGCTGGAGACGACCGTTGCCGCTCTCGGCGTGCCGGTGGATCCCGACTTCGTGTGGCGTAAGAGCCGTTCGGTATCTCCGACGCGACCTGCGAGTCGTCGCGTAGGCGACAATAGCGACTCCACGCAGTAGGGACCGGGCCCAGTCAGACGTCCTCCGCCACCCCGGTAAGCATGCCGACCGTCCACGACACCGTGGCCGCGTAGTCGTAGATCGCCCCCGGGAAGACCTCAGGGACATCGACAGTCGGGGCTAGCGCGGCAGCAGCGGTCAGGTCGTCGTAGATGGCGACATCGATTCCGCGCAGCTGATGCGTGATGGCGTTGTTCAATCCGGCGTAGGAACGCCGGACGTCGGCGTTGAGGTCGGCGACCTGTTGTTGCTCGTCCTGGTGCCGCGGTATGAAAATCAGCCGAGGCAGATACAGACCGGCCGCGGTGATGACGTCCGAGGGTTTCAACCTGCCTGCAGGGCACTCGGCTTCGGTCACCGGCTCCCCCGCGATGACCTGGGCAGCGAGTTGGGAGGCGCAGACCGCGTAGGCGGTCGCGGCTCGGGCAAGCGCGACCAGCGCCAGGGAGTGGAACCGGTCCGCGGCCTCGGCGATGTCTGCGGCTGCTCGACTGACCTGGTCGCCGCGGCCTAACGCCTGAATATGGTCCTCGCGCGTATTGGCCTGCTGATCCAGCACGGCAGCCTGGTTGACTGTGGCTGCGGCCATGTTGCAGGAAATACCGTGATCCACCAGTGCTTGGCGCACCGCTGCGGGCAGCGTGATGCCCGCATACGCCGGCAGCACCTGCCGCACAATCACACTCATCCGCTGCTGACCCCCAGTGTCACAGCCGAGCGACGCCTTCGCCGTAGCCTGCGCCGACCACCGCCGAACGTGGCCGGAACCCTGCTCGCCTCGACCACGCCGGCCCTTGACCGGGACCACCTGGGACCACTGCAGACCATCGGAGCCAACTATCGATGACGTCGGTGGTGGTCGAGGGTCGAGGACGTGAACAAGGTTCCCAGCACTCTAAACGAGCCCCCGAGCCGAGGAAACCAGCGGTCGGGCACGAGCATGAGGGCACGGCCACGAGCAGCAACAACGTCACCGATGCGTCAGCGCGTCCGCGGGACGCTGACAGCTATAGCGGCACTCGGCGTGCTCGTTGCGGGACTCGCGGCACCGGCCATGGCCGGTGTTCCCCCTGCCGACCCTCGTACGCCGGTGGCGGACACCACGATGGTCGCCGTGACGTTGACCCTGACCGGTCGCGCAGCGGCATCGGAGGCAGCCGTCAACGTGTCGGACTCGGCGGACTTCCACGGCAATCTGACGCCGGCAGAGCTCCGGCAAGGCTTCGGGGCGCCCACCACCCGGGTAAAGCGGGTGACGGCGTGGGCGAGAACGGCGGGCTTCACGACGGGGCCGATCGATGCCACCGGTGTCAGGCTGCCGATCACTGCCGCCGCTGCGGCGTGGCGGCGCTGGTTCGGAGTCACGCTCACCGAGTCGGTCGTCGGCGGCGCCGTAGTGCGGCAGGCCTCGCAGCCGCACCTTCCGGCAGCGCTGCACGGGCTGGCAGCGGCAGTAAGCGACCCCAATCCACAGCCCGCCCGGCCGATGAGCCTGCGCAGCTGCATCGTCGCACCCCGCCAGGGCGCGACCGTGGTGGAGGTCGCCGCCACGAACGTATCCTGTCTAGCTGCGCCCTCGATGACCACAGACAGCGGTCCGACCACAGAACGGGGCGGATGCACGACAGTCTGGGACCGGCGTGCCGTCCCGGTGACGTCGCGGCCCTACCTGGTCGGCAACGTATGGGCGCCGCTGCGCGGTTACACCGGAACGCAGTTGCGCAGCCTGTACGGGCTGGCCGGTTCCGACAGCGGCGCAGGGCAGACCGTAGTGATCGTCGGCGCCTACGACGATCAGCGCACGCACGCCGATGCCAGCACCACGTTCGCCCGGGCCGCGCACGCGGCGCCTCCGGTCGAGGACATCCGGCATGTCACCGCGGGCATCGTCGGCCGCCCGGCAACAGCCGGCCCGTGGGGCGGCTACCTGGTGCGGGTTGACAGCGGCACGCAGCAAGCCGGACCTGGCTGGGCCCCGGTGACGGGTCTTGGCGCGCCGGGGTGGAGATTCGTCGATGCAGCGTGAGACCACCGGTGCTCGCCATTCGATCCAGGCTATTCTCACCGGCCTCGCGGACACCGGGTGCGGCCTGCTCGATACCCTGCTCACCCGGCTCATCGCCCGGAATTGCGCAGCGCAGGCCCGGACTCGAGCCACGCAGGGCGCCTACGTCGACGGCCCCACACTGCGCGCCCTACCCGCGGCACGCCCAGCGAGCGTGTTGGCCGCAGCGCCACGGGACACGACCCGGTCATACGGCACTGCGGGCCTGATCGCTCATCCTCGTGCTCCGCTGGCAGTGTTCGACCGGCCTGGCGGCCGGGCGTTCGCCCAGCTGCGGACCACGCTTGCCGGCGGCGAGGCGTGGCTGCCGGTCATCGCCCAGCAAGCCGACTGGATCCAGATCCTGCTGCCTTCGCAACCGGCCGGATCCGTCGGGTGGGTCGACGCCGCCCGGGTCACCCTGGCGCACAGCCGGCACGAGATCCGCATCCTCGTGACCGCGCACCGAGCCCAACTGGTCTTCGCGGGACGTATCACCAAGAGCTGGCCGGTCACCTGCGGAACCCCGGACACCCCGACCCCGCCCGGGCGCACCTTCGTGCTGGCCGTCACCCGCGACACCCGCCGCCGGCCGGACCCGATCGTGCTGCCCCTGGCCGTGCCCAGCAGACACGCCGGGTGCGGCGCTCACGGCGTGATCGCCCTGCACACCGGGCCGCCGCACGCCGGCTGCATCACCGTGCCACCTGCCGCGCTGCCCGCCTTGGCCCGGGCCCCGCTCGGCTCCCTGGTGCGGATCTACCCCTGACCCTTGGCCGGCCCGGTCGTCACCTAACAAAGGACATCGCGTGATGAAAGCCCTCTCCTACGCCGCGGTCGCCGCGGCAGTCCTGTTCAGCGGTGTCGGGGCGCTGGCCGTCACTGCCAGCCCGACACCGCCCGGCCTTGACGCGCCGCTGCGCCTGGCCGTGGTCGGAGCCGACGTCGCCGGCTCCCGGCGGCTGCTGCCATTGGTTGACCTGCCACGGGCGTGGGGAACGCTGACGAAGTTCACGTCGTCGACCATCAGCGCCGCCGACAACGAGGCGCGAAGCCAGGTGTCCGGGCTGACGGTCGCTGGCGGCACGGTGCAGGCCGCGACAGTCGGCGTGTATTGCCGCGACGGTGCCGCACAATCGCATGTCACCGGCCTGCAGACACTGCTGCCGATGGCGGCTCTGACGGCGGACGTGCGCCACAAGAATCCCGACGGCTCCACCACCATCACCGGCTTGCGGCTGCAACTGCCCGCGGCCGCCGACCGGCCCTCTGTCATCGTCGATGTCGCCGTGGCTACCTGCGCGCCCGCCCGGGACAAGCCGACCGTCGTGCTGCCCGGTCTGCCCGCGGCACTGCGCGAAGCGCTGCTGCATGAGCCGTACCAGGGACGCCGTGACGCCACCGCGCGCCCGGCCACGATCACCGTCGGCTCGCGCGCCGCGAACGGCGGGTGCTGACTGTCATGGCCGCATCCGCACTGCCGGGCCCGACCAGCCAACGAGAAGACTGCCCCACGCTGCTCGCGCCGTCATCGGTGGTCCCGGTCAGCCGCGACGACGTTGCCGAGCTGGCCGGGCTGGCCGCCGCGACGACCGTGGGGACACCGGTCGCGCGGTGGCTGGTGCCGGACCCGCGGCAGCGACCTACCGTCCTGCGCGCGTGGTACCAGTTGCTGCTGGAACAGGCGCTGGGTCACGGCCGTGTCGACCTGCTCGCCGACCGCAGCGCCGTGGCCGTGTGGATCGACCGAACCGGGCCGGCGCCGGCCCTGCAGCGGTCGCTGCGCCGGTTGACCTCCTCGTGCGGCAAGCACGCGATCACGCTGCTCTGCTACCACCACTTGCTGCGCCAGCACCGGCCGGCTGCCGCCCACCTGGAGCTGTCGTTTCTGGCCGGCACCCATCCTGGCGGGCTCGCCGGACTGCTCGCCCATCGGCATCGCCGCCTCGACCCGGCAGACATTGCCGGCCATGCCATCGCCGGCAGCCCAGCGCAGCGCGACCTGCTCGCTGCGGCCGGCTACCAGGCCGGTCATCCGTTCCGCCCAGCCGCAGGGCCACAGCTGTGGCCGATGTGGCGCCCCGCCGTCACCCCCCATATCCGGCCTGCCGCCTCGGCGCGGGCTTGACCTTCCAGGAGCAGAAGGACCTCGTCATGGCAATCTCCGGATGGGTCAACGCCCCCACCGACCTGCGCGACGAAACCTCGACCCTCAGCGCGATGACCACCGCAGCCGGGCCGGTCCCAGCCAGCCCGCTGCTGCTGCGGCTCGGCCGCGACGCGGGATTGTGCTGCCAGGGCCCGCAGACCGGCTACGCGGACTGGCGGCATCCCGAACGACCCGACCCCGACATCGCCGTGGCGATCGAAGGCCGACTGTCCAACCGCGACCTCCTGCTCGACCGGCTCGGGCAGCGGCGCACCCACGCGTGCGACGCCGACCTGCTGCTGCACGCCTACCGGCAGTGGGGTCAATTCCTGGTCGACCGCATCGACGGCGTCTACGCCATCGCCATCTGGGACCAGCTACGCCGCCAGCTACTGCTGATCCGCGACCCGCTCGGCGTCAAGACCTGGTTCTACCAGCCGCTGCGCGACGGCAGCGTCACGTTTGCCACCAAGGTCCGTGGGCTGCTCGCCCACCCGGGCGTCGACCCGGTCGTCACCAGCGACGGCCTCAACGAGCTGATCACCCTCGGCCCGGCCCGCACCCCTGGCCACGCGATCGTGCACGGCATGCATGAGGTGCTGCCCGGGCACCTCACCCAAGCCGTGCCCGGCCGCATCTGCAGCCGGCGGCACTGGCAGTGGCAGGCCCAAGCGCCCGATCCCACCATCGGCGAAACGGCCGCGGCCCACATGGTGCGGCGCACCCTGGCCGAGGCCACCGCCACGCTGCGCACCCAGCCTGCCGGGGCGGTGCTGCTGTCCGGCGGCGTCGCCTCCGCTACCGCCGCCGCCTTAGCCGCCCCACAGCCGTCGGCCGACCGGCGGCCTATCGCGTACACCCTGACCCTAGCCGGGCCGTGGGGCCTGCCACCCGGTGTCGGCGCGGACGTCACCGCCGCCGGCCGCGTCGCCCGGCACCTCAACCTCCATCACCACCCGATCGCCGCCAGCGCGGACGAACTAGTCGCCATGGCAGCCGCCAGTCGCCACGTCCTCGACCTGCCCGGCGAATCCACCCTGGACGCCGCCCTGTTCACGCTGCTGCGCAGGGCGGCCGCCACCACCACGAGCATCGTCACCGGCGACGGCGCCGACGCCGTCTTCGGCTGGGCATCCTCAACGCCGGAGATCACCGGCCTGCCGTGGCAGCGCTACGACACCGCACCGATAGACCTGCTGTCGGCCGACGCCCGCCTGCACCTGCTGCCCACCGCCTACGCCAAACGGCGCCTCGAAGACGCGATCGCGACCATCCCGGCCCCGGCCGGACTCACCGACGCCCAGCGTGCCTGGCACCGCGACGCCTACCTCACCCTGACCCACAGCCTGCCCGCCCAGCTGCGGCGGCTGGACGAACTCGCCGCCGCACTCGGCCTGAGCGTGCACAGCCCGCTCGCCGACCGGCGGCTCATCCAGCACACCCTGCGCATGCCCGACCCGGTGCGGCACCTGCGGGGCGTTCGTCTCGGACTGCTGCGCCACGCCGTCACTGGTCTGCTGCCCGCCAGCGTCACCTGGCTGCCCGGCCGCACCTTCCCCGGCGCGCACCTGCTGCCCGGCTGGCGGGCGAACCAACGCGACCGGATGCTCGGCGTCCTGGCCGACGCGTCGCAGCCCCTGCAACCACTGCTCGACCCCGTCCAGATCCACCCACTGCTGGCCCGCATCCCCGAGCACAACCACGCACGACACAGCGCCATCGCCTACCTGCTGGAGATCAACGCCTGGCTTGCCAGGCACCGCATCCGCCTCGTCTGACCCCATGCCTCATCGCCCCCGCCGCCACGTGGGCGACGGCACCACACATCCGCAGCCCGCCCGATTCGCGAAGGAAAGACGGTTATGCGACTCGATCCGTTCGGCGCCGATTACGTTCACGACCCGTCCGCCGCCTGGCAGCGCATCTTGGCCTCCGGGCGCACAGTCAGTCACGACTCCGAACTCGGCCTGTGGCTGATCGGCGGGCACGACACCGTCCGAGCCGTACTGGCAGACACCACCCGATTCTCCAACGCGGCCACCCTGGCACCGGTCATGCCGGTCAGTGCCGACGCCGACCGCGTGCTCGCCGCCTTCGACGCCCCGGCCGTCACCACCACCGCCGACGGAGCGCAGCACGTCCGTATCCGCGCGGTGCTGCGCGGCTTCTTCCCCACCACCGCGGCCCGCGCCGAACTCGCGTGGGGCGCACTGGTCGCCCGCCGCGCCGACGAACTCGCCGACGACATCACCGCCGATGCGACGGACTTGATGCCGGCGGCGATCCGCTACTCCCTGCATGTCATCACCGATGTCCTCGGCCTGCCCACCGACCAGGCCGGCGACTTGCAGGCATGGACCGACGCGTTCGCCCGCCTCGTCTGGGCCCATCACCCCGACCTTCAGGTCGACGACGCCCACGATGCCCTCGCGCTGTGGCGGCTGTGCTCGGAGACGGTCACCACCCGCGAACAAGCTGGCGGCGACTACGGGCCCGGCGTCATCGGCGATTTACTGCGCTACCGCCACGGCGACGACGCTCGCCTGAGCGTGACCGAAGCCGCCGCGATCGTGCTCAGCGTCGCCGGAGCCGGCTGGGAAACCACCACGGGAGCACTCAGTCATGCCCTCGAACACGCCCTGATCGAGCCCGGCCGGTGGACACCACTGGCCTATGACGAACACGCCCTGGCCACCCACGTCGAGGAAACCCTGCGGCACAGCCCTGCCATCGACGGCTGGCTGCGCGTCACCACCACCGACGTCGACCTCGACGGCACCCTCATTCCGGCCGCAAGCCGCTGCCTACTGCTGATCGGCACCGCCAACCACGACCCCGCCCACTTCCCGCAGCCGCAGGTGTTCGATCGGGGCCGCGCCCGCCTCGGGCAGCACCTCGCCTTCGGAGCCGGGGCGCATTACTGCATCGGCGCCGCCCTGGCCCGCCTCGAACTGACCACCGCCCTGCGCACCCTCGCCCGCCGCCTGCCCGCCCTGGCGCTCGCCGACGGATACCGCCGCCAGTACAGGCCCAGCGTCGCGTTGCGCCAGCACGCCACCCTGCCCGCCACCACCGGTGGATGCCCCGTCCGGCACAGCGCACAGGCGGCTCAGCAATGACCCCGCACCCCTTCGCCGTCGCGGGCGGCGGGCCGGCACGCCGGTACCCGGCCCGCGGGCCTCCGCGCCGGTGGACCGCACACCCCAACGGCCGCATCTCTCTGCCGCCGCTGCCCAAAGCCGATCTCCGCCTTCCAAGGAGCACACCCCTGATGACCAAAACGTTCACCCGCATGGTCGCCGTCGCTGCCACCGCGCTGGGCCTGACCCTCACCGTCGCCACACCCGCACTAGCCAGCGCGGACAAGTGCAAGGGCGACGCCTTCGCCAGCTGCGTCGGCGTCAATGGCAAGGGCCTGCACGTCAACTGGATCAAGAGCCGCGTCGCGCTGTACGCGAAAACGTGCCGGTACGGCCATAGCCAAGTGCTGATAAACGGCGGCCACTACGCCGACTCCAACGGCGGCCGGGACAAGGACTACTGCTCGAAGTCGATCTTCGGTGCCGAGGTCACCACAGGCACGTGGAACGTCAACCGCAACTACCCGCGCGGCACCAAGATCTGCTCGAAGTTCTGGTGGAACAACGGCGCCACCGGACCCGGCACGGTCAATGGCTACACCAGCTTCGGCACCGCCTGCGCCACCGTCGGCTGACCCCGGCGGCGTACTCGGCCGGTGATGCCGCCGGCATCACCGGCCCCGGCACCGGACACAGACCGCCACCGCCACCGCCGCGCGGACATCCCCTCGACTTCTCGCCTTCTCCGCGGAGATTCCCCATGACCACCGCTGTGCACCACAAACCCGGCACCGGCCTCGACCGCGAGGTACTGCGGCGCTACCGGATCGCCATCAGCATCATGTTCGCCATCGCCGGCATGACCATCGGCACCTGGACCGCGCGGATCCCCGCCATCCAGCAGAACATCAAGATGGCCGACAGCAAACTCAGCATCTGCCTGCTGATCCTCGCCGCCGGAGGCCTCCTCGGCATGCGCGCCGCCGGCTGGCTCATCGACAGCCACGGCAGCAGCACCGTCATGATCCCACCAGCCCTGGCCCTGGGCGGAGCACTGATGCTCGCCGCGCACGCCCCGACCTGGATAGCCCTCGCCGCCGCCTTGCTCGGCTTCGGGATCCTGCACGGCACCCTCAACGTCGCCATGAACGCCGCGGCCGTCGCCTGCCAGACCGCCTACCAGCGGCCGATCATGACGTCATTTCACGCCCTGTTCAGCATCGGCGGCGTCGCCGGAGCCGCCCTGTCGGCCGCATGCGCACACGTCGGCCTCGGCGTCACCGACGCCTTCGCCGCCGTCGCCGTGGCCTGCACCGCAGCCGCCGGCTGGGCCGTCCACCGCCTCATCCCCGCACCGGCCACCGAGATCAACAGCGCCGAGGCGACAGCAACCGTGACGGCCGCGCCAAGGCGGCGGCCACGGACGCGAATCCTGCTGCTCGGCCTACTCGCCTTCAGCGCACTGATCAGCGAAGGCGCCGCTGCGGACTGGAGCAGCGTCTACCTCACCCGCATCGGCGCCTCACCCGCCATGGCAGCCGCCGCGTACGCCGCCTTCGCCGCCTGCATGACCATCGGCCGCCTCACCGGCGACCGCCTCACCGCCGCCATCGCACCGGCCGCACTGCTACGCGGCTGCGGCCTGACCGCCGCAATCGGTCTCGCCGTCGGCCTCATCGGCGGCACACCCGCCACCGCGATCATCGGTTTCGCCTGCCTCGGCGCCGGGCTGTCCTGCGTCATCCCCCTGCTCTACTCCACCGCAGGAAACCTCGACCCCGCACGCCCCGGCGCCGCACTCTCGCGTGTGGCAGCGCTCGGCTACCTCGGCTACGTCACCGGACCAGCGATCATCGGCGGCGCCGCCATGCACATCGGCCTCGGCAACGCACTGCTCATCCTTCCCGCCCTCGCCACGCTACTGATATTCGCCGCACCGGTCGTCCACCGCAGCCGCGGCCGCCACCATCGACCGACGCGATCACGAGTCCGCAGGTCACTTCAGCCAGCGGGGGTGGCGACGTGACCCACCACATCGTCCAGCGAGCACCGCACACAAGCTCCACTGACGTGCCTGAAGTCGCGTTCCGCGCGCCAACGCAAAACAATGCCGTCGACCGCTTGCCGCCAGGTCCGGCGCTGCACCCGCGGTTGATTTCCATCCTCGACCGGCTCACCACCGCAGCGCCTACGAACATCGGTTTCCCGGCGGCCGTGGACATCGACTACCGGCCACTCGCCCCGTTCCTCCGATACATGATCAACAACGTCGGTAGTCCGGCCGAAGACACGACTTACCCGGCACACGCCAAAGACCTCGAGCGCGACGTGCTCGCCTGGTTCGCCACACTGTTTCGCGCACCCACCGGCTGGACCGGTTACCTGACCAGTGGCGGAACAGAAGGCACCATGAACGGCCTTCTCAACGCCCGCGCCGCACATCCCCGAGCCACCGTCTTCGTCTCTACTTCGGGCCACTACAGCGTGCCGAAAAGCTGCGCGTTGCTCGGCCTGCCGATGGTGCAGATCCCGGCCGGCCCTCGCGGACACCTCGACTACGAAGCGCTGCGCCGCGAGGCATCACGCCGCCGGGGTCAGCCCGCCATCGTGGCCGCCACCGTCGGCACGACGATGACCGAAGCCGTCGACGATGTACCTCAAATACACGCAGCTCTCGACGCCGCGGGAATCGAGCGCCGCTGGATCCACGCCGACGCGGCGCTCGCCGGGATACCACTCGTCCTCACCGGCCGGCACGACTTCGACCTGGCGCCCGGCGCCGCCGACAGCCTTTCCATATCGGGCCACAAATGGTGGGGCACACCTATCCCGTGTGGCGTCACCCTCACCCGCAGACCACCTCACCGGCCAGGACGGCGGGTCGACTACATCGGCAGCCGCGACACCACTATCACGGGCTCACGGCCAGGCCTCGCCGCCCTCATGCTCTGGCACGCCATCACCCGGCACGACCTCGCCGGCCACCGCCTGCGCGTCGACCGCGCCCGAGATGTCGCCAGCTACGCTCGCCGGAGTCTTGCCGCTGTCGGCTGGGAATGCTGGCGCAACCCGGACGCCCTCACCGTCATGCTCAGACCGCTCCCTGAGCCGCTGAGACCCCGCTGGCCACTTCCCATCGAGCAAGGCTGGAGTCATCTCATCTGCATGCCCGGCATCGGCCGAGAACACATCGACTCCCTCATCAAAGAACTTGGTGTCAACGGCTAACTGGCGTGAGCCGCTCACCTGTCTGCGACTAACGCATGTACAGAAGTCAAGCAACGGATAGCACCACTTCTGCGGACCATTTCCTCGGCTCGGAACGTGATGCGAATGCACTCAAATCGACCAAAATTTGGAGCGGCAGCAGAAATGCGAGCATCCGATGGGGCGACCCACCTTCCCGGGCCGTCGCCTTCTCTGAGCCGTGCACGGTGCACCCTCGGTACCCCTAAAGGGTGAGACATCACGGCGAGGCCAGCACATTAACCCTGCTCACCAGGCAGAAAATAGCACCGTCTACAAAACGGGTTCGTCACAGCGGGTTATTTGGATCTATCGTGTCCGGTCGTGGGTTACTCCCGATGGGTCCTGGCGGACCTTCACGTCCACACCCCGGCTGATTATCACCAGAGATACGGTGATGTGGGCGGCCGGGTACCGAATCCTGCCTTCGCGGAGACCCTGATCAAGGCGCACGCCGACGCCGGGGTTTCGGTTATCGCGGTCACCGACCACAACTGTCTGGACTGGTACCCGGTCCTGGCCGAGGTCGGACGCCGTTACGGCGTGACTGTGTTCCCTGGCATCGAGTTCAACGTCAACAAGTGCCATCTGACGGCCATCTGGGACTGCACCGATGACGGCTTCCACCGCGGGCGGCAGTTCGTGGGCTCGCTGTTTCCGCCGACCGGTCGGTCGCCTCTGAATCCTCGCGGTGAGGCCAACCCCACCGCCGTGGGATCGCCGCTCGAACTGGCTAAACGGGCCTGCCAGGAGTATGGAGCGCTGGTGCTGGCGCCGCATTCCACGGCCAAGGACATCGGGCTGTTCGCTCGCAACGTCTGCAATACCAGCGCCCAGGTCGCGCAGAGCGGCTACGTCGCCGGGTTCGATGTCTGGGGCAAGAACGACGCCGACGTGCTGCGCAATCCGCGCTCCGAGTTCGGCGAACAGCTGCCGGCCTGGTTTGTGTCTGGCGATGTCCGCAGTCTCGACACTGTCGGGAAGCGTGCTGTGTACCTCAAACTCGGCACACCGCCGACGCTCGAAGGCCTGCGGCAGGCGTTCCTCATGCCCGAGCAGCGGATCCGTTTCCCCGGGCATCTGCGCGCCAAGTTTGAGCGGGTGCCGGGTCTGCAGTTCCTGGATGCTCCGGAGCCGACCTGGCCGCGTCTGACCAGCATCACCATCGATGGTGGCTTCCACGACCGCCTCCAGGTCGAGCTCGGGCCTGGCCTGAACGCCATCATCGGCGGCAAAGGGACCGGAAAGTCCACCACCATCGAAATCCTGCGCCACGCGTGCGCGGCTTCCGCACCGAAGACGAAGGACAACCACAGCAACCGTCTCGCCAACTTCGGCGCCAACGCCACCGCCACGCTCGGCATCATCGCCGTGGACCAGCAGCCGTACCAGATCGTCCGGTCAGGCGACGACAGCCCGCCGCAGCTACGGCGTAACGGCCTCAACCTCGACATCGAGGTCACCCGCCGCTTCGGGATCAGCGTCTACGGGCAACGCGAACTTGCGCTGCTCGCCGATGACCAGGACGCCTTGCGCGAGTTCCTGGCGATCTCCGCCGACCCCGACCTCAAGGCCGCCCATGGTGACGAACGACAACGCCTGAGCGGGCTAACTGACACCGCTGGTGCCTTGGCCGGGCTCGAAGACGCCCTGGCGAAGGTGGTCGAGAAAGAAGAGACACTCAGGGACGTCCGTGACCAACTCGACATCGCTGGTCAGCATGAAGCCGGTCAGCAGGTCGAGGCGTCCCAAGCGTTGTCCGCCGTGCAAGATGAAGTCAAAGCGGTCTCCGGCTGGCTGAGCGGACTCGCCCCGCTCGCCGAGCAGATCCGCGGGAGCGCGAACCGTCCGTCCGTCCGGGGACACGAGAGCGTCCCCGCCGCCCTGCACGCGGCTGCCGCCGACGTGGAGACCGCAGTCCGCGCCGCCGCTGACACTATCGCCGAGGCCGTGCAGCTGGCCAAGACGACGATCGAGCCGGCGGTCGCTGAACATAACGGCCGCGTTCTGTCTCTGCGGCACTTGATCAACGTGGCGTTGGCCGACGCCGGGCTGACGGATCCGGACCAGCTCGCTCGCCTGCAGCTCACGGCGGCCGAACTGGGGCGGGCAGTGGCTGATGCCCCGGCGCAGCGCCAGCGCCTCGCCGAACTCTGTGTCGACCACACCCGGCAGGTCGAACAGGTGCGCCAGGCGCGGCTACGCGTCTCTGGACTGTTGCAGGCTGCCGCTGACCGCCTTACCGCCGCTGTCGGCGGCCGGGTGCGGGTTGTGGTTCAGCCGCAAGCCGACCGCACCGCGCTGAAGACCCTGCTCACCACGGTGGCATCGGGGCAGAACGTCAACCGGGACCAGTTGGCAAAGCTTGCCGACGCCGGCCCCGCCATACTCGTCACGGCCCTTCTCAGCGACGAAGACCCGGACCAGCTCATCAAGCTGGGCGCCAGCGAATCCACCGCCCGGAAGCTACGAACGCTCACGCCCGCGCAGCTTCGAAGCATCGAACAATGCGCCACACCGGACCTGATCATCATCGAGATCAACCTCGGCAACGCCGAACAATCGCGATGGCTCGACGTGCGCCAAGTCAGCCCGGGGCAGAAGGCCACAGCCATGTTGTCGCTTGCCTTGGTCACCGGCACCAACCCGCTGATCATCGACCAGCCCGAGGACGACCTCGACAACCGCTACATCTACGACCAGGTCGTCCGACAACTAACCGAGGTCGCTAACCGCCGCCAGGTCATCGTGGCCACCCACAACCCGAACATCCCCATCCTCGGCGACGCCGAGATGATCCTGGCCTTGGACGCCACTATTGACCGCAGCCGCATCGTCGCCTGCGGCGCCATCGACGAACCCGACGTCGCCGACGCCGCCCGGCAGATCCTCGAGGGCGGCGATAGAGCCTTCCGCGACCGCGCGCGCCGATACCGAGCCGCCCATTGAACTTCGCCTCTGACCAGTCAACGCCCCTCGAAGCCATGAGTGGGTGTTACATGGACGGCATCAAAATCAGGTCGCGGACTCTAATGCGGCCGCGTGGCCTGCCAATCGAGGAAAAATCTTGTCGGAACCTGAGGTCAGCCGCTTTGAGCCGGTGCCGTTCGAGCCCCACGAACGGGAAATCCACAGGCTGCTCGGATTGATGGGCGGCGCCCCGGCCGATCAGTACGCCGACGCTATCCGCATCCTGCGCGGCACACCGCCGCTGCAGACTCGCTCGCATTTGCTGGCCCACATGGCTCGCGAGATCGAGTCGGCTCTGCGCGAACTTCTCTGGTCGCTCGTGCCGGCCGAAGTGCGGAAGAAGCTCGAAGCCGAGAAACCCGAAAAGCGGCGAGACCCCGATCGCGCGTTGGTGATCGACGCGATCTGCTCGGCGCTCGGGTTCGACGGCAGCGACCCGGTCCGTTCCCTCTGGAACAACTCCGGTGCGTGGCACGAAGCCGCCCACCGCGCGGCTCTTCTCGCCCCTCGGCCGACCGACGATGCGCTCATCGCGCGGTGGGAGCAGCTGGGAGCGGTACTCAAGGTCGTGCTGCGCGCCTATGAGGGGTCGTACACCCGAGCCTTGCCCATGATTGACGAGCTCGCCGCCGCCGACCCGGTCACCAAACCTGACGTCTCACGACTGTTAAGCCAGGTGCCCAACAGCGCACCGGCCTTGAACCGCTTCTTCGAGCAAGCCACGCCAGCCTGGTTCCCTCAGCTGTTGAAGAAGGGATACTTCCAGTCACCCGCACCGCTACGGCCCAACGAGGACGGCCTGCTGACCTACGGGCACTGGCCACCGGGTCGCTATCTCGTCCGGATGATGGAAGTACCGGACCTCGTCCGCGACGTCATCGACGTCGTCTCGCAGCTGGAGACCGACAACCCGCAAGCCACCGAGACCATCGCCGACGTTGCCCTCGCCGCCCCTATTGCGCTGGTACGGCCCTTGGCACGGAAGATCGCCCAGCTGCTTCAGTCGCCGGCCCAGTGGGCCTTGCCGTCCAAAGCGACTGAGTTGTTGCCGAAACTCGCCGCCGACGGCCAGCTCGACGAAGCTGCCGCGATCTTGGCAGAGATGCTGCCAGCCCCGACCCGCCGAGGCGCTGGCGGCGGATTCATACCGCCTGACCTGGTCTCCCGGCTGTTTCCGCAGATTGGTGTACCGGGCCTGACCGCGGTCGCGGCTCGACTCGCGCAAAAGCAGGAAGACGTCCGCGACGAGCTGAACCACTCCCACCGCTGGTGGCCGTCGATCACGTCAGACAAAGTCCTCGGTGCCCGCGATGAACTGGTGACCATGCTGCGCGACGCCGCGGTCGCGGTTGCCGCCGACGCCGGGCCGACGGAGGTCGTCCGCGTGCTCGATACGCATCCAGGCGGCATCTTCCGCCGGCTGGCATTGCACGTCCTGCTGATCACACCAGAGCCAGCTTCGATCAGCCAGCGGCTGACCGACCCGATCCTGTTCCACGACCGCGACTGCTTCGTCGAGTACGGACAGCTGCTGCGTTCCCACTTCGCGGGTCTGCAACCCGAAGAACGCGCACGCATCACCACGCTGGTCGACGAAGGCCCAACGAACACCGACGACCCGGCCGCGATCCAACGATGGAGGTTGCGGCAGCTGACTCGATTCGGCGACGCCCTGCCCGAACCCTATCTCGCCGACCGGGACGCACTGGTACAAGAACTCGGCGAACCCGACATCGCGAACCAGGTCTTCGAGTTCAAGGTCCGCAACAGCACCGATTTAGCGATCATGCCGTTGCCGGTCCTGGACGACATGTCCGATGACGACTTGATCTCGTTTCTAACGAGCTGGACGCCCACCGGCCGATGGGACGACCCGGATACCGGCGACCTCCGCCAGCGCATCGAAGCCGCCGCAACCCGAAACCCGCACCGGTTCGCCGAGCTCGCGCCGCGCTTCATCAACTTGGACCCCACATACGCCCGCGGCCTGCTCGCAGGACTCCGTCAGGCAATCGAATCTACTGACGAGCAGGACGAGCCGGCTAGCCCGATTGTCGCGTGGGAGCCCGTTCTCCTTTTCGCCAGCGCGTCGCTGTCCCAGCGCCGCCTGCTGCCGGGACGACCGGAACACGGCGACGGCGAGCAGGACCCCGGCTGGAGCTGGACCTGGCGGGAACTCGCGGAACTGATCACCGCCGGCCTGCGTAGCGACCTCCCCGAGGCGCTGCTCGATCGAGCCTTCGCGTTGATCGGACAACTCCTTGACGACCAGGACCCATCCGACACTGACACCGACAGCACGAACAGTACCGACAACCCACCCCTAGCCATCGCTCTGAGCAGTACCCGCGGCAACGCCTGGCTCGCGCTGCTGCAGTACGCCATCCGCCTACACGATCCCGCCGCACCCATGCTGGATCCTGCCATCAGTCACCTGCTCGACAGACACCTCGACCCCGCGACGGAGACCAGTCCAGCGATCCGCAGCCTCTACGGCCACAAGATCAACATCCTGAGGGAGCTGGACGAACCATGGACCAGCCAGCACATTCCGCAAATCTTCCCTCACACCACCGAGCCGGGCGTCGCCTCCGTGGCATGGAATACCTATCTGCTGTACGGGCGGATATCCGCCCTGACAGTGAGGCTCCTGCTACCGCTGTACGAGCAACATGCCGCCGCCCTGACTGAGTCGCCCGAACTCGCCCCCTCGACGGACGGGCGATGGCAGGAGACGCCGGAAGAACACCTCGTGCAGCACCTGGCGCTGCTCTACCGACACGGCGCGCTCCCGACGGAAGCCGACTGGTTCGACCAGTTCTCCGAGCACGCACCACTACGTCCGCGCGCCCGACTCATCGAGATCATGGGACTCCAACTGGGCGAGCCCGGCCCTCTCGAGCCCGACGAGACCGAGCGATTGCAGGGTTTCTGGAACAAGAGGCTGAACGCTGTTGCCCAGGCGGGCGGCAACGCAGCTGAGCTCAACGGATTCGGCTACTGGTTCACTTCCGGGCAGCTCCCAGCCGACTGGGCACTAGCTCAGCTCAACCACGCCCTCGCCGCAGGAGCAACGCTCACCCCAGGCGACGACATCGCGGAACGGCTTGCAACCTTCGGACCCGAGGCATCCAAAGACACGGTGACCGCCGTCGCCGGACTGATAGATGCTCCTGACCGGCCCTGGTTCATCACCGGCGCCCGAGCGGCCATCGCCGACGTACTTCGTACCGGCCTGCAAGCGGCCGAACCTGAAACTCGCGGGCTTGCGCGGCAGGCCATCAGCCGACTCGTCGCCCGCGGCCACTCCAGCTTCGCCGACCTATGACATCCATTCGCGACGGGCGAGTCCTCGCCGTCCGCGTCACAGCGACGCGGCGACGCGGCGGCGACTCGAAACGAACAGCTTCTTCCTCGGCAATCCGACAGCGAATTCGCCACGCGACTCGTCCGCACTTGCCAGATCACCCCGCCTTCGCGCGGGTGCGTACACCCTACGGCGCGCGGGCTCAGCCACGCCGCGATTGCCCTCGTCAGGACGGCCTCAGCGCCGTGGATCGTTCCGTGTGCCGAGCGGACATCCCGCAGAGAGCCGAGAAATCAAACGGCTCTTCCGACCAGGTGTAGACATCGAGCGCGTCGGCCAGGATGGACCTGGCAGATCCGAAATCTGCCTTGTCCGTCAAGCAGCCTAAGGATAGCGTCGCCGGCAGTTCTCACGACGGGTGAGGTCAACCTCGAGGAGGCCGCCCGTGGCTCCCCGCGACGATGCGGAGCGGCGCCTAGTCCGGCACTATCGTGCAGCGGTCGGTCAATGCGCTGCCAATCTCAGCCGCGATCTTGGAAAGTTCCACGTGCCGCCGGCCTCCAGCCCCTACAAGCAGGACGACAAGACCGCGAGACGCGTGACGAACCACAAGCAGCGACACCCGCGGGCACGCATACTCACGCTCAACCTGGAGCAGTCCTTCCACAAGATCGCAAACGTCAGAGACCATCTGGAAGCGTTGGCCACCGTCCTCGGGTCCGATCCGCCGCCGGTGTACGCACCGTCGTCACTGACGCGAGTGATCGTGGAGGCCGCGGCGGGCCTGCACGCCCTTCTGGACGGCAGCATCGACATCGAGGAACGACTCTTGCGGGCATCAAGTGCTCTGCTCGAGAGCTACCACCACAGCCTCAACGCCGCGCTCCAGCTGCCTCCCCACATGTTTCCGGACGCGGCCTCGGATGCCCGCCGCCGGCTCGATGCCCTTGTGAAGCGGGTTGAACGTACCGGTCTGGAGGTTCGCCGCCAGGTCAACGGCAAGCCAACTGGCGTCCGCTGGGTGGGCGCCAGCGCCTTCCGGGGAGTCCCCTTCGCGACGACGTCGGCCATGATCGAGGAAGCCTTTTCCGGCTATCCGGCGCTATATCAGATGGGCTCCGGTGTCGCGCACAGCATGGAGTGGATGCTCGGAGACAACGCGCGGATCGCCGTCACGGGCCCTGCGATCATGACTTACGAGAGCAATCCCCTCGCCAACGGCGGCTCCGCTACCGCCGCGGTCGCGGCCACCGAAGTCGTGATCTCGGCGTACGGCCGCTACATGGGGTTTGATCCCGAGGACGCTCTAGTTCCGTACCGGCGCCGTCGCGAGACGCTGGACAAATACATGAACGAGTTCGCACTGCGACGACCGCGCTCCTTGCAGCGGTCCTGACTGGGGTACGACCACGTCGCAGTAAGGCACGGCAAGCGATGTCGCCGTAATCTCTCGTCGATAGTTGATCTTCAGTCGCTTCCTTCGCCTTTTACCGCTGAAAAGCTGTGCCAGTGCCACCTAGTGAGCCGGAAGCACGGCAGTTGACACCGCGGAGGCTGGATGACCTGCGGGATCGGTTCGGGTAAAGCACGCTTGTTGTCACCAATCAGGCGCGCTACTTGTCACCAGAGGATCGCCGACCCTCTCGCTATCAAGATGGAGTCTCAGCCTTCGTACACGTAGATGACAACAAGCCTGCCTATGTGACAACTGCCGCGCTTCGGCTCACCTAGAACCGAAATCGGTGCCGCTGAGTAGCTCGCGGGCCGTAGACCGGTGCCGACGATCGCTAAAGTCACACGGCGGTGTGGGGTTGGCGGTCGATAGCACGCCTTAGGCGGGACCACCCGGGGTTACAGGGGACTTCCAGGGACCAGTAGAGCCCACTTCCGACGTGTCTGCTGGCGGGCGATGGTCATTGCATGTGGATCAGCGCAGCCGGCTGATTTCTGGTTCCGGGGTTGTCGGCTGCATCCGTCGGCCGGTCGTGCGCGGCTGCCCCCCGCTAGTCGCCGCGGCCGGCCTCCCCGGGCTCTTCTGTTGCACGGGAGTGGCATGCCCTCGCTGAACGCGTCCGTCTCGCACCCTGAGTCAGGATCCGACGGCCGGAAAACCCCGTTCAGTAGGCCGCCGTTGATGTCGGCGTCCGCGAACGGCGTCCTGCAGATTCCTACCGGCAGCCGACCAGTCGCTGTTGGTATCGCCAGACCCGGCGTGCCCGGTGATCAACCCGGCCCGATGCGCCCGTTACCGGTGCCGCACGAACTCGGCCCTGCCGAGGTCGCCGACCGCGTATGGCGGTACGCGGCCGCCGTACGGCCGGGCAGCGTCGTGGCGGTGTCCTCCGCGGACGGCGGGGTAGGCCGCTCCACGCTCGTCGCCGCATTGGGTGGCGTGCTGGCATTGGCCGTACCAGGCCCGGTGGTGGCCGTCGACATGCACCCGGTGCCGTGGGGCGGGTTGGCTGAGCGGATCGGCCGGCAGAATGCGGGCACCGTCTGGGACGCCGTCCGTGACCTCGACTCGCTGACCTCACTGCGAGAAGTCCAGCGGTGGGCGCAGCGGAGCCCATCCGGGTTGCTGGCTCTGGTGGGCGAGACCGAAGGGCAAGGTCGCCGTCCTCCTCAGCATGATGAGGCGGCGGCGGTGGTTGAGGCGGTACGCCACCTCGTGCCGATGACCGTATGCGATGTGATGCCGGCGTGGTTCACCGACGTGTGGCGGACGCTGGGTGCCGCGCACGCCCCGGTGTTCGTGGCCCGTGCGGCGACCGACAGTGTCCGGCACAGCTTGCGGCTACTCACTCATTTGCGGGCTGCCGGGTGCGGCCCGGTGGCGGACCGGTGTGTGCTGGTCGTGGTGGCGACCTCGCCGTGGGCATCGCGAGAGGTCCGGGCAGTGTTGCGCCAGGCGGGCGCAGCCGTGCCAGCGGTCGTTGACATTCCATTCGATCCGGGGCTGGCAGTTCCAGAACCGGTCGATGTGCGCCGGCTGCGTAAGCCGACCCGACACGCGCTGGTTCGGCTGGCCGAGCAGGTGCTGCTGCGGTGCACGGCCGCTACCGTCGCGACGACGGCGGGACGGCCGTGACAACCACCCCGTCCACCGTGTTCACAGCCGTGGCGGCACGCGTGCTGGCGGCCCCGAGCCCGGCTCCGACCGGAGAGGGTCCGGGCGGCATCGACTGGAGCCGGATCCACCCGGATCCCTCGGCGGTGCCGCGGCCCGATCTGTTCTACACGATCATGAACGGGCTGCTCTACATCGGCGCATTCGCCGCCGCCGGCGCGCTGATGGCAGGCCTGATCGCGTTCGGCGTGGGGCCGATCTTCGGCGCCCATATCGTGTCGGATCGCGGGCGCAGCATGATGTGGAAGGGCGTGCTGATCGCATTCGGGGTCGGCTCGTTCACGGCGATCATGGCGTTCCTGCTGGTGAAGGTATGACCACCAGTACCGGTCACCAGGTCTGCCGCGCGCAGCTGCGGACGGCGGTCGCTGTCGCCGCGCTGGTGGGCGTTCTTCTAAGCTTGATGCCGGGACCAGCACCTGCGGACGCGGCCCCGTCGCCGGCACCGCCCTATCCGTCGGCCACGGACTGTGCGGCGAAGGCGCCGGGGGCAGTGGCGTGGTGCATGCCGTGGGTGGTACGGGTGGACAAGCCACCGGCCGGGAGCCGTTCGCATTGGGCGACCCGGTGCAGCATCGCCACAACCGACCCTGACCGCGCCTCGTGTGCGGCAGCATCGGTCACCCTCGCGGCTCGTCCTCGTGATGGCTCGGCGTCAGTATTCGGCGACGGCCCCACCGACGGCAGCGGCCCGGCCGGACTCATCAATTGTGCGCTGCTGACCGAACCGGGATTGACTGGCACCGACCCGGGACGGGACGCGCAGTGGGAAGCGAAACGCAACGCCTGCGCGAAGCAGATCGGCACGTGGAAGCAACAGGTCAACGACCCGGATCCGAAACCGGCTGACTGCGGCCTGACCGACGCGTCGTGTCAGATCCAGCGCAAGGCGCAGGACGCCCTCGCCTCGGGCGTCCGGTCGGGCATCCAGGGTCTGGTCGACATCGCGGTGCAGGCCATGGTGTACCTGCTGTCGAAACTGGCCGGGCTAGTCTTCACCGCCACCTCGATCTCAGCGCCGGACGACGCTTTCTACGCCGTCTACAACAGCGTGGCCGGCGTGATGGTCCTGCTGATGATGGTGTTCTTCCTCATCTCCCTGATCATCAACGGACTACGGACCAACGCCGGCCCGGGCCCGATGGCCACCCTCGGCGGTCTGGTCCGGGCGTTGCTGGGAATCACGTTCGCCGGCGGGCTGGCGTTTCTCATCGTGACGGCCTGGGATCAGGCAACGAACGCGGTCATCGCAGCGAACGCGGCAACGCCGTGGGAGCCGTCGCAGTGGGTGAGCGCGCTGACGAACCTGTCCGGCGGCGCCGGAACCCTGTTCTTGGCGTTACTGCTGTCGATGTTCGGCTGCATCGGTCTGCTGCTGCTGTTTTTCATCATGCTGTTCCGCGGGATCCTCGCGACCGGCGCCGCGATCTTCGGCGCGGTAGCGATGTCCGGGCAGGTGATGGCCGAGACCCGGCATTGGGGCCGCCGCTGGTTCTGGACCACGAACGCCCTGGCGTCGAGCAAGTTCTTCATCGCCGAACTCTGGATCTACGGCAGCCGGTCGGCGTACGGCTCTGACGATCTGATGACGGTGGTGCGGGCCGTGCTGCTGATCTGGCTGATGGTGGCCGCTCCGTGGATTTTGCTGCGGCTGACGACGATGTGGGACGGCTATCTGTCCGACGTCAACGCCTACGGGCTGCTCTCCGCCGGCGGCAATCCCCTCGCGATGGCGCCCGCCTTCGCCGACGGGATCGGGGCGGGTGCGGCCGGGGCCTCCAGCCCCGGCAGCGCC
Source organism: Actinoplanes sp. NPDC026619 (assembly GCF_040638295.1). NCBI lineage: Bacteria > Bacillati > Actinomycetota > Actinomycetes > Micromonosporales > Micromonosporaceae > Actinoplanes > Actinoplanes sp. NPDC026619. The sequence goes on from NZ_JBEZYA010000008.1 coordinate 344,906, forward strand.
GGCGGAGGTGGGGGCGGTGAGGCGAACGCGGCTGGGGTGATGGCCGCGAACACCTCGAGCATGCCGACGACCCCGGCCGACGCCGCCGGGGTGGGCGGCGACAGCAGCGGACGCCAGGCGGCGGACGCGGCGTCGACCGGCGGGGACGGCGGCCAGGTCGGGCAGCCCGCGAGCACGTCCGGCGAGCAGTCGGCCGGCTCCGCGGGATCAGGTGACGCGGACACCCCAAACGGGCAGGAGGCCGACGGCGTTCAGGCCGCGGCCCGCAGTGCCAGCCACACCGTGTCCACCGGGACGCCCACCGCACCCGAGGACGGCAGTGCTGGCACCTCGGGCGGTGGACCGAGTCCCGACTCCGGCATCGCTTCGTCGCCGGCCGGATCCAGCGGATCGGGCGCACCTCAGGACGGTGGCGGGCCCGCAGACGGCCATCCGGGCGGCGCAGCGGGATCAGACGGTGATCAGCAGGCAGGCCAGTCGTCCGCATCGGGCGGCCGCGGGGCGGCGGCTGCCGCCGGCGAAGCGCCGATCCTGCCGCTGTGACGACCTCGAAGAACGGAGACGTGGTGTTCCAATTTCCGCCGCGGGCGACGCGTGGGATCCTGCTCGGCTTCACCTTGTCGCAGATCGTGATGGTCGTCTCCGGGGTGATCACCGCTGTCATCGCGCTGAACCTGCTCGCCGCCGGGCGACCAGGCATCGCTGCGGCCCTGTTCGCGGTGACCGTCACGTTCATCGTGCTGGCGCTGTTGCGGTTCAAAGGCCGCCGGCTCACCGAGTGGCTACCGATCGTGGCCGCCGCACTCCTCCAGCGCGGGGCCGGGCAAAGCGAGTATCGGGGCGGCCCGTGGGCGCCCAACAGCGTCGCCGAGCACATGGACCTGCCCGGCCCGGCGGCCGGCTACCGCTGGGTCACGGCCATCACCGCAGATGGCCTGACCGAAGCCGGTCTGCTGGTGCATTCCCAGGAGCGGACGGTGACCGCGGCGCTGACCTGCTTCGGGGAGAACCTGGTGCTGGCCGACCGGGACGTGCAGACCCGCCGCCTGACCGACTGGGCGCAACTGCTCAACATCCTCGGCGCCGACTTCACCGATCAGGGGCTGCTGCGGTGGGCGGTGACCGCCCGGGCGGTCCCGGACACCGGCAACCGCGCACAGCGGTTCCTCGCCAACCGGGCTGTCGAGACCAGCTCGGCCGCGTACCGCTCGCTGGCGGAGCTGACCGCGGCGGCAGCCCCGGCGGCGCAACGCCACGACATCCACCTGTCCGTGGTGTTCGACCTCGCCCGGCTATCCGGTGAGATCCGTGAGGGCGGCGGTACCGACGCCGCGCTGGCGGCGAGCGTGCTGGAGCGGCTGAGCGGGATCGAGGCGGCGGTCGCCGAGGCGGGTGTGGCGACCGGCGGCTGGCTGTCGCCGCGCGGCTTCGCCGCGGTGCTGCGCACGCAGTTCGATCCCGACGATCAGGAAGCCGTCGACCTACGCGCCAGCACCCCGCCCGGCGGGCCGGGCACGGCGGCCGGGGTGGCGCCGCAGCTGGCCGGGCCGGTCGCCGCCCGCACGGTCGGCTGGACCACCTACCAGCACGATTCCGCGTTCTCGCGGACGTTGTGGGTGGCGCAGATGCCCCGCCAGCCGGTCGGCGCTACCTGGCTGACACCGCTGTACATGCGCACCACCTGCCGGCGCACGGTCACGCTGGTGGCGCAGCCGGTCCCCGCCGGTCTCGCGCAGCTGGCCACCCGCAGGGAGAAGGTCGCCCGCGCCGGCGACGAGGTCACCAAACGCAAACTGCGTCTCGTACGTACGGCACGCGAGGACGACGAGGCTCGCGCGGTCGAGCAGATCGACCGGGAACAGGCTGCCGGGCATGTGCGCTACCGGTACGCGCTCATGGTCGCTGTGACCGCCCGGACCCTCGACGGCCTGAACCGTGACGTCCAGCAGGTCCGTCGGATCCTCTCGCGCGCCGGGTGTGAGGCGGTGGTGCTGGCCGGTGAACAGGACCAGGCGTTCGCCGCCGCCGCGCTCCCGCTGGCCCGTGGCCTCAAGCCGATGCGGGGGTGGACTGCATGACCCGCGAACCCCGGCTGCGGCGCACGGGCTCCTTGGCCGACCGGATCACCCAGGGGGCTGCCGCCGGTGATCTGGCCCGCGCCGAGCAGGTCCTCGCCCGTGAGCAGCGCGGTCTCGACCAGGCGAACCGACGGCTGCTGGGTCCGCCGGCAGCGGGCAGGCATGGCGGGTATGGGCGCCGGGCCGGGCGGGTGTCATGGCTGCTCGGGTTGCCGCCGCTGGTCACCACTTCCGCCCAGCTGTGCAGCGTGTTTCCGTTCGTGACCGATCCCGGGCTGCCGGTCGACGGCCCGCTGATCGGCACCGAGGTCTACAGCCGGTCTGCGTTCACGTTCAGCTTGCATGAGCTGTACCGGGCGAAAGCGGTCACCGCCCCGAACATGGCGGTCACCGGCGAGATCGGTAGCGCCAAGTCGTCGCTGCTGAAGTGTCTGGCGTTTCGCGGCATCCCGTTCGGGACCCGCTTCTATACCTGCGACTACAAGGGCGAATACGAGCAACTCGCCGCCCTGGCCGGCGTCACACCCGTGAGGATCGGACCTGGCCTGGGCGTGGTGATGAACCCCCTTGCGGGGATCCGCCGGCATCCCGGGCAGACCGAGCAGCAGTGGCGGCACACCCAGCGCGCCCGGCGCTTGCTGCTGCTGGAGGGATTGCTGGAGATCCAGCTCTCCGGCTCGCTGAGCGAGCCGGAACGTTCCCTGCTCGAGTACGCCGTCGACGCGGTCACCCGCGAACACGACGCCACGCCGGCCCGGATGGCCACCCCCACCTTGTCCAGCGTGCTGACCGCGACCGGTCAGCCCGAGCGGTGGGCGCACCGCCTCGACCGCCTGGCATACCCGTTGGACACGTTTGTGGCCGACTCGCGGCGGGTCCGGCTCGCGCTGGAACGCCTCGTGTCCGGGGCGCTCGGCGGTGTCTTCGACGGCCCGGACACATCCGCGGCCCGCCTCGATTTCAGCCAGGCGGGGGCGGTGCTGGATCTGCGGGCGATCCGCTCGTCGGACGCGATGACCGCGATGGCGATGACCTGCGCCCAGTCCTGGCTGGAAGCCGAACTGTCGGCCCCCGACGCGCCACCGCGGGTCTGCTTCTACGACGAGTTCGCACTGATCGCCCGGCATCTGCCGCTGATCCGCCGCACCCGCGAACAACTCAAACTCGCCCGCGCCCTCGGCGTCGCCAACGTCCTGGCCTTCCACCGGTTCTCCGACTTGGCCGCATCCGGAGCGGGCGATTCCGAGCAGGTCCGCATCGCCCGCGGCCTGATCGAGGACTGCGGTGTGCGGGTCTCCTACCGCCAGGCCACCGGCAGCCTGGAACAAGCTAGAGAATTCTTGGGCACCTCCGACACGGAGACCGACCTGCTGCGCTATCTGCGTCAGGGCGTTGGCTTGTGGAAGATCGGCGTGCGTTCGTACGTCGTCAAACACCAGCTCTCCCGCGCCGAGACCGCCATGGTGCACACCGACAGCCGCATGAACGCCGACCAGACCCCGCCCGGCGAAGCACCGCCTGCCAGCGACTCAACGGGTGACGCCGAACCCGGGGTGGCGGGGGTGGCAGCGTGAGCCGGCCATCCCTGTCGTCACCGGGGCACCGCCCACCGCGGCAGGGGCACCTGCGTGCCGACATCCGCGTACGGGTGCTGCTACTCGGCAGTTTCATCGCGCTGCTGTCGGCCGCCGTGCTGTCGCTGTGGGCGGCCGGACAGCTCAGCGGGTTCCTGGCGCATCACCGCTGGCCCGCCGTCGGGATCGGCCACAGCCCGGCGATCCTGCTTCGCCTCGCCGCCCACCTCGATGAGCCGGCCGCGGCATGGCCCGCCCGTACGCGCGCCGCGCTGGGGCCGGCGTGGCTGCTGTACGGATGCTGGCTGCTCACCTTCACCGCTGTTCTCCCCGGACCCGGCATCCCCGCCGTCCGGCTCGCCCGGACCCGTATGCGCCGGGCCGGCTTCGCCAGCTGGGCTGATCTGCGCCGGCTGCTGTCCGCCGAAGCGGTCCTCGATCGGGTCGACATCGTCCGGCCCGGCCTGACGATCACCGACGCCGACACCCCGGCCATTGCGGCCGCGAAGAGCCGCCGTCGCAGCGATCCCCTGGAGGTCGCCCGGTTCCTCGGCACCGACGTCATCAGCCGCCGACCGCTGTATCTGGCCAACGAGTACACGATGCTCGCCGCCGCCGTACCGCGGTTCGGCGGCAAGACCACCCGCTATGTCATCCCCGCCGTCGCCGACGCCCGTGGTGCGGTGCTGACTACCTCGACCCGTCTCGACGTCGCCGAAGTCACCTACACCCGCCGCACCCGCATCGGCCCGACCTTCATCTTCGAACCCCAGGGCGAGATCCCCGGGGTGCCCCGGCTGCGGTGGTCACCGATCGAAGGCGCGCAGGATCAGATCGTCGCAATGCTGCGCGCCACCGGCTTCGCATCCGGCTCCGGGATCGGCGACGAGAGCGTGGAGAACGGCCGCTGGTTCAGAGACCAAGCCGCCACCATCCTGCGTGGCCTGCTGCACGCCGCTGCCCTCGACGACACCGCCACCATGGTCGACGTCCTGGCCTGGTCACAGAACCCGGCCAACCCCCGGCCCGAACGGATCCTGCGCGCGCACGGCGTGGACAACTGGGCCGACCGGCTCACCCGGCACCGGGAAACCACCGGCCGGGCCCGCGACACCATCCAATCGGTGGTCTCCGGCGCGCTGGACGCCTTCAACGACCCCCGCGTCCTCGCGGCATGTTCGCCGCCGCGCGGCACCCAATTCAAACCCCTGGACTGGCTGGCCGAGTCCGGCACCCTCTACCTGGTCGGCACCCGCGACGCCCAGGCACTGATCGCACCTCTGCTCGCAGCGATCAGCGAAGACATCATCTACCACGCCAAAACCCGGGCGCTGACCATGCCGGGCGGACGCATCGAACCGGCGCTGCATTTCATCGGCGACGAGATCGCCAACATCGCCCCGCTGCCGTCGCTGCCGAGCGTGATGAGCGAAGGCGGCGGCTCCGGCATCGCCGTATCCGTCTTCGCGCAGAACCTGCCCCAACTACGCGAACGGTGGGATGACAAAGGTGGGCAGGCGATCGCCGACGCGGCCAACGCCCGGCTGATCATCGGCGGCAGCAGCGACGTCGGCTCACTGCGCGACGCCCAAGCCCTCGCCGGACAGATCAGCGAAGTCACCTCCGGCGCCAGCTGGGGCAGCGCCCGCGCCACGATCAACGAATCCGCCCGCCGGGAACATCTGATCGACCTCGCCGACCTGCGCACCCTGCCCGACGGACGTGCCATCGCATTCGTCGGGAACCTGCCCCCGGTCGAAATTGACGTCCCCGCCTGGTGGCAGCGGCCCGACGCCGAAGAGCTGACCGCCGGCCGCGACGCGTTCCGTCGCATCCTCGCCGAGGCCAGCTGATGGACACCTTCGACTTCCAGCTGCCCGAGGACCCGCCGCCGGACATGGTCGCGGCCGCCCAGCTCGGCACCGCCGTCAGCCAGCTGGCCGCCGCACTGGAGAGCCTGCACCAGCAGCACCGCCAGCTACGCCAACTCGTCGTCGAGCAGACCCGCCGAGCCGGCACCAACACTGCCGCTGAGCGGGCGATTCCGTGGCCGTTGCGCTGGCATGACCTCACCCGGGAAGCCGCCGCGCAGACGTGGTCGTGGCTGATCGACTGGGTCGGCTGGTTCGTCGACCGCTACCAGATCGCCGAAGAAGTCCCCGCGTGCTGGGCGCAGCATCCGCCGCTGATCGAAGAGCTCACCGCTCTGGCTGCGGCCTGGCACAGCAGTTACGACGACAACGCTCACCCGGACGGGCCGCTGCTGTGGCACGAACGCCTCGCCCGCTCTCGGGACCGGCTGCGCGGCTGGGACGACTACACCCGCTGCCGCAACGGCACCCACACCACCCGGCCCCGTGACCTGACCTGGCCCGACAGCTGGCATGACACCGCCATCGAGACCGCAAACAGCGACCTGGCCGGGCGCCCTGACCAGAGCACGCCAGTCGCGGTCACGGAGCAGTCATGAGCCAGCCCGCCGAGGTCACCACCACCTACGACTGGGACCGCCTCAACGCCCAGCTCGCCAGCCTGGCCATGGACGTCGAAGACCTCTGGGAGCGGATCACCGATCCCGACCGCGACACCAGCGAACAGGAGGAACCCGTGCCCATCGACGACCGCGACTACGACCTCGACCGCGAGGCCGAAGTGGAGGAAGAGGAACGACGTCGCCGCCTCGACTACGAAAGCGACGGTGAGCTCGACGGCGACTACGACCCGACCCCCGACGACCCGGACCTGGACGGCTGATGGCCACCGCACCCCGCGCGATGACCGATGCCGTCGACGCGGCGACCTTCGGCCACCACGATCCGCTTCCTATCATCGGCGTGCCCGCCACCACGACAGCATCGCCTCTGCCGGACGCCGCAGGCCGCGGGAGGACACCATGACCCGGCGAGGGCTGCTGCCGCTGGCGTTCGCCGCCGCCCTAGCCGTGGCCGGTTGTGCCACCGGCCCCGTCCAGTCACCACCGGCGGCCCTCTCCACCCCGGTGCCGGAGCCAGGCGACGAAGACGGTGCGGGCACCGCGCCCAGCGCGCCGGCGGCACCGGCCGCCGTCAGCGCTGCGGTCGGCTACGTGACCGCGTGGGCCCGGCCCGGCCTTGCCCGGGATTCCTGGTATGCGGCAGTGCGGGACCTGGTCATCGCGCAGTACGCGCGGCTGCTGGCCGATACCGACCCGGCCACCGTGCCCGCCCGGTCCGTCACCGGAGCGGCTCGAGTGCTCACCTCCACCACAGCGGTCGTGGTCGCCGCCGTCCCAACCGACGCCGGCACCGTTGAAGTCACCGTCGTGAACAGCGGAGACCGGTGGCTGGTCGCGACCGCCCGCCCGGCTCAACCATGAAGCTGCGCACCGTCCTGGCCGTCGCCGGCGCCGGACTGCTGTCGCTGTGCGGCCTTCCACTGGCCGCCGTCCTCGACAACGACGCCGCTGCCGCGGCCTGCGCCGGCACAACAACAACGGCGGGCGCGCAGATCCGCGGGCATCTCGGCGCGATCGGACGGTGGAGCAGCAGCCAGGTCGACAACGCCGCCGTCATCGTTGACGTCGGCGCGGACCTGCGCATGCCGGCCCGCGCCTGGGTCGTTGCCGTGGCCACCGCCATGCAGGAGTCCCGGCTGACGAACCTGGGCAACCTCGGAACCCGCAACGACCACGACTCCCTCGGCCTGTTCCAGCAACGCCCCAGCCAGGGCTGGGGACAACCCGCCCAACTACTCGACCGTGTCTACGCCTCCACCGCCTTCTACCACGCGCTCAACCGCGTACGCGGTTGGGAAACCATGGACCTCACCGTCGCCGCGCAGAAAGTCCAGCACAGCGGCTACCCCGATGCGTACGCCAAACACGAACCCGACGCCGAACGCATCGTCGCCGCCGTCACCGGCAACGCCACGATCACCAACCTGCCCGGCGCCAGCCTCGCCGACTGCGGCACCCCACCAGTGGTCTCGGCAGGCGGCTGGACCCAACCCGTGCACGCCCCGATCGTCTCGGGCTTCCGCACCGCGTCACGACCGAACCACCAAGGCGACGACCTCGGCGCCAAACGCAACACCGTCATCCGCGCCGCCGCCGCCGGGAAAGTCGTGTTCGCCGACTGCGACGACGACACCGGCAACTGTGACATCGACGGCGAGCTCGACGCCAAGGGCAACCCCATCACGAAGGGCTGCGGCTACTTCGTGGAGATTCTGCACGCCGGTCGGGTGGCCACCCGCTACTGCCACATGGTCCGCAAACCCGACGTCACCTACGGCGAGCACGTCGACGCCGGCCAGCCGATCGGCCTGGTCGGCTCCAGCGGCCATTCCTCCGGACCCCACCTGCACTTCGAGGTCCACCTCAACGTCACCTGCGGCAGAACCCGATGCCAGCTGTCGAGCGCCAACGCGGTCGCGCCGGATGAGTACATGCGAGCACACGGCGCGCCGCTGGGTGACCGGTCATGACTGCCGACGCCACCAGCACCCCGTCCGGATCCGGACGGCCGCTCACTGACACGCCGGACGAACTGCTGCACCACGTCGCCGTGCTCTGCCGAGCCGCCAACCACCTCCGGCGGCATCTGGAACACACCGTCCTGCGCGACGCACGACTCACCTGGGCCAGCTACGACGTATTGCAACTCGCCACCGGCCGCCGACCCGTCGACGCGCGCACCATCACCGAGGTCACCGGCCTGGCCAAAGCCACCGTCACCCTCGCGGTCAAAGACCTCATCGCCCGGCAACTGATCCGCCGACTCCCGCGCGCCGGCGACCACCGCTACTGGCTGCTGCAGCCCACCGCAGCTGGCCTGCAATTCCACCGAGACCTGCGCACCCGCCTGACCGCAGCCCTGTCGGAACTGCTCGACCACGCCACCGACGCCGCCCAGCACGACGCCGGCATCGCCTTGCACCGCATCAGCAAACCCTGACCCACACCGCAATCACCATGGGAGGAACCGTGTACCACCAGGCTGAAACCACACCCACCGGAAGGCAGCCGCAACGGCCCCGAACTCACCGCACCCGGTATGCGCTGCGGGGCTGGCTGGCGTTGCAGCTCGTGCTGGCCGCGCTCGTACTGACAGCGGCGCCAGCACAGGCCCGACCGGACCGGTCGCCCTGCGTGCGGCGCGACCTGCCGGTCACCCTCACCCCCGGACCGGCCATCAGGTACCGGCTCGCTGGATGGTTGTGCCAGCCCCGCCACCCCGCCAACACGGTGCAGCTGCTGGTAGCCGGGCTGACGTACACCCATCGGTACTGGACCGGCCCGGGCCACCGCACCGACCAGGTCGCCGCGGCCCTGGCCGCCGGCAACGCGGTCTACATGATCGACCGGATCGGCACCGGCGCCAGCGATCGGCCACCGGCCGACCAGGTCACCGTCGCCACCGAAGCGACGGTCACCCATCAGGCTGTCCACGCACTGCGCAACGGCACCCTCGGCCGCTACACCCACGTCGCCGGTGTCGGGCATTCCTACGGATCGGTCGTTTGGATGGCCGAAGCCGCCACCCACCACGACATCGACGCCCTGATCCTGACCGGACTACTGCACGACATCGACCTCGACGCGATGACCCGCTTCACCACCGACCTGCACCCCGCCGCCGACGACCCCGCCTTCGCACACACCACCACGCCAGCCGGCTACCTGACCACCCGGCCCGGCAGCCGCGGCACCTACTTCCTCGACCCGGACACCGCTGTACCCGGGGCAGCAGGGTGGGACGAAACCACGAAGACGACCGCCACGACCGGTGAGCTCACCTTCACCCCTGAGCAGGAATTCGCCTACAGCCGGGCCATCACCGTTCCTGTCTTGCTCGTCGTGGGCACCCACGACGCCCTGTTCTGCGGTGCCGCCCTGCAGTGCAGCCGTCCCGCCGACATCTGCCAGCGCGAACGCGGCGCCTTCCCCGCCAGCACTGCACTGACGGCAATCACCGTCGCCGCAACCGGCCATTCCATCAACCTGCACACCAGCGCCACCCCCACGCACACCCTGATCAACACCTGGCTCGACCGGACAACGCACGGACCGGCCCCGGCCTCGTGCAGCCCGCGACCGCTCACCAACACAAGCCAGTGACCAACCGACCAACCGGCCGGTCCAGAAGATCCGCCCAGCCGGCAACCAGCCCGTAGACCAGACACGCTCGCTGGAAAGGAACCTCCACCGAGGGTCACGACCGCCCACTTCGCCGCCGGACGCTTCGCAGCGCCGCGCTTTCGCTGACGGCACTGGCCTTGCTGAGCCAGGCGATAGCCGCCTGCAGCAACATGCCCACATCGGCAACGAGAACGCCGCCGAGCGGTTGGCCGAGCTGCTGGCCGAGCAAGGCCGCATCAGCGAGCTTGAGCAGGAGGTCGTAGCAGGCACGCGGGGCGCTGCGGACCGTCTGGCAGCCCTCCGCCAAGCACTCGAACGTGGTTGAGACTCGACTTAAAGCGACCAATGTCTCCTGGCCAACTTTGCCGGTGCAGGTGCGGTATTCAGGCTTTGCGGTATTCATTGATCTTGGCGGGCCGAGACCTGTTCTCGGCCCGAGTCGGTCTGCGAGCCGGCTCGTCGACGAGCTCGCCACCGCCCGCGCCCAGCTCGCCATCGAGCACGCCGGCACCGCGGCCGCCGACACCGACCGGCTGCGTACCGAACTGGCCATCCACGTCGATTACTAACGGCTCTGTAGCGAGGTGGCCACCGCGCAGGCCGCCCTGGCCACGGCTCGCACCGCCGGGGAGAATCGCAAGCGATGACTACCTACGGCGAATATCAGGATTGGAAGCAGCTGGCTGGCCGCTACCGACGAGTGATCAACAGTTACGGCACCCGCGGCGACCCAAAAGAAGCCATGACCGAAGCCGAGCTGGCGGTCTTCGGCTACTTCGGCGACCCAGGCCTGCCGCACTGCTACGCCGGCGTGTACTTCATCGCCAGCGGCCCCTACATCAAGATCGGTGAGGCCCGCGATCCGTACGAGCGGATGGAACCCTTTCACACCGGCAACCCCCACGGCCTGGAGCTGCTGCACGTCATCGCCGTAGACAGCAAGAAAGAACGCCGGCAACGGGAGAACGAGCTCCACCGGAGCTTCAACCATCTGCTCTTGCCCCGCCAGCGCGAATGGTTCCAGGGCCACCCCGAGCTGACGGGGTTCATCGCCTCCAGTTGCGCCAGGGAATGCTACCCGTCGCCGACCTGATGGAGATGTTCTCCGCCGGTCGGGTGACGGTCTGCGTCCGCGCGGAAATGACTCACGGCCAAGGGCTTTGAGGATGAATGGCGCCAGCGAACTGACCGATCAGGCAGTCCCGCTCACGCGGGCGGCCTGCTCGAGCTGGCAGGCGCGCCTATGCACGCGAAGAACAACGGCGTCCGGCTCGTCCGCCCGATCAGTCGGCGGGCGCAGACGCCACCCGTCCAAACGGCGGTACTCCTCATCCGCGATTGACTCCGCGACCCGCACCGTTAGGTCGTCGTCGGTCCACAGCAGCAAGTCGTCGAACAACTTGTGCAGGTCGGCCCGCAGGAGCAGGCCGTTAGTCATGTCGTCCGGCCCCCCGTTAGCGTACGGCTCAATGTGGGCTGCCTCCAGCGCTGAAGGAGCCGAGACCCCTGAGATGACACATCGGCCGCCGTAGGCTCTGTTCAGGCCCGCACGGAATGCGGGCTGCTCTGGTCGCTCCGTTCGCATCTGCCACCGACGCTGCCGCACCCGCTCCGCCCGCTCGGTGAGGGCGGACTCCTCGGTCTCGGCCTGTTCCCGTTCCGTCCATTCCCGGACCAGGTGGGCACTCCGACCTGTCCCTTCACCGCGGATGAGCTGCCGCTGCTTCGGCGGAGAATTCCTGTCGACTGGCACGACGAACTGTCGTCTCCCTGCCCGCTTCGCCGCCCTGTCCGCCCTGTAGCCGAGGTCCGTGTAGATCTGGCCGGACTCAGTCGTGCTGATGCCCGCCGGACCTATCGGATGGGCCTTCCAGATCGGATACCACTCGTCATCGCTGGTCGGCTCATCGCGCAGCAACATCAGGTCCCTTGTCCGGTCAGCACACTTAGCTCGACCATCGTCGTGAACCACCCAGACCTGAGCAGTGGTCTCCTTCCTCTTCGGCTGGGTACGGGGGCGGGACGTCGCTTCACCGTCGAAGACCAGGTCCAGCTTTGCGCGTGCCGTCCCACCGGCGTCGCGTGTCGAGTACTTCCCCTAGTGCGGCGTGCAGCTCGCGTAGGACCTCGACGTCGGCTCTGTTCCAATCCCGCACGTGGCCCGGACGACCGGGGTCGAGCGGAACTCCGACGGCCAGCATGGATGCGAACGCCTCCGTGAATCGACGCGCCGCGGCGAAGTACGCCGTCCGTGCCTGCGCTGCTTCTCGCTCCAAGTTCGTGCCGCCCACCAGCTGATCGTACGCATGTTCGACTTCCCTAGTGGGTAGCGTGGTGGCGGGCTGCGATGTAGGTGTGACTTTCGATATTGGTTGTCACCTTTCGGCGGTCATGTCACCGGCCAGCGCCCCCAAGGGCCGGACGAAGGTCGCTCTTACGGCCTCACGGCAACCCTCCGTCACGGCGTGCGGATTGCGTCGATGCGCGGATTTAGCCGATGTGAGTGCTCCGACGAACCGTGCCGGCACCTACAAACCACCTTCGATGGAAATCCTGACGTGTTGCTTGCCGTTCGACGAGTCGGATCCGTCGTCAGAGGTGAATGCCATCGCCCCCTGGATACCTTGTTCTTCAAGATGGTTCACGAGGTCAAGGATTCTGCCGTCCAAATAGCGGTTGAGCTGCAGGGCTGTAGCACCCGCTGGCACCTGGTTCTCAGGATTAATGCGGAGGCGGAGACTGCCGGAGTACTCGACGGCCGAAAAGAAATTATGGCTGGCCGCCCCTCGCACCTGGGCAAACGTTGGGTTCATGTGGCCAAGTTACGGGCCTGATCCTCTGCCTGGCCGGCGATTGCCCGACTTGAAGTCGATGGTTCGTCGCACTGCTTGTCAGCGGCGGCGAGCGAACGCTTTGGGAGCTTCGGACGTTGACGGGTGGCAAGTTACTCACACGCCGCCGATCGTGCTCGCTGCCGAAGGCCTGACCAGCACCACGTTACCGAGAGTGATGGGCGTCCGATGCAGGTCGGCGCAATCCAGTGCCAGTCACCGCCGAAATCCGTACCGGTGACACCCAAAACCGGAAATCGGTGACAACTACCGCCGAAACTTGGTCGCGGCCGCTGCTGGTCTCAGCTCCCATCTGGTGACAACTATCGCCGAAAGTCCCAGTAGGACGCCTGCCAGTCGCGGCATGCGTACTTCGTCCAGCGGACCGCGGTCGCGATGTGCGGGCCGAGGAGATTGGCGAGGATCGGGGCGGGAAGATCGGCGGCGAGGTTGATCAGTGCGGTGTTGCGTCCTCCGCGGGCCACGATGCTGACCCTGGATCATGATGCGTCGCGATAAAGCCTCGTGCGGCCGCGGCGCAGTTCGCCTCGGCATGGTCGCAGTCGACGATGTGCAACGAGAGTGTGCGACCCGGTTCTGCTCGGCGAATGGAAAATCGCTAGTGGGGGCGATTACCGTGGGTGCGTGGAACAGTCGTGGTGGATGAAATGGGCTCGGGCAACGGAGCATCAGCGGGTGCTCGCCCGAAGCACTCGCGAGTTCTTCGCCACCGATTCGCACGAGTACGAACGGTTCGACAACGCAGGCGACCGCACCGATCCTCTGATCAGGATGTACTGGCGGCTTCGGGTCACGCGGGATTTTCCACCGCACTGGAGCGTCGATCTGGGCGACATCGTGACCAACCTGCGTGCCGCCTTGGATCACATCTTCTGGGCTGCGGTGCTGGAACACTCTGGCGTGCCTGCGAAGCCGAATTTGGTCCAGTTTCCCATCGAGACGGTGCTGGCCAAATTCGAGCGGCGGCGCCGCGACCTTCAAGGTCTGCTCGCGGGCGACGTGTGGGACGTTATCGAGGCGCTTCAACCGTTCCATGGCGGCGACGAGGCGTACACGTCTCCGTTAGAGATCCTCCGGTGGCTCAGCAACGTCGACAAACACCGGGCAGTGCATGTCGTGGGCCGCACGTCGATCGACCTTGGGCCGATCGACGTCGACTCACCGTATCCGCTGGAAGTCGTTGAAGAGTGGCATGCTGACGGGCCCGCGGACGACGGAGCTGTCGTTGCCCGGTTGAAGCTCAAGCGGCCACCAAACAGGCACGTCGTCGACCTTCGCCTGGCACCCGCATATGTGCTCAGCCTGCCGATCCGCGACGACCCGACTGAATATCGCAGTCTCAGCAGCCTCATGCAGGTCATCAACGACAAAGTGGTGGAAGCGCTCGTGTACGTGTCCACCGTGGCGAACATGCCGATGCCGGACCCTGCTGAACTGGAACTCGGCGAAGAACACGAGGCCGTCGCACCTGAATTCGGGGGCGACGTTGTGTTCCTCACCGCGCACGACGGCGAGCGCTACGCGATGCCTCTGCGCTCGGCCAACGCGGGTACCTGACTGGCATTCACGAAGTCGGCCATGTCCACGCCCGCCTCGCTCAGAAGGCTCTCCACCGCAGCGATGGAAAGCCCATCAATGACGTTGCCGTCGTGCAAGAGCCGGAAGCGGTCCTGTCCTGCACGCTTGATCGCCTCTATCCGCCACCGACCGTCCGGAGTCTGAAGTTCCCTGATGATCTCTTGTGTTCAAGAGGTCAGGGGAGGCATGCAGGTGGGCGAGTGGCGTGTGGTTTGGGTGCCGGATCCGGGTGGCTGGGGCCCGCTGTCGGAGGCCGTGCTGGGGGTGAGGGACCTGCCGCGGGCGGTCGTGGGGCTAGGTTTGCAGGCGGGTGATCCGGCGTTTGTCGCGCCGGATTTCACGGTCGACTTGGACCTTTTGGAGTTCGTCCGCTCGAACGACTTCCGGTGGCTTGAGCGGGAGACGAAGCGGAACTACGCGACGGACATTCGGTTGTTGCTGGACTTCTTATGGTCGCGTGGTGTGCCGTGGCGGGAAGCGTCTGCGCGGGACCTTGCGGACTATCGGGCGTGGCGGTGCCGGGCGCCGGAGAATCCGCGGCGGATCAGCGGGGCGAAGTGGAATCGGGAGGCGGCCGCTTTCACGAAGTTGTTTCGGTGGGCTGGGGTGTCGCCGCTGCCGGTGGACGTGTCGCGGCGGGAGGACCGGGCGGCGCATGCGGTGAGCTCGCGGGTGTCGTGGCTGACGCCGCGGACGTGGGGGCTGTGGTCGAACATCGGGCTGCGCGGCCACACTCGTAGCGGGGCTGCGGCGTTGGACTGGGCATCGCGGGCCGAGCTGCGGAACACGTCGTTCGTGCAGCTGCTGCTGAGTTCGGGCCTGCGCCGTCAAGAGGGCGCCTCGCTGTTGACGTTCGAGGTCCCGTCGCAGCGGTTACGGTCCGGCCGGTACTTGCACGGCCGGGTGGCCGGCGCGGTGACCCGATCGAAGAGGGACCGCACGTTCTACGCGGGTGTAGACGCGGTTGGTCAGGTCGAGGCGTATGTCCAGTCGGAACGGGCTTGGGCGGTGCAGCGGGCACAGGATCAGGGCCGCTACGACCGGTTGCCGCTGGTGCGGCGGCTGACAAGCGTGTCGCGGGGCCAGGATCCGGTGGTGCGCTGGCAGGAGCCGGACGGCACGGTGGGCCGGCAGCGGCTGGGTGGACTGGGCTGGCGGGAACGGCAGTGGCTGTTCGTCGATGGCCCTGACGGGCTGGAGCCGGCCTGGTTGTGGTTGACAGAGCAGGGCACGCCGATGCCGCCGGAGCAGTGGAATGGGGTGTTCCGGGAGGCGAACCTGCGCTGCGAGCGGGTGCTGCTGGCCGCGGAGGAGCGTGAGGTGGGGCGGGGTTTCCGAACGGCGGAGGTGCGGGGCAAGACACCGTACGCGACGCCACACGCTTGTCGGCATTCGTTCGCGCTTTACATGTTGATCGTGTTGAACCAGCTGATGGAAGCCCGTTTCGGGCTGACCGCCGCGGACCGACGGGACTTCGCCCTGTTGTTCGGCGATCCGTGGTTCCTGGTCAAGACTTTGCTCGGGCATGCGGACGTGGAGACGACCAAGCGGCATTATCTGTCACCGGTCGCGCATCTGCAGCTCGAGTCGATCCTCGCCGCCGCTGACGACAGCGCTGGCGCGTCGCCAGGGCGGGTTGAGGATCTGGACGAGGTGTTCTCCCGGCTGGCACGGGAGACCTCCGGGATTCAAGACGTGGACACGCTGGTCGACAAGCTGCCGCGGGACCGCCGGTGAGCGGGCGGGGTCACCCGGCGGTTCGGCCTCCTGCGGATTTCCGGGTCGAGCCCGTCCTGGCCGCGGAGGGCTTGGTGGTGACGGTGATCAACCGTGAGGGTCTCGCCAAGACGTTCGATTTCGCCGGTCTGCCGGCTCCCCAGCCGATGCAGCGCTCCCTGGCAGCCGCGTTCGCCGAGCAGTCGCGCCACTGGACCAGCCATCAGAGCGCCGGCAGCTACTGGGCCAAACTCGTAGTCTTCACGCGGTTCCTGTCCGAGTTCGAGCGACCGCCTCAGGACCTGCACGAGGTGACCCTGGCGATGTTCAAACGCTGGCGCGCCAAGAACATCGCGAGCAACACCGGCAGGACTACGCTGCGAAATATTCGGACTTTGCTGCGACGAGATCCCCGGCTCCAGGTCGGTGCGGTGGCAGAGGAACTTGCACGCCGCGTTCCCCAACCCGCGCCTAGCAAGCAGTCGTATGAAGACGCGGAACGTGACCGGGTACGTCTGGCAGCAACCCGGCAGTTCCGGACGGCGCTGATGCGCATCCGGACGAACACCAGCCTGCTGCAACGCTGGCGGTTGGGGCAACTGCCGGCAGGCGGCAGCGACGAACGCATCGGCCAGGCACTCGACCACCTCGCCCGCACCGGCGACGTTCCGCGCGGAGTCGGCCCGAGCGGCGGCCCCTACTTGCCCAACCGCAGGCTGCTCGGCGGGCAGGCCGTGGAACACACATGGGGAAGACTGTTTCTTACTCGCATGGAGTTGACCGCGTTGGCGGTCCTGTTCACTGACCGGTTCGGCTGGAATCTGTCCGTTTTCGACCGCATGCCAACCCCTGTCACCACGCCGTCGGCCGGCGAGACGAGGTCGGTGACTTACCACGTCCAGGTGGAGAAACGCCGCAGAGGCGGTGGCCGCTGGTTCGACACGGAAAACATCACCGATTCCGGCCCAGGCTCTCCAGGACGTTTGATCACCGAGGCGTTGGAGGCAACCGCGCACGGCCGCCGCCTGGCGGCCGCCCTGGCACCCGGCGTCGATCTGTTGATGACTGCCCGCACCGCTCGGGTCGGAATGGAGGACCGGCTGCTGGACCGGCCGCGACCGGTCGGACCGCTGCGCTTCGGAATTTCCGGGGTCGACGCGAAGTGGTGGACCCAGCACCACGAGTTCGGCAGCTCACCGTTCCAGCGCACGCGACGAACGACGGTGGTCCGTGACGGTCCGTTGCAGCATGCTCGGGGCACACACGAGAGTGTCTACGTCTTGCCCGACAAGCGGGTCCAACAGGCCTCTCAGGAGACCATCGAGGCTGGCGCCCTGGAAGCGCTCGAGCAGGCCCGCGACGTCGTGTTCAAGGGCCGCCTCGACGCGGAGCCGGACCGGCAGCGCCAGCAGACCGTGATCGCGGACTGCGCGGACGAGACCAGCAGCCCCTGGCCGGGTCCGGACGGGGGCTGCGGCGCGGACTTCCTGCTCTGCCTGGCCTGCCCGAACGCTCACGTCCACCCCGGCCACCATCCCCGCCTGGCGCACCTGCACCAGCAGCTGCACAGCCTGCGCTCCGCTCTGCCGGATCGGCACTGGACCCCACGCTGGAGTGAGCACCTGCTGCGGCTCGAAGACCTACGCGGCAAGGTCGGCTCCGCCGTCTGGACGGCCGCGCTGGCCCAGGTCACCGCGGACGACCGCACCCTGATCACCCTCCTGCTGAAAGGACACCTCGCCCCGTGACAACCGGCCTCGCCGTCGAGGACGACCGGTATGCGCTACCGACACCCACCGCGCATGACCCCGTCGTGCTGCCGCACCGGATCAGCCCCGACAATCGGCACCCCAACTCCCGCTACAGCGACCTCACCTGGTCGCTCGCCCCGTTGATCGACAACCCCGCCGCGCAACTCAGCAAAATCCGCTGGGTGAGGTGTCCCGCGGAGCTGCGCGAGCAGATCAAGGTCGTCGCCTGGGTCATGATCAACGGGGAGTTGAGAGCCACCTACGTGCAAACTCGCGGGGCAAAGGCTCGTACCCGATGGTCGGCCGGCTCCATGCAGGACGTCGTCAGCGAGTGGATACTCCTGGCGCGGTGGCTCCATCGGCGCGGCATCACCGACCTCGCTGCCTGCACCCACGATCAGTGGCGAGATTACGTAGCCGATCGCCGCGCCGATGGCGGTACCCGCAAGCACCTCACGAAGATTCTCGGCTGGCTGACGCAACTGTGGGCATTTGACCAGCTCACCGGCTGCCGCATCGGCGTCGTCCAGCCTCCGTGGGAGACCGGGGGCGTCGACACCTACCTCCCCGCCGCTACCAGTGCCGGCGGCGGGGAGAACTCGACCCAGCCCTTGGACCCGCAAGTCATCGGGCCGCTGCTGGTCTGGGCGATCCGCATGGTCGACGACCTCGCCGACGACATCCTGGCCGCCTGGGCCGAGAACCGCCGCCTGACCGACATCGCCGCCAAACCCTCCACCGGCCCCGCCGGGCAAGGCGCGCTCGCGGCATACCTGCTCCCTCTGATCGCCAGTGGAGCACCGCTGCCGACGACCAAGCGCAACGGCGCCGACAGACTGGCCTGCACATTCATCGCCGCCACCACCGGGACCAGCCCTGGGCAGGTCGAGCGGTTCAACCAGGCGCACGATCTAACCGCGCTGGCCACCCAGCGACCTGGCGGATGCCCCATGCAAATCCCGGTCACCGGCCGGATCGGTGACAGGCCGTGGCGGGAACACCTCGACTTCAATGAGGCCGGCGACCTGATGCGACAGCTCGGCACCGCCGCCCTGATCATCTGCCTCTATCTCACGGGCATGCGCCCCCAAGAAGTCCAAAGCCTGCGTTCGGGCTGCTGCCCCGACTCCGAACTTGCCCCTGACGGCACCCCGGGCCGGCACCTCATCCGCGGCCGCCACTACAAGAACGTCACCGACGACGACGGTAACCACGTCTCCGCCGGCGAACAACGCGAGGTCCCGTGGGTCGCCATCACCCCCGTCGTCCACGCCATTCGCGTCCTGGAACGCATCGTCCCCGCCGGTGAACTGCTCTTCAGCGCTACTCACCACGACTTCATCTTCCAGCGAGGCTATCCGGGTGCGTTGAAGAGCCTCGCCATGAACTCCCGCATCGAGGACTTCATCCAGTGGGCCAACCGCGAAGCGCACATACAAGGGCTGCCAGGGCAAGTCATCCCCAATGACCCGCACGGCGCCGTCGGATTGTCCCGGTTCAGACGCACCCTGGCCTGGCACATCGCCCGCCGACCCGGTGGCCTGATCGCTCTCGCGATCCAGTACGGGCACATGCGTACCGTCCTGGACGCCCGCACCTCCAGTGGCTACGCCAGCCGCAGCAGCGGCGGCCTGCACAGCGTCCTCGACGTCGAGACCGCCCTCGCCGCAGCCGACACCGCCGCCCACCTGCGTGACCGCCTCGCCGCCGGCGAGAAAATCTCCGGTTCTGCCTCCCGCCGCGCTCTCACCGCCGCGGCCACCGCACCCCGCTTCGCCGGGCGCCTCGTTCCTGCCCAATACGCGAAGAAGGCCGCCAAGTACCTTGCCCGCGACGGCCTCGTCCTGTTCGACAACCCCAGCGCGATGCTTATCTGCGTCTTCAACCACAGCACCGCGCTTTGCGACCCAGACCCCGACGCGAACGCGCCCCGCCAGGACGTCTGCGAGCAAGGCTGCGGCAACGCGATCCGCACCGACACACACACCCGGAGCCTCCGCGAAAAGGCCGACGATCGAGACCTGCTCGCCGCTCACTCGCCGGGGCCCCTCGGCGATCGCTTTCGCCGGGACGCCGCCCGGCTCCGCTCACTCGCCGACGGCCACAACGCCACCGCCCGCACCGCCGAGGAGTTGGCGTGACCGTGCAGCACGACGACGAACGCGCCCGCATCCGTGCCGCCATGGACCGGCTCCTGACCGGACAGGCCACCACCTCCAACGGCAGCCTCACCGTCGTCGCCCTGGCCCTCGAGGCCGGCGTCCACCGCATGGCCCTCATCAAGCGGCACGCCGACCTGAAGACCGAGTTCTACGCGCGGGTCCGCACCGAAACCCAGCAGATCCCCGACACCGAGAAACGACTCCAGGAAGCCGTCAAGAAGCTAACGAAAACCGTCGCGGACCAAGCCGCCGAGATCGACAAACTCCGGCTGCTCGTCACGAACCTGACCCTCGCCAACACTGTTCTCCGCGCAACACCCAACCGCTCGGAGACGCCCGAACCCGCCAGAACCCGCGACGCAACGCGATCGGAATACGCCGCCGACGCGACCGGCACCGACGAGATCCCCGACAACCTCATCCGATTCCCGCTATCAACGGGCTAAAGACGTGCAGCCCTCAAAGAGCCGCCACGGTGCTACCTCACCGGATGTCGGTATCGACGTATGGCTGAGTGCAGAGCCGCGTACACCACCAAGCACCCACCGGTATCGACATCCGCATCTTCTGCTGCGGCGAGCAAGGGGCCTGACGGACGCAAGCGAACAGAATCGTCGGCTACGGAGCGCGACGCTCACCACCACGCGGGACACTCGGATTTGCCGATGACAGTGCACCCTGTACGACCTAAAACTGGATCGAAATCGAGACATGGATCATGGCTGAAACCCACGTCGCCGGGTCCGCTTCATGAACCGAGGGTGATCTATGGGTCGCGTTCATGTTGACCACCATGAGGGTCCATTCACCCATATGGGTAAAGCTGCCCCTGCCACCCGGATCGTGCCTTACTATCCGGATGCGCGGCGGCGCACGCCATGCCTATACGCGAGGAGAACGCCCGGATGCCGAGGCTGGCCAACGTTGAGGGTGCCAGGATCAGCATCAACTATAACGATCATTCTCCACCGCACGTCCACGTGGACACGGCGGAGACCCACGGTAGGGTAGTCATCAAGACCGGTGAAGAGCTACCGCCGGGCACCTTCCCACGGAAGGGCCAAAGGAAGATCTTGGAATGGGTGACCGAGCACCGCGAGGCGCTGCTCCTCGCGTGGGATGACGCTTGCGCCGGGGAAGAGTTGCGCTCTCTGGCAGAATATGTCGCCACTGCTGCAGGCGATGGCGAACCCCCAGCACTCTCAGCGACGGCTGGGGGTGTTTCGCGGTGAGCTACCAGAGGACTCGGATCCGAGCCGTAGAGCGCCTGCGCGACCATTGGGTCGAAATTGAATTTGAAGACGGCGCAATCATCAGGATTGATTTACTGCCTTATCTGCATGGCCGAATCTTCCAGCCGTTGATTGAGGATCCAGGGGTTTTCGCCGCCTACTTCATCGATTCCATAACTGGAACACTGGAGTGGCCCAATGGCGCCAATATCGACACTGATGTCTTGAGGCATGGGTTAACTCCATCGTGGGCCGAAGGGCTTTCGATTGACTTCCAACGTGTAGTAATCCAGGACTCGGTGCGACGGCCAGCCAAAGGAGGGAATGCAAAGCTAAGAGGACCGACCTCGAAGCGAACACTTTTGCCGAGCTTTTCCACGGAAACCAGATTGCCTCGCAGAGTACCCAAACAGACGGGGCTGCCGGCAATCAAAGTGTCGGGGACGGCTGGTATCCAGAAGGCATCACCCGCCAAGAAGGCAGCCGCAAAGGCCGCGACGGCGAAGAGTGCTACCGGCGCTAAATCGGCAGCCAGAGCGGCTAGCAGTCAAAAGATAGTCGCCAAGAAGGCAGCCGCAAAGGCCGCGACGGCGAAGAGTGCTACCGGCGCTAAATCGGCAGCCAGAGCGGCTAGCAGTCAAAAGATGGCCGCTAAGAAGGCAGCCGCAAAGATGACAAGCGGCAAGGTTACTACCAAGAGCACAGCGTCTAAGCGGACAGCGGCCCAAAAGATGACGCCGCCGCTTAAGTCCTCAGCGGCAAGCAAGAGGACTGGGAACTGACCCGCAGTCCAGTGCCATCTCCGTAGTAGGCCTCGTAGCCACGATAACGTCGCCAAGAGGCTCGTCCGAGCGATTGCACATTTCCTATCCGCTGATCGGCGGAGTTCTAGTGCACACCTGCCGCCGACCGTGCGCGGAATGAGGCTCCCTCTCGATGTGGGGTTCGCGTTGGTGATCTGCTGAAACGGCGGCCTGTCGTTGATCGTTGAGATACTGAGGACATGCTGGTCGAGGTGTGCAGGCCGAACGACCGCGGCGCCTTGTTGCTGGGCGCCTCCAGCGGCCGTGCCGGGAGCGGCCTGCGGGCCAGCCTCCGGCGGTCCGGGCCGGCATGCCGCGGCGTCGGGACTGAACTCCACCCGTCCCGGCTAAGTACGTATGGTCGAGTCGGCGGCGCTTTCACCACGACAGCAGAGTCCGCGAGCCCCTTGATCGGCTGCGCACATCTGCCGACGAGAGTGAGGGGAACGTTGGGCAATCGTATTCGCTGCCATTCTAAGAAACACCTCAAAAGGATGAATGTGCGACGGCTGGATCCCGTATGTATGGCGCGAAGTAGAATCATTGCGTGAACTTTCCGTCAGCAATTATGCAGCCAGGCGATGATGACTGGCTGACGTCTCTGCTTCCAGTGGTTCTTAGCCTATCGTCCTCGGCGTCATACGCGTATGGGTTCGTTGGTAGTTCATTTGTCACCACTTCTGATGGGTGCTTGATCACAGCTAATCACGTGGCAGAAGAGTTGCATGACATTTGGTGGGAAACGAGGTCTTCCCCAGTGTCAGAGAGAGGGATGCCGGGAGCGCTCTACGTGCCAACTAGTAAACCTTTTCTGATTCCTATTCTTGACCTCAAAACATTTCGCAATGCTGCGGGCGCCGCCACGGATCTTGCCCTGGGTCTGCTCGCATTGCCAGCCGGACCAAACAACGATCTGAGGGAAATGCAATCCCTGGGATTTTCGGGAACGCCAGTTAAGGTTGGCGACGAGGTGACAATGGTTGGCTACTTACATGGAGGGGAATCCGTTAACGAAGGTGCACAGGTAATCACAACGGGAGGCGCGCTCGCTGCGATTCCGACAGTTGTAACACGGATGCACGACGAGGTTCCCGGTATTCCTGCTCCGGTGTTTGAAATGCCTTGCTTGATGCCTGGCGGAATGAGCGGCGGTCCGATCTTTCGGACGGGAACTAACGAGGTGGTCGGAGTCTGTTCCCGTGGAGTGTCAGCGAGTGACGAGAATCCGCCATACTGCTACGGCTCGACGATTCAGCCACTTCTGCCCTTGCTCGATCCACCTGAGGACTAGACGCTTTTATCACGGGCAACTCGGCTGCCGCTGAGATGGCACGCTGAACTTACCGCCGCGAACGAAGTCCAAGGCCGGCGGACGCCGAGCCAGCGCCGCGGAACGGGAGAAGGAGTGACGCCAACGGCGGCGCCTAAGCTTGAGTTTGGCCTAGATATCGGGCTCGCCGATGCCGGATCCTCTGCCCCAGCCATAACTTGCCCGAACCCGTCGATAGCGATGTTCAGAGCAGCACCGCGGACACGCTTCCCAAGATGAGCCTGACTACCGAAATTGCCTTGGCTGCCCTACCGGCGGGCGCCTACATTGGACGCACATCGGTAGCAGAGCAATCTCGCAACGACGGAGCGTGGGCGTGCCAGGTCAGAGTGGTGGACGGCGGCGCGTCCGTCCACGGTCTGCTCGCCGAGCCGCCCAGCGAGCCCAATCGAAGATCGGACGGAGTGCGGATCGGCGGGGAGAACGCGTGCCGCTGACGGTGGCGGGGTTCGAGGCTGCTCTGCACGAACGTGGGCACGATGCTATAGCAGAGGCGTTAATCGCCCGACACAACCAACGCTTCAGCGGATCGTTCGCTCTGGACAGATGATGCAGAGCATCGGCCCGCCGCTGCTGACGAGCCAATTTCCTCTAGGGCTCGCCGCCGAGGAACTAGGTGCAAGCCAAGGGCGTCCCCCCTTCTATCGCGGCCCGACCTGGCCGGACCATCTAGCCTGGGGCCTGGACAGTGTCGTCGCCGCGGTGCGTCTGATGATGTGCCTGCAGCCGATTGGTGCAAGCATCGTCGCGCGTACCCAGCTGGAGCGGTGGTCGTCGAACCTGGAGTCCAACAGCGGCGTCGATCAGCAGCGTGGCGAATCGACCGTGGACTGGTACAACCGCCTCTGGGCCGGGCCTGGCGTCCGGCCACCATCCCCCGTCACGACTCCAGTTGGTGAGCTATTCGCCGACTTAAGCGAACTCCTGCACGGGCGTGGCCGGCTGATGCCCCTGGTATGGCTCGACATCGCCGACGTCACCGACATGCCTTCCAGCGACCATGTGCAACTGCTGGAGACGATCAGCGATGCCCTCTCAGTCAAGATCAGGTGAGACACCCCGTGTGACTCTGGGGTGATGACCTGAGGGCGGGGATCGGAGATCCTTGTGAGCGTGTCCACTTCATCTGACAAGCAGCCGGTGTCGGCCGGTGACGGGGTCGATCC
>NZ_JBEZYA010000009.1:0-201636 GCF_040638295.1 Actinoplanes sp. NPDC026619
AGCAACCGTCGAACGAGCACCGACCCCTTGCGTGCCGCCCTTTTTGTGCGCCATCAACCCGTTAGAGCTACCCACACCAACCCGCTAAATGGCACAAGCGTACGACAAGTTTCGGCGGTTATCGGGTGGAGAGGACGTGCGCGATGTGGTGCGAGGTGCTCCAGGACATCCAGCTCGCCGAGCTGCCGCCGCCGTGCGCGGTGCGCGATCGACGGGCGATCTCGGCGTCGCCCCAGGAGAACCGGGCGCCCTCGGCCGGCCAGTGCGGCGAGCGGACCAGCGTGCGGCACAGGTCCTGACAGCGGTCGTCGCTGCGCCCACCGCGGCGCGACCAGCGGTAGATCCACCAGTCGTGCGAAGCGGTGTACCGCAGCGTCGGCAACTGCCGGTGCCGCTGCACCCCGAGCCGGCGAACCGGCGAGGTCACGCCGTAATCCGAATAGCCGATCCCGGGCTCGCCCAGCCGCGCCCACACCCGCTCGTCGAGCCGCCCCAGCTGCACCGGAAGGTCGGTCGGCAGCTCGTCGAGATTGGCCGGCATCGCGCCGGACGCCACGCTCACCGACCGCCAGGGCATGCCCCGCGCCCAGCGCAACACCCGCCGGCACTGCTCCTCCACTATGTCCGCGTGCGACACGCAGGCCGTCTCGGCCAGATCGATCAGCAGGTCGATCTCCTCGACCTCGAGCCCGGTGCCGCGCAGCAGACGCTCGGCGACCTCGGTCGCCTCCGCCGGATTCCCGGCGTCGACATGCGGCTGAAGCCGCAGAACCGCGCGGCGCAGGTGCATTCGAGCAGCAAGGCCGTGGGCAATCAGGCGACGATTGCTTTCGTACGGGCGGAGCACCGGCAACATGGCCACGCCCAGGTCCGCCAACTGTTCGGCCAGGTCGACCGACGGTGATTCGAACGGATCGACCGGTTTGGGCAGGCCGCCGAAGTCGATCGCGATCGCGCCGGTCCGCGGTGGCAGCTGCCGGATCAACGGCAGGATGCTCGGCCCCGGTTCCAGCTCCAGGATCGGTGTCACCCGGGCGGCGTCCTCGGCGGCCAGGTGGGTCAGGGCCGCGAGCTCACCGCGGCGCGGGCGCAGGATGGGACGGTAGGTGTCGTCGCGAATGGACCCTGCCGTCGTGAAGACCGCCATTCACTCAACGTAGCGGCCTCTTGTCGGATTAGCGACACTCATCGATTTAAATGCGAGAGTATCGCCTGATTTGCCTCCCACCCGTCCGGGAACTTCACCGGCACGTTGAGGTGCACCGGCTCGGTCGACGGATGCTCGTCGAGCAGCTCGGCGATGCCGTCCCGGGCCACCACCACGCATGCGTGCCGGTGCCGCGAGGTCAGCACGCACAGCCGCCCCGACTCCAGGTGGAAGGCGGTCGCGTCGCGCCGCCCGGACAGCGGATGCAGCACGATGGTCAGGTCGTACTCCCGCCCCTGCAGCCGGTTGGCGGTGTCCACGGTGACGCCGGCGGCCTCCGGCGGCAACTGCGCCCGGATCGCCGCCGCCTGGTCGCGGTGGGCCGCCCCGATCGCGATGCGCTGCGCGGTCAGCGGCCGCTCGCCCGCCTCGGAGACCGTGACGCCCTGCCGGGCCACCGCCCGCGCGGCCAGCGCGGCACAGGCCGCGGCCGCCTCGGCGTCGGTGCGGATCGTGAACCGCTGCGGCAGCCGGTGCAGCCCCCAGCCGGTCGCCGCGGCGGTGTCGAGCACGTCGTCGAGCTCTTCCTTCCCGCTGGCGAAGGCCAGCGTGCGATCGCCCGGCCCGGTCCCCGACCGGAACCCGGTGAACGGGTAGAACGCCTCCGCGACCACTCCCGCGGCCGAGTGCGGCAGCCGCCACGACACCGGGAGGCGGTGCAGCGGCAGGTCCGGGTTGTGCCGCAGCAGCACCGCGACCGCGCTCTGCATCGGGTCCCAGGAGAGGCCGGTCCAGCGGTCGACCTCCACCGTGGAGAACGGGTCGAGCTGGCCCGGGTCGCCCACGAACAGCGCCCGCTCGAACCGCGAAGCCACTCGCAGCAGCGCATCGGACCGCATCTGGTACGCCTCGTCGACGATCGCCCACGGCCAGACGCCGTCGGCCACGGTGGCCCACTTGGCCGCCGTACCGATAGTGACCGCCGGTGAACCCAGATCCGCGACCTTCGGTCCCACCCGGCATGCCGGGTGGTCCTTGACCCGCTCGGACGGCTCGTAGTCGACCGCCGAGAGCCGCCCCACCCGCACCTCGGGCGACCGGGCGCCCAGCCGCTCGATCAGGTCGTCGACCTGCTCGTTGGTCTGCGCCACGATCATCAGCGGCGCCCCGGTCGCGGCCAGCTCACCCGCCGCCCGCACCACCAGCGTCGACTTCCCTGCGCCAGGCGGCGAGTCGACCACCACCCCCCGGTGGTCGCCGCTGCGCAGATCACGCAGCACCGCCTCGACCACCCGCCCCGCCTCAGCGGCCGGGCTGACCAGCATGTTCCCACTCACCCCGGCACGGTAGCGCGCCGGCGGCCCGGCGCTTCGCAACCCGGGGCTCCCGCGAGCGATTGGGAGGCGGGCTTCAAGGCGCGCGCGATCCAGTCGCGCTAACTGTCCGCGCTTGGCGCAGTTGCGAGCCGGCACCCGCAGCCCCGATGAACGCGTCACGGTGACCGTCGGCTCGACCCGGGCGACCTGGTTGACCTGGAGCTGGACGGACGCATCTGGACTGCTCCCGGTTCCCTTGAAGTAGGGGTCTTTGGTTGCCGATGAGCCCCCGTTTTTCAGGATTTCGGGCAGGCCGCACGCATGGGAGTCAGGCCCGGACGCCGAACAGCGTTGCTTTGAGTTCGGAATCGTGATCGGTGGCCGTCTGCCGCGCCGCATTCTTGATCTTCGGTCTCATTATGTGGGGCTTGATCTTGTGGTCCGAGTTGCATGTGGACAGTGGGATGTGTGGTTTGTGGAAAGGGGCGTAAGGCGCGAACTGCCCGGTCATCGGGGCTTCTGACGGAAATCTGACAGCTGGCTTGTTGGGCACCCGGCAGCGGTTCGGTGGGAGAGCGCGGCGCGGGGGTGGTGCGGGCGACCACTGTGGATCTCCGGGCTCCGTATGGGAGCGCGCCCATATTTCTGGAGTATTGGTTTCGTCTATGTCTTCGCGCAGGTGAGAGGCTTTTGGATCGTCACTGTGAGTGGATGTTTGCGTGATGGTCACCGCTCTGAAATATGCGAGTGATTCACTGTCTTCGCGGGTTGAAAAACGAGGCCGGCATGCAACTTGCACGTGCGGTTCGCCGTGCAAGTTGCATGTTTCGCAGCCTCTGGACCTGCAGCTCCGTCGTCGTGGCTTAGTTCTGCTCGTCGCACTCGTTTTCATTCATGAGCGTTTCTGCGATGTGAGAAGCCGACCCTTCCAGTCGATCACCGGAAGTGGAACTCTTCTAAGCCAGCAGTAACGCCAGCGACACGGACGGTGGTGGTAACGAATGCGCCCAGACGTTCTGGTCGGTCCAAGCGAGTGGGTGGTCGAACAGTTCGGCGACAAGGTTGCCGGTGAACTGTGGACCCGGGTCCCCGAGGCGTTGAGCACCGCGATCGACCGCGAGGTCAACGCTCACCCCGCTATGACGCAGACCATGGAACGAGTGATCGCGAATCCGCGATGGCCGCTTCCTTACGAGGAGCTCGTGCTCTTCCTGGGCACGCTCCCTGGCGCCGAGATCATCAGTGTGCCTAAGTCCATCTATCAGCTTGTCGTGATCAACGGACACGTCGTGGTGCCGTGGTGCTACGGCCAGTCCGCCCAGACATCCATGCGCGATGTCGAGGTCGGCCGCTCGTTCGGCCGGCTCGCCCGAGAGTTGCTGCGCCGCTTCGGTCCGCCCTGGCGGCGTTCTCAGGCCGAGGCCCCGCTCCCGCTCGACGCCGTCGACGAACGCGAGGTAGCCAAGATCTGCGCGGCGATCGCGCAGATCGATCCGAAGCCCGAGGTGGTCATCGCCGGCTTTGCCGGAGCGCCGCATCTCGGTCTGCTGCGGGCCTGTCTCGGTGAGATCAAGTCCACCGACAACGGTCACCTGCTCTGGAGCCACCTCGACGACCTACCGCTCCCGCCACCCGTGATCCCCCGCCCACGTCGTATGCAGTTCCCCTGATCGACCTTTCCCCGCAGGCGCCCAGCCGAACGGCCCTGGCTCCGCCTCGGGGAACGGCCGGGGCGGGCAGAGGAACGGACCTCGCTCACCCGGCCGGCGGGTGGCCGAGAATGGTCGGGTGAACGTAGATCTGACGGACTCGTATGTGGTCACCGGTGGCGGTCGCGGCGTCGGGCGCGCGATCGTCGAGCGGCTGGTCGTCGCCGGTGCCGCGGTGGCGATCGTCGAGTTCGATCCCGGGGCGCTCGACTGGCTTGCCGATCATCCGGCCGCCGATCGGCTGGTGCCGATCATCGGCGATGCCGCCGACGAGCGGGTGGCCGCCGAGGCGGCCGGGGCCGCCGCGAAGCTCGCGCCGCTGCGCGGCTGGGTCAACAATGCCGCGATCTTCCGGGATGCCTGGCTGCACGAGACGCCCGCGCGCGAGGTCATCGGCCTGATCGGCCGCAACCTCGACCCGGTGGTGGTGGGTTGCGCCGCGGCGATCCGCCACTTCCTGGCGGCCGGCGCCGGCGGCGCCGTCGTCAACGTCTCCTCCCACCAGGCGCAGCGTGCGGTGCGGGGCGCTTTCGCGTACGCGACGGCCAAGTCGGCCATCGAAGGCGTGACGCGAGCGCTTGCGGTCGATTACGGACCTTCCGGCGTACGCGTCAATGCCGTGGCCCTCGGCTCCATCGCCACCGACCGCTCGGACGCGCATCTCGCCGCCCTCGACGCCGTGGAGCGGGACCGTTTCGCCCGCGAGATCAGCCTGCTGCAACCGGTCGGCCGGATGGGCCGCCCGGCCGAGGTCGCCGACGTGGTCGCCTTTCTTCTTTCCGAGCAGGCGGCCTTCGTCAACGGCGCGATCGTCCCGGTCGACGGTGGGCGCGCGGCGGTGGGCCGCGATCCGGAAGAGGCCTGAGGAGGCATTTTCTCCGCCGATCTGGCACGGAGAAAAGCAACAAGCAGCTTGTCGTACGACTATAGTCGTACGCATGGAAGAACCGATTCGTCTGGCCGGCGCCCATGAGGTCCGAGAGCTGCTGGGTGTGAGCCGGCAGCGGGTCTACCAATTGGCTGCCCGCTCCGACTTCCCCAAACCGGTCGCCACCCTGGCGCAGGGCAAGCTCTGGCTGCTAGGCGACATCGAGCGCTGGCTGGCCGACCGACGCGGAACCGTCGGCCGGGCCGCGCGGCGAAAGTCGTTCGAGGACGAGGTCCGCGACCTGAGCGCCGACTTCGTCCGGACCGACGCCTAGATCCGCCGCGCACCCGGGTCGCGAGCGGGTTATCGGGGGAGGAGGTAAGCGGTGGAGAAAGGCTCGAAGCGGGCGCGCAGGTCGGCGTAGGTGGTGAGCTGGAAAGCGGCCGCCAGGGCCGTGCCGGCGGCCGTGATCAGGCCGGCGATCACCTGGGTGACGATCGTGGTGGCGGTGGACTGGCCGGCAATCGCGGTGATCGGGTTGGTGATGATCGAGCTGCCGATCTGCAGGCCGTAGATCACGGCGCCGGTCACCAGGGCGCGGATCAACGAGGCGCCCAGGTCGGCGTGGAACAGGGCGAACACCCGGCTGATCGGGTTGCCTCGTTCCAGCAGCACCACGGTCGGGAAGGTCGCGATCACCAGAAGCAGGTAGATGCCGGGCAAGAAACAAGCGGCGATGCCGGCCAGGACCATCAGGCCGGCCGGGATGCCCCAGCCGATCAGGGCGGGCAGGCGGTACATCGCCGTCCTGAGTGCCTCACCGATCGAGAGCGGGCGGCCGGTCGCCTGCTGGACCAGCACCTGCAGCGACGCCAGGGTGGCGATCATGCTGAATACCAGGGCGATCAGGAAGGTCGGCGCCATCAGGGCGTAGTTGCGGAGGACTCCGCCCCAGTCGATGTCGGCGGAATCCAGCATCGTGACGACGCTGTTGGTCTGGATCTCCACCTGGATCAGGAAGATGATCAACGGGATCGCGGCCAGCAGCTCGAACAGGGCGATCGGCCGCCAGGCCGCGCGCACCAGCCGGAAGCTACGCGTCCACCAGCCGGACAGGTCCGCACTGACCAGCGGATCGTCGGGGCTCGCATAGAAGGCGGTCGGCAACTGCCGGAACGTCGGAACGCCGTAGCCGGGCGTGTAGTACTGGTGGCCGGGCGGCGGCGGGTAGTGCTGATAGCCGGGCGGCGGCGCATAGTGCTGATAGCCGGGCGGCGGCATCTGGCCATATCCCGGCGGCGGGTAGAGCGGAGCGGCGCCGGGCGGCGTAGCTCCGGCGTGCGGATAAGCAGCGGAATAGGGGTCGGGCCCGGTCCACGCTCCGGGCTGCCCGGCACCGGCTTGCTGCGGGTTCCACGGTCCCGGTTGCCCCGCATCGCTCTGCGGCAGGTTCCACGGTCCGGGCTGGCCCGCGCCGGTCTGCGATGGATTCCACGGCCCGGGTTGTCCGGCGCCGGCGTGTGGCGCGGCTTGCGGTCCGGGCTGTCCTGCACCGGTTTGCGGTGCATTCCATGGTGCCGGTTGTCC
This sequence comes from Actinoplanes sp. NPDC026619, assembly GCF_040638295.1. Classification (NCBI taxonomy): domain Bacteria; kingdom Bacillati; phylum Actinomycetota; class Actinomycetes; order Micromonosporales; family Micromonosporaceae; genus Actinoplanes; species Actinoplanes sp. NPDC026619. The sequence goes on from NZ_JBEZYA010000009.1 coordinate 6,628, forward strand.
AGGGCCGGTCTGCGGTGTGGCCCACAGGGCGGGCGGTGCCGTCTCGGAACCGGGCATGGCCCAGGGGTTGGGTGACTGTTGCCAGGAGCTGGTCATCCCGCTCCACGGATCGACCGGCGCCGACGGTGTCAGCGGATCGACCGGTGGTGCCATCGGGCCGGGCACGGCCAGCGGATCGACCGGCGGCGGAGCGGCGGGTGGCTGCTCGTTGTCGGAGGTGCCCGGTCGGTTGTCGGTCAACGTCGTCCCGCTCTCGGATGGAGATCAGCCGCGCCACCTTAACGGGTGGGGCCAGGGGAGCCCAAGGTTAAGGGCGGTCCGCGACCCGCCGGTCCGCGCCGGGCACGGGCGCGACACGGCCGCCTAGAATTTGGAGGATGGCTGAGCTTGAGTCGCCCACGACGATCCGTGATCGGGCCGTCGCGGTCGCCGACTACCTTCTCGCCGTCCGCGCCCAGATGGAACGCCCGGCCCGCACGGTGCCGAACGACGCCCACCGACTCGACGCACTGCCTGATCATCCGGCCTGCCAGATCGGCCCGGCCGCCGACGGCACCTCCTGGCTGCGAGTCGGTCTGCCCGACCTCCCGCCGCCGGTCGCGGTGCCGGCGGAGCTGCGCCGCCGCCTCCGCGGCGACGTCACCGCAACCGCCGAGCCCTCCCCAAACGCTGACGCAACCGCCGGCCCGGTCGCGCCCGGAGCCGCAACCGCCGGTCCTGCCTCGCGCGGAGCCGCAACCGCCGGCCCGGTCGCGCCCGGAGCCGTAACCGCCGGTCCCGGCGCGCGCGGAGCCGCAACCGCCGGCCCGGTCGCGCCCGGAGCCGTAACCGCCGGTCCTGCCTCGCGCGGAGCCGCAACCGCCGGCCCGGTCTCGAGCGGAGCCGCTGCCGACGGGCCGGTGAAGCGCGGAGACGCAGCTGCCGGGTCTGCTTCGAGCGGAGCCGCAACCGCTGGGTCTGGTCCGGGTGACGAAGCCGGCGCGGATCAGGATCAGTTTGAGGGCTGGCGGGATCAGGTTTGGCGGCCGTGGGCTCGGGTGACCGGTGAGGCTGAGAAGACGCGGGTGCTGCATCGGCAGCTGTTCGATCTGATGCATCAGGTCGACATGACCGCGGCCACCACCGAGCTGGTCTGGGGCCATGGCCTGCTGGAGACCACGATCAACGGCGAGAAGGTTCGTTACCCGTTGATCGCGACCCCGGTGCTGATCGACTACGAACCGGACAGTTCCCTGGTCACGGTGTCGCCGGCGGGGCCGTCCCGGCTGCAGACCGATGCGCTGGCCGGCCTCGACGAGCGCTACCTGAGTCAGCTGCTGGCGCTGGCCGGGCCGGCCGGCACGCTCGAGGTCGATCTGTGGAACGACCTGGAGCGGCGGGAGCTGTTCGAGCGGGCGCTGGGCCGCCTCGGTTACGACCGGCTGGTGACGGACGGGCGCACCGAGACCACGCAGCCGCACATCGCCGACGTCGGTGTCCTTTTTGCCCGGCCGAAGCAGCGGTTGCTGCGGGGCTTCCTGGAGAGCCTGCGTGATCGGTTGCTGGCCGGCGACACGTCGAGCATCGGCGCGCTGAGTGCGATCGTGGCGCACGAGCCGTCGAAGCTGCGGATGCCGGACGACCGGCCGGAGGAGTGGCAGCGGGTCGGCGAGCGCCTGCTCATGCCGCTGCCGACGAACGAGGCGCAGGAGTCGATCGCCCGCCGGCTGGCCCAGCACCGCAACGTGGCTGTGCAGGGGCCGCCCGGCACCGGCAAGACGCACACGATCCGCAACCTGATCTGCCATCTGATGGCGAACGGCAAGCGCGTGCTGGTGGTGGCGCAGAAAGAGGACCCGCTGCGGGTGCTCCGCGACGGCCTGCCGGAGGGCATCCGGGCGCTGTGCCTGGCGGTGCTGGGCCGCACCACCGACCAGTTGGTGCAGCTGCAACTGGCCGCGCGGGAGCTGGCCGACCGGGCCGCCACCCTGGACAAGGAGGCCGAGACCCGCCGGGTGGAGCGGCTGACCGGCCTGCTCGAGGAGGCGGAGCGGGAGCTGGCGACGGCCCTGGGCGGCCTGCGGGCGATCGCCGAGAGCGAGGCGGTGACCTTCGCGATCGACGGCGCGCCGATGACGCCGGTCGAGGTGGGGGCCTGGCTGCGGGAGCGTGCGTCGGCGCACGGCGGCATCCCCGATCAGCTGGTCAGCAATGCGCCGCTGACCGGCGAGGAGTTCGGCACGCTGCTGGAACTGGCGGCCGGTCTGTCGCCGGCCGACCGGCGGGCCGCGCTGCGGCCGCTGCCGGAAACGGCCGACCTCCCGGACGAGGCGGAAACGAGAAGGCGGCGCGAGGAGCAGAAAACCCTGGCCGGGCGGGTGGCTGAGCTGGCTGCCGCGGGTCTGGCAATTGATGAGGTACGCCGTGACGACCTCGATCAGATACGCGCCGACGTCCGCGACGCCCTGACCTGGCTGCGCCGCCGCGAGGGGGCGTGGACCGACCGGCTCGGCCGGCTGTTGAACGATCCGCACTGGCGCGCGGTCTGGTCCGACCACGTCGCCGCGACCGAAATCCTGCTGGCCGAGCTGGCCGCGTTGACCCGAGAGCTGGCCGGCCACCGCGTGACGGTGCCCGAGAGCCATGCGCGCGAGCCGAAGCGTCTGCTCGCGCAGCTCGCCGAGATCCGGCAGCGCTTCGCGGCCGGCCGCTCCCTGAGCCGGCTCCTGCAGGCGCCGCTGTGGAAGCTGGCCGACGAGGTACGCGTCGACGACGAGCCGTTGCGCACCGCCGAGGACGTCGACGTCGTCGCCGCCTGGGTGCGCCGCCAGCAGGCCCGGCTGCGGCTGGGCGGCCACTGGTCGGAGTGGATCGACCGGCTCTCGATCCCGGTCCCGCCCGGACCCGGGAGCTCCGTGCCGCCGGTGGGCGCCGGCCATGGCACGCCGTCGTCCGGCGATCCCGAGATCTGGGCCGGGATGCTGCTGTCCGACGCCGGTCAGTCGCTGGACTGGGACGTTCAGCACTGGCCGGTGCTCGCGGAGCGCCTTTCCCACCTCGTACCGCAGCATGATCTTGACCTTGATCCGGCGGCGCTGGCCGCGGTGGAGAGCCTGCTCGACGCCGCGCCGGCGATTGCCGAGTTCGATGCGCTGGTCGCCGCGGACGCCGAGGTGGCCGCCCGGCTCGCGGCCTGGCCGAGGCTGCTGGAGGCCTGGTCGACGCTGGCCGGGTGGGATGCCGAGCTGGCCGAGGTCCGCCGGCTCGCCGCGCTCCGGCCGGCCGCGGAGAGGTGCGTCGAGCTGCGCGATCGCCTCGCCGAGGAGGCTCCGGTGTGGGCGGCCGCGATCGACGCCGGCCGGGTGCCGCCGGTTTCCGGAAAGGCGTGTCTGGACGCCTGGTCGTGGCGGCGGGCGCAGACCTGGTTCGACGACGTGATCGGCAGTGTCGACCCGGCGGTGCTGGCCAAGCGGGTGGAAAATGCCCGCGAGAAGATCCGCCGCCGCACCGCCGACCTGGTCGTCGCGAGTGCGTGGCTGGAGGTGGCGCGCAGTCTCGACGACCGGCGCAAGGCGGCGCTGGCCGACTGGACCACCGCGCTGCGCAAGATCGGCAAGGGCACCGGGCGCAACGCGGCGGCGTGGCAGGCGCACGCGCAGCGGCACATGGAGTCGGCGGTCGAGGCCGTGCCGGTGTGGGTCATGTCGGTGGACCGGGCGATCGAGCAGTTCGCCGGCGGCGCCCACTTCGACGTGGTGATCGTGGACGAGGCGTCCCAGGCCGATCTGTTCTCGCTGCCGGTGTTGTCGCTGGCCGAGCGGGCCGTGGTGGTCGGCGACGACCAGCAGATCGGGCCGCAACTCGGGTTCGTCGGCTCGGTGTCGGGGCTGATCCACAGCCATCTCGTCGATGTGCCGTCGGCCGAGCACTTCGACCCGGAGTCGTCGCTTTATGACCACGCGGTGCGCCGGTCGCCGCAGCGGATCCTGCTGACCGAGCATTTCCGCTGCGTGCCGCAGATCATCGAGTTCTCGTCGCGGCACTACTACGACGGCAAGATCATGCCGCTGCGGGCGGACCGGCCGTCGCTCGCGCCGATCCGCACCGTCTTCCTCGGCGACGGGGTGCGGCAGTCGCTGTCCGGCTTCGGCGATGTCAACGTGGCCGAGGCGTCGGCGCTGGTCGCCCAGGTGGCGGCGATCGTGCGGAATCCGGATTACGCCGGCAAGACGCTGGGTGTGATCTCGCTGCTCAGCACCAGTGGGCAGGCCGGTTACCTGCTGCACCTGTTGCGCGAGGAGATCGGCGAGGACGAGATCCAGGCTCGGCGGATGCGGGTCGGCGACGCCTACACGTTCCAGGGCGACGAGCGCGATGTGGTGCTGGTGTCCATGGTGGTGTCGGACAACGATCCGCGGGTGGCCGCGTTCACGAAACGCGAATACCACCGGCGGATCAACGTGGCCGCGTCCCGCGCCCGGGACCAGCTGTGGATCTTCCATTCGGTACGGGCGTCGTCGCTTCTTGCCGACGATGCGCGAGCGCTGCTCCTGACGTACGCAAGCAACGTCTTTGAAGTTGATCTTCCGAAGGATCTGGCGGTCTGCGAGAGCGACTTCGAACGGGACGTGTACAAGCGGCTCACCGGGCGGGGGTTCCGGCCGGTGCCGCAGTTCAAGATCGGCGCCTACCGGATCGACTTCGTGCTGAACGCGCCGGACGGGCGGCGGCTGGCCATCGAGTGCGACGGCGACAGCTATCACGGACCGGAGCAGTGGGAGAGCGACATGCGCCGGCAGGCCGTCCTCGAACGGGTCGGCAACTGCGTGTTCGTGCGCATCCGAGGCAGCATCTTCGCGCGCGAGCCGGAGGCGGCGATGCGCCCGGTCTGGCAGCGCATCGAGGAGCTGGAGATCATTCCGGTGCCGCGCCGGACGGTTCTGGAGGTCGGCCAGTGGCAGGGCTCCGGCTCGCCGACCGCGCGCCGGCTGGCGGTGGGCGCGGCCGAGCTCGCCGCGCTGGTGCCGGGGGACAAGCGGGTGCGGGTGCCGATCCCGGACGAGCCGTCGTCGACCGATCTGCTGGCCCGCAACCTGGCCGCGATCCGGGCCGTCGGCTTCGAGCCGCCCACCGTGACCGTCGGCGGCGACTGCGGCGTCGAGATCGCGCCGATCGAGGCGGCGCTGGCCGCGCACGGCGACGGTCTCGTGGTGGTCTGGTTCGACGCGCACGCCGACCTGAACACACCCGACTCCTCGCTGTCCGGCGCCTTCCACGGCATGGTCCTGCGCACGCTGCTCGGCGACGGGCCGGCCGCCCTGCTGCCGAACCGCACGCTGCGGCCGGAGCAGGTGGTGCTGGCCGGGGTGCGGGCGCTCGACCCGGCCGAGAAGGACTACATCGAGGCGGCCGGGATCGCCCGGGTGGAGCCCGCCTTCTTGCTGGAGGCGGTCGGCGCGGCGAAGGCCATCTACATCCACATCGACCTCGACGTGCTCGACCCGGAGACGTTCACCTCGGTGGGCGCGCCCGAGCCCGACGGGATGACGCCCGATCAGCTCGTGACCGCGGTGCGGTCGCTGACCGAGCGGTTCCCGCTGGCCGGGCTGGGCATCACCGAGTACCAGCCGGGCCGCGCGAGCGACCGGGCCCTGCTGGCCACGATGTTGCCGGCGCTGCTGGATGATTAATCGCGGATCGAGCCGACCAGGTCGCCGCCTCGGCCGTAGGCGATGCAGGTGACCGTGCGGCTCTGCCGCCAGGAGTCTTCCGGCGGGTAGAGCCAGATGTAGTCGACCGCGGCCGGATAGGTCGAATCCTCCAGGTAGATGGCGATCTCGCCGCCGCAGCGACTCTTCGACTGGGCCATCACGGTGTCGTAACCGGGGTACCGGCCGGCGGGCAGGTCGAAGGTCGCGTACACCTCGCCCTCGTGCGACGGCCCGCACGGCACCGATTCGAGATCGCCGTTCAGGTCGTTCAGGCACTCTCCGACGATGAACGTGCGTGGCGCGGGCTGGTCGGCGGCCTTGTCGTCCTTGAGGCCCGCCCGCACCCCGATCACGACGCCGAGCGCGACCGACAGGCAGATGACCACGAACCAGAAGCCGGACGCGGCCAGCCCGCCGATCGCCAGGCCACGGCCGGCCTGCCCGGTGCGGCGGATCTGCACGAGCGCGGCGATCCCGAGGCCCGCGGACACCGGGAAGAAGGGCGTGAACCCGACCAGGAGCGAGGCGATCGCCAGACCGTTCGTCTCCGGGGCCGGCTTCGGCGCGTAGTAGTAGTGAGGGGGGTCGATCACGACCGGGGAGGGTACCGGTTTCTAGGCGTGCTGACTGCCCCGCTCGATGCGGGCCTTGATCCGGCAGTGGTTCGCCAGCAGTGTGACCAGCGCTGGGCCGTCGATCAGCTCGAGCGGACGGCCGGCCAGCGCGTCGTACGCCTCCGGGTCGATGCCGCCCAGCGAGACCAGGATGCCCTTGGTCGCGCCGGCCGCGGCGACCGCGCCGGCCAGGGCGTGCACCGCCCCGGCGCCCGCCGCCCCGCCCCGGATCGCGTGCAGCACCACCGTGCCGCCGAAGATCGGGCGTGGATCGGTGGCCGTCCAGCGCACCCCGGTGGCGGTCGGCGACGGCTCGCCCATCAGCAGGCCCATCACCCCGAAGAGATCCGCGATCTGCCCTTCCCACTGCTCGTCGGTGAGCGTGACCAGGTTGGGCCGCGCGTCGATGTCGGCGAGGACGTTGAACTCCTCGGTGTAGTCCCGGTCGGCGTCCTCGTCGAAGTCGATCTTCGGCGGAACCGCGGTCAGCTCGTCGGGAGCGATCGACAGCGCGCCCTGCAGGTGTTTGACGCAGGCGACCGGGTCGACCCGGCGCAGCTTGATCGCCGCGAACGTCTCCCGCTCGGTCTGCACCGACACCAGGACCGGGCGCACGAAACGGCCGGTCCGCCGGTCGATGGTGTCGACGATGCCGTTGAACGAGACCTGCCGGACCAGCCCGCCGCGGTCCGCCTCGATGATCTCGTGGATGGTCCGCAGCGTGACCCGGGCGATGACGTCCACATAGCGGCGGCGGATCTCGTCCTCGTCGCGGGGGATCGCGCACAGGTCGTTGCGAACCCGGTCGAAGCGGTGCTCCTTGACGACCGGGATCACCTCGATCGGGGGTAAGTGATATTCGATCAGGAGGTGCTTCTGCTTCGGCAGGAAGGCGAGGCGGAAGTGCTGTGGGAAGTCGTCCGGGTAGACCGAGTTGCCGAGCACCATGGCGAAGTACTCGACCACCGAGGCAGGGTCGGCGCCGGCCACCGCGGCGGCGAACCGGTCGACCTCGGCGTTGTAGGCGACCATCTTCGTCTCGTAGGCGCGCCGGCTCTCCTCGTACGCCTGCTTGCGCTGGGTCAGCTGGCGTTTGCGCCGCTGCTCGCCCTCCACCCACCGGGCCCGCGCGTATTCGTAGTTCTTCCGGGCGTTGGCCGTCTGCTGCTGGTGCAGCCGGTCGCCGCCGAGGAGTTTGCCGACGCCGCGCGGCTGCGGCGGCAGATAGCTCTGCCAGGCCGGCTCGGGTTGCGGCCGGGCGAGCGGGCCCGCGTCGAAGGGCGGCACCGCCAGCGGCCTCTTGAACTGGTCGAGGTCGATGTGATCGTCCACGTCCAGGGTGGAGAGCAGCAGCGAGTCCAGGTCGCTGATCCGGGCCCGGATCTCGGCGTTGGCCGCCGCGGCGCCGGCGGTCCGCGCTTCGATGTAGAGCTGCCGGTGCTCACGCTTGCGTTCCGCATCGGACGCCGCCTGCTGGGCGGCGGCGATGGCCAGGTCGGCGTTTCGCCTGATCAGCTCGCGCTGCTGCGCGGCGGCATTGTTCGCCCGGTGCGCGTCAGCCGCCTGCGTGGCGTGCGCCCGCTGCATGTCCCGAATGATGCCCATGCACTCGTCCGTTCGCTCGCGAAGGTCCAAAGGCCACCATATCCACCGCTAACGGATCTAGTTACTGCGCGCGGCTGTGATGAAGCTTTCCGTGCATGGTTGGCATGGTCGCGGGGTAGGAGTCGCTCAAGGTTCCACAGTCAGCACTAGCAGTGACTGTCCGTCATGGTTTCGACGTTAATCCGCCCACGAAACTACGCAGCGCAGTGGTCATCCGATCGGTTGATTCCCTACTCTGATCGGGCGAGTAGCTGCAGTTAGCGGGTCCGGGGGCGGACCAGTCAAAACTTTGACGCAGCCGGGACCTGTTATATCGAGCCCGTGACGGGTGGTAATAGGTCGGGGTTGAGGCACGGTGGGGGAGGTGAGTGGCTGATGGCTGCGCCGGAAGAGCGCCGCACGGTGGCACCTGCCATTCTCCCGGAACCCCGCACGCCCGCCGACGACGTGCACGGCCCCGCCTGGTTCTCCTACACCGCCAACGGCGACCAGATCGTCTGGTCGGCGCAGCTTCGTGCCATGGTCGGCCGGCAACCCACTCAGGACGAGGTCAGCCGCAAGGTCCTCGCCCGCTACGTGCACCGCGACGATCATGCCAAGGCGCTCGGTGCTATCACCCAGACGTGGACGAGCCGGGTCCCGGTGCGGACCACCGTGCGGTTGATGCGCGCCGACGGTGGCTGGTTCGACGTGGACTGCCGGCTCGAACCGGTGAAGAGTCCCGACGGCACGGTCCGCGGCATCCGCGGCACGGTCACCGACGTCTCCGCCCGTGAGCGCGCCCGCCGCGAGATCGCCCGGCTGGCCCGCCGCGGCGAGACCGTGCAGACCTCGCTGATCGACCCCGACCCGGCGACCGGCCTGCTCACCCGGGCCCGGTTCACCGACGAGATCGACCGGTCCCAGCGTCGTGGCGGCGGCGCGGTCCTGATCATCCGGGTGCAGCCGGAGAAGCACCTCGAGGGCGACGGGGTGCGGCCGGACCGCAACGCCGACCTGCTGCATCGTGCAGCGCGGGTGCTCGAGGGCGTTGTGCAGGAGGGCGCCCGGCTCGGCCGGGTCGGCCCGAGCGAGATCGGCCTGCTGCTGCCCGGCACCTCCTGGCCGATGGCCCGCCGGGAGGCGGAACTGCTGGTCCAGGCGTTGCGCTCGCAGACGTTCGTGCTGCCCGACACCTGGCTGCGCGCCCGCGCCTGGGGCGGGCTGGTGCGCTTCACGCCGGATGCCGAGGCGGGCAGCCACGAGGTGCTGATCGACGCCGAGCACGCCTGGCGGCAGTCCCGCGAGGCCGATCGGCCGGTCACCTTCGTCGCTCACCCGGTGCCGGTCCGCGACCGGCAGGGCTCCTATCGCACCCGGGTCGCCGACGCGCTCGGCACCGACCGGTTCACGCTCTATGCCCAGCCGATCCTGGAGCTGCAGACCAACGAGATCACCCGGCACGAGCTGCTGCTGCGGGTGCTCGACGAGGCCGACGGGCCGCAGTCGCCGATCCAGGTGCTCGACACGGCCGAGCGGCTCGACGCGGTCTACGACATCGACCTGTGGGTGGTCGAGCGGGCCATGCAGGTGGCGAACGAGCAGCCGGAGACCTGCCTGCAGATCAACCTGTCCGGCCGCTCGGTCGGCGACCCGCGGCTCACCGACGAGGTGGTGCGGCTGATCGAGGAGTACGAGGTCAATCCCGGCCAGCTCACCTTCGAGATCACCGAGACCGCGCTGATCGGCAACCTGACCGAGGCCCGCCGGTTCGCCGACCGGATCCGCGACCTCGGCTGCGAGCTCGCCCTCGACGACTTCGGCTCCGGCTACGCGTCCTTCCGCTACCTGCGGATCTTCCCGATCGACCTGGTCAAGATCGACGGGGAGTACGTCGTGGATCTGGTCGAGAACCCCCAGGACCAGGTTCTGGTGCGGGCGCTGGTGCAGGTCTGCCAGGCGTACGGGATCCACACCGTGGCCGAGTTCGTGCAGGACGAGCCGACTCTGCGGCTGCTGCGTGAGCTGGGCGTCGACTACGTCCAGGGCTACCTGATCGGCCGCCCCGCTCCGCTGCTCTCCGGACGGTTGCCCACCACCTGACCGGGGTAACCGTTGCGGTATGGAACACTTCACGATCGCCACCGTCGCGGAGCAGAGTCCCGACTTCCGCCGGGTTCTGTTCACCGGTAAGCACACCCAGCTAGTCGTCATGACCATCCCGCCCAACGGCGAGATCGGCGAGGAGGTCCACGAGGTGGACCAGATCCTCACCTTCGTGAGCGGCGTCGGCCAGGCCATCGTCTCCGGCAAGGAACGCAAGGTCGCCCAGGGCGACCTGGTCGTGGTGCCGGCCGGCCACAAGCACAACTTCCTGAACACCGGGCCCAACCCGCTGGTCCTCTACACCGTCTACGGCCCGCCGGAGCACGCCGAGGGTGCGGTGCACAAGACGAAGGAAGAGGCGGACCGCCTCGAGGAGGCCGGCAAGGACGAGCCCCCGCAGAGCTGACGTGTCACCGGGACCGGCCGAGGCCCCCCAGCCAGCCGGTCCCGGCAACACGCGGAGCGGAACGATACTCGCGGCGCACGATCACATCGATCGGCGTGCCCGTTTGGCGGCCGGTCCGTTGCCCCAATGAGATACTTCTGGCCGTCTGCCGATAACCTTCCACCATGGACGAGCCCAGATGGTTGACCGACGAGCAGCAGTTGGCCTGGCGCCGATGCGTCGAGGTCCTCGTCCGGGTCCCGGCCGCGCTCGAGGCACAGTTGCAGCGCGACGCCGGTCTCACCCACATGGGTTACATCGTGCTCTCCGCCCTGTCCGAGCGGCCCGACCGCCGGCTGCCGATGAGCCGCCTCGCCAAACAGGTCTCGGCCTCGCTGTCCCGCCTGTCCCACGTGGTGGCCCGGCTGGAGAGCAAGGGCTGGGTCCTGCGCGAACGTGACCCCGAGGACGGCCGGGTGCAGATCGCGGTGCTCACCGACGACGGTTACGACAAGCTCGTCGAGTCCGCGCCCGGCCACGCCGAGGCCGTCCAGCAGCTGATCTTCGACCGGCTCAGCCCGGCCCAGGTCCGGCAGATGACCAAGCTGGCCGACGCTCTCCTGCAAACTCCGGTCGAGGTCCGCCCCCAGGCCTAATAGGCTGGCCGAATGAGTCAGAAAGTGCGGGGCGTGATCGCCCGAGCTAAAGGTGCGCCGGTCGAGGTCGCGACGATCGTCGTGCCCGACCCGGGTCCGGGCGAGGCGGTCGTCAAGGTTCAGGCGTGCGGGGTGTGCCACACCGACCTGCACTACCGCGAGGGCGGCATCAACGACGACTTCCCGTTCCTGCTCGGCCACGAGGCCGCGGGCGTGGTCGAGTCGGTCGGCGAGGGCGTCACCGATGTGGCGCCGGGCGATTTCGTGGTGCTCAACTGGCGGGCCGTCTGCGGCAACTGCCGGGCCTGCCTGCGCGGCAAGCCGTGGTACTGCTTCGCCACCCACAACGCCACCCAGAAGATGACCCTCGAAGACGGCACCGAGCTGTCGCCGGCGCTGGGCATCGGCGCGTTCGTCGAAAAGACGCTGGTGGCGGCCGGTCAGTGCACGAAGGTCGCGGCGGATGCCCGGCCGGCGGCGGTGGGTCTTCTCGGCTGCGGCGTGATGGCCGGCATCGGCGCCGCGATCAACACCGGCGGGGTCACCCGCGGTGACTCGGTCGCCGTGATCGGCTGCGGCGGGGTAGGCGACGGCGCGATCGCCGGCGCTGCCCTGGCCGGGGCGACGACGATCATCGCGGTCGACACCGATGAGCAGAAGCTGGAATGGGCGCGCGGCTTCGGCGCGACCCACACGATCAACGCGCGCGAGAAAGACGTCGTGACCGCGGTGCAGGAGCTCACCGGTGGCAACGGCGCCGACGTGGTGATCGAGGCGGTCGGCCGGCCCGAGACGTACAAGCAGGCGTTTTATGCTCGTGATCTGGCCGGCACGGTGGTCCTGGTCGGGGTGCCGACCCCGGAGATGACCATCGAGCTGCCGCTGCTCGACGTGTTCGGCCGCGGCGGCGCGCTCAAGTCCAGCTGGTACGGCGACTGCCTGCCGACCCGTGACTTCCCGATGCTGACCGCGCTCTACCAGCAGGGCCGCCTCGACCTGGACGCGTTCGTCTCCGAGGAGATCACGCTGGACCAGGTCGAGGAGGCCTTCGGCAAGATGCACGGCGGAGGCGTACTCCGCTCGGTCGTTCTGTTTTAACCGGCCTTGGAATAGGCCGGCACCGAGCGGTCGGCCAGCAGATCAAGGGAGAGGGCCGCGGTCCAGCTGAACGTCGGCGCGCCGAGGCCCTCGCCCGTGGTCGGGTGGAAGTACTCGAAATGCCCGTTGCGGTGCACCAGCCGCACCATCGCGGCGCGCAGGTCCTCGGCCTCGTCGCGGAAACCGTGCACCAGCAGACCGCGCCGGATCAGCCAGTTCACGTTGATCCAGACCGGGCCGCGCCAGTAACGCATGGTGTCGAAGTCGGCCGCGGTGCGGTCGTAACTCGGCACCGGCAGCCCGAAGCGCTCCGACCGCATCTCGGCCATGATCGCCTCGACCAGCTCGGCCGGCAGGTCCGGCAGCATCAGCGGCAGCAGGCCGCTCACGCAGTTCGCCGGGGTCAGCTTGCCGGTCTTCACGTCCAGCGCGTGGAACCGGCCGGTCGCCGGGTTCCAGAGCCGCTTGACGATCGCGGTGGTGATCTGCCCGGCCCGGTCGCGGTGCGTGGCCGACTCGGCGGCCAGGCCCAGCACCCCGGCGATCTGGGCCAGCGCCAGCTCGGCGGAGGCCAGGATCGAGTTGAACGCGGGGCACTCGACCGCGAGCGCGTGCCGGTCCAGCAGGCCGTCGTCGGCGTAACCGCCGGCCCGGTAGCTGAGCACCAGGCCTACGTACCGCGAGTAGTCCAGGTCGGTCGGGCGGTGCGCGGCGTGCGAGACGTCCAGGTCCCGGCGGCGGTACTGGGACAGCAGCGCCAGGTCGGCCGGCACGTTCGCCATCGCCTCGTCCCAGGCCGGGCTGTTGTCCAGGCCGGACTCCCACGGGTGCACGATGCCGGCGAGGCCGCCGCGGCCCAGGTTGCGGTCGGTGGTCAGGTAACGCTGCTGGGCGACCAGGCGGGGGTAGAGCCATTCCAGCTCGGTGCGGGCCTCCTGCGCGCAGTTCGCGCCGTGCGCGGCCGCGTGCCGGTAGACCTCCCAGGCGGCGATCGCGTGCATCGGCGGCTGGACGATGCCGGTGCTGCCCCTGGCCGCGCGGCCCGCGTAGGCCGGCACGTTCCAGAACGCCGGGCCCGGGAAGTAGTCGGCCTCGGCGGTGGCCGGGTCGAAGACGATGTGCGGCACCCGGCCGTCCGGCCACTGCGCCTCGAACAGGCTCCGCAGGTCGCGCCAGGCGCGCGTCGGGTTCACATAGGCGAGGCCGATGGCGATGAAGGCGGCGTCCCAGCTCCACTGATGGGGGTACAGCCGGCGGGACGGGACCATGTGGTCACCGGCCCAGTTGGTGTCGAGGACACGGACCGCGGAGTTCCAAAGTTCGGCAGACATCTCAGGCTTCGAGGCAGGGGGAGGGGTCAGGTCGTCGTGCATCTAATCAGAAACCCTTTCCGCTGCGATAACCGGCAAACCTCCGGGATCCCGGCCGAGGGAACCGGTTGACGACCGCCGGGGCACGGACTAAGGGTGCGCCGAGGGCCTCAGTTCACCCATCGGCTCGGGCGTGGGGCGGCTGAACCCTGGATGTGGGCTTGCTCTCAGGTCGCAACCGGGATTTCCCGCCAGAGCTTGCTGGCCTCGCCCGGCAGATAGGGCGAGTCCAGCCGCTTGGCGATGATGGCGGAGAGACCCTGAGCCCGCGCTGCCTCTTTCGCGAACGGCCCGCCACCAGGGAAGTACGGTGGCGTCTGCCAGTGCTCACCGGCGATCGCCAGCCCGTCCAGCAACTCGCGGCGCTGGGCGTACTCGATCTCCGTCGTGCCGTGCCCTTCCAACCAGAGCAGGTCGAACACCAGGAACTGCACCGGCGTCCGCTCGGCGGCGCGCTTAGCGGCCCCGGCATCCTTCGGCGCCGTGCGCCGGGCGAGAAGCTTGGCGTCGGGTCGCGGTCCGTCGAACGCCATCAGCTCCCCGTCGAGCACGGCCTCGATCGGCGCGAGCGCCGGCCCCAGGGCCCGGACCTCCGGAAACCACGAGGTCACCTCGCCGGCGCCGGCTTCGAGCAGACGAACACGACCACCGGAGACGTACGCCGTGACGCGCCGGCCACCCCACCCCATCTCGTACGCCCAATGGTCGTCGTCTTTGGGAAGGCTCTTCTGACCGGTGGCGAGCATCGGCGGCACCGTCTCCGGCATCGGCTCCCAGCCGGGCTCTGGCGGGTCCATCCGCCGCGCCATCCAGTCCGCGCCGCCGGTCCGGAAGAAGATGTAACGCCCGGCCGTCCGGTCGCCGTGGAAGGTCACCTCGATCTCGTCGTCGCGCCACTTCGTGGTCTCGTAGGTGCCCCGGTCGAAGATCGTCATCCGGCCGCCACCGTATTCACCGGCCGGGATCTCGCCCGCGAAGTCCAGGTACTCCAGCGGGTGATCTTCGGTGTGTTTGGCGAGGTTGTTACGGGTGCGGTCGCGCGGGAGTCCACGGGGGACGGCAAAGCTCACCAGCACGCCGTCGCGTTCGAGGCGGACGTCCCAGTGCAGGCTGCGGGCATGGTGCTGCTGGATGACGAACCGGTTGCGCCCGGTCTCCCCGGGATGGCCCACGGGAACGGGTTCGGGCGTGCGTTTTTCATCACGTTTGCGGCGATATTCGCCGAGCCGGTCCGCCATGCGTTTGTCATACCCCGATGCAAGGCTGTTCGCATGTACTCGGAACGGGCGTCATCGTTGCCGCACGTCGTGGCCTGGCGGAGTGTCACGCCGCCGGGCGCGGGGGAGCACCGCATCCTGCCGGACGGTTGTCTCGACATCATCTGGCGGGACGGTCATGTCTTTGTGGCCGGGCCCGACACGACCGCGCAGATCGGCCGGCCGCAGCCGGGGAGCCGAATGTTCGCGCTGCGATTCAGCTCCGGGACGGGGCCGCCGGTTCTCGGTGTGCCGGCCTCCGAGCTGGTCGATCGGCAGGTGCCGCTCGAGGCGCTGTGGCCGGCCGCCGCGACCCGGTCGCTCGCCGAGGCCGACGATCCGCTGGCCGCCCTGTTCGAGGTGGTCGGCCGGCGCTGGTCCGAGCCCGATCCGGTGATGGTGGCGCTGGCCTCGGCGTCGTCATCCGGGCGGAGGGTCGACGAGATCGCCGCCCGGGCCGGCCTGAGCAATCGGCAGTTGCTGCGCCGCAGCAACATTGCGTTCGGATACGGGCCCAAGGTGCTTGCCCGGATCCTGCGGATGCAGCGGGCGGTCGGGATGGCCCGCGGCGGCGTGCCCTTCGCCGCCGTCTCGGCGTCGGCCGGCTATGCCGACCAGGCCCACCTCGCTCGCGAGGTGCGGGCCATGGCCGGCGTGCCGCTGGGCAGGTTGGTCAGTGTTTGATCCAGGCGAACAGATCAACCGGGTAACCGTCCGGGTCGTGCACGACCGCGTAACGCTGGCCCCACTCGGCGTCCCACGGCTCGCGGTAACTGTCGTAACCGGCCGCGACCAGGTCGGCGTGCGTCGAGTCCACCTCGGCCGGGTCGGCGCAGAGAAACGCGAGGCTCGGACCGGTCTTGGGTCCACCGGGGCTGAAGCCCGGGTCGATCGACGCCAGCAGTGTCTCGGTGTCGAACATCAGCCGGATGCCGCCGGGTAGCTCCACTTCGGCGTGCGGCTCATTGTCCTGCCCGGCCGGGATGTCCAGGCCGAGACGGCGGTAGAAGTTCAGAGAGGTTGCCATGTCGGCCACGCCGAGGCCGATTCCATTGATGATCGGTGCCATGTCGCCGACGCTACGACGGAGTGCGGAGGCTGTCTTGAACAAATCGGACTCGGGGTTGATCGAGGGTTTCCCGGCCCGGTGGCTAGGGGTAGTGTTCTGGCTCCGACGCGTGTCCGACCGCTGGGAGGCTTTGGCGCGATGACCTTGCGCATCCTCGTGGTGGGGGCCGGGATTGCCGGTCTTTCCGCTGCTCGGGCGCTTCGGCTTGCCGGCTATCGACCGGATGTCGTCGAAGAGCTCCCCGCCAGCATGTTGCCGGGTGCCGGCATCTATCTGCCCGGTAACGCGTCGCGTGCGATGCGCCAACTCGGCCTCGACGCACCCCTGCGCCCGCTCGGTGATCTGATCTTCCGGCAGGTCTTCCTCGACGCCCGCGGCCGCTCGCTGTTCGAGCTGGACGTGGCCGCCCTGTGGGCCGGTGTCGGCGAGTCCCGCGCGCTGTCCCGGGCCGACCTGCAACAGGTGCTGCTCACCGGGGTCGGCGGCGAGGTCCGCTACGACACCGCGGTCAAGGAGCTGGAGATCTTCGACGGCGCCGCCAAGGTCGAGTTCGGCGACGGCACCGTCGCGGAGTACGACCTGGTCATCGGGGCCGACGGCCGGCGTTCCACGGTCCGGGCCAAGGCCGGTCTCGGTGGCGCCGCCGTGCCGACCGGGCAGATCGTCTACCGATCCGTGGTCAGCGGCGGCCCGCCGCTGTCCGACTGGACCGCGCTGCTGGGCCGTCGTTCGTCGTTCGTCGCCATGCCGATGGGCGGCCGCAAGCTCTACTTCTACGCCGACGAGACCGCACCCGACTCGCCCAACCCGGAAGACCCGCGTGCCCACCTGCGGAACGTCTTCGGATCGTTCGGCGGACCGGTGCCGGCCATCCTCGGCGCCATCGAGAAGGTGTCGGTGGCCCGCACCGACGAGGTGGTGCTGGACACCTGGCATCGCGGCCCGGTGCTGCTGGTCGGTGACGCGGCCCACGCGACCGCGCCCACCCTCGCCCAGGGCGCCGCCATGTCCTTCGAGGACGCTGTCGTGCTCGGTGAGGAACTGAAACGTTCCGGTGGGGACGTTCCGTCCGCGCTGAAGGCGTATGAGATGCGCCGCCGGCCCCGATGCGGCGTCGTGCGCGACCGCACCCATGAGCGGGATCGCACCCGGGACGTGCCGCCGGCGCTGCGTGACCCGATGCTCCGGAGGCGGGGCCTGCGGATCTTCGCAGATCATTACCGGCCGTTGGTCCCGCCCGCCTGAGGTCGATCACCTCTGGGCAACCCCCGGGGCGAGTGGGCCGGATGGGGGACTATTCTGCCTGCGAGGTACGCCTTTCTCTATGCGCGTACTGAGCGGTACGAACGAGACGACGGAGGCTATTCGTGACGACCGTTGCGCCTAAGCCGATCGTGACCCGGCCCTACCCGGTCCGGCGGCAGGTCAAGGGTTCGGCGCTTGCCCGGATCCTGCGCACGACGGACGCGAAGCAAATCGGGATCATGTATTTGATCACGTCCTTCGTGTTCTTCATGCTGGGCGGCCTGATGGCCCTGCTCATGCGCGCGGAGCTGGCCCGCCCGGGCATGCAGTTCCTGTCGCCGGAGCAGTACAACCAGCTGTTCACGATGCACGGCACGATCATGCTGCTGTTCTTCGCGACGCCGATCGTGTTCGCCTTCGCGAACTTCGTGGTGCCGATCCAGATCGGCGCGCCCGACGTGGCGTTCCCGCGGCTGAACTCGTTCGCCTACTGGCTCTACCTGTTCGGCGGCTCGATCGCGGTCGGTGGTTTCCTCACGCCCGGCGGCGCGGCCGACTTCGGCTGGTTCGCCTACGCCCCGCTGAGCGACTCGCTGCACTCGCCGGGCATCGGCGGCAACATGTGGGTGGTCGGCCTGGCCCTCTCCGGTCTGGGCACGATCCTCGGCGGGGTCAACATGATCACCACGATCATCACGCTCCGGGCGCCCGGCATGACCATGTTCCGGATGCCGATCATGACCTGGAACATCCTGGTCACCAGCCTCCTGATGGTCATGGTCTTCCCGTTCCTGGCCGCCGCGCTGTTCGCCCTCGCCGCCGACCGCGTCCTCGGCGCGCACGTCTTCGACGTGAACACCGGCGGGCCGATGCTCTGGCAGCACCTCTTCTGGTTCTTCGGCCATCCCGAGGTCTACATCGTCGCGTTGCCCTTCTTCGGCATCATCACCGAGGTCATCCCGGTGTTCAGCCGCAAGCCGGTCTTCGGCTACAAGGGCCTGGTCGCCGCGACGCTGCTGATCGGCGCACTGTCCATGTCGGTGTGGGCGCACCACATGTTCGTCACCGGCCAGGTGCTGCTGCCGTTCTTCAGCTTCCTGAGCTTCCTGATCGCCGTACCGACCGGCATGAAATTCTTCGTCTGGATCGGCACCATGTGGCGAGGCCAGATCAGCTTCGAGACACCGATGATGTTCGCGATCGGCTTCCTGGTCACGTTCCTCTTCGGTGGTCTGTCCGGCGTGCTGCTCGCCTCGCCGCCCATCGACTTCCACGTCAGCGACTCATACTTTGTGATCGCGCACTTCCACTACGTGCTGTTCGGCACGATCGTGTTCGCCGTCTTCGCCGGCATCTATTTCTGGTTCCCGAAGATGTTCGGCCGGATGCTCGACGACCGCCTCGGCAAGATTCACTTCTGGCTGACGTTCCTGGGCTTCCACGCCACCTTCCTGGTGCAGCACTGGCTCGGCACCGAGGGCATGCCCCGGCGTTACGCCGACTACCTGCCGTCGGACGGCTTCACGTTCCTGAACACCTTCTCCACGATCGGCTCGTTCATCCTGGGCCTGTCCACGCTGCCGTTCCTCTACAACTGCTGGAAGTCCTACAAGGTCGGCCAGGTAGTGAACGTCGACGACCCGTGGGGCCACGGCAACTCGCTCGAGTGGGCTACCTCGTCCCCGCCGCCGCTGCGCAACTTCGACCGCATGCCGCGCATCCGCTCGGAGCGCCCGGCCTTCGACCTGAAGTTCCCGGAGCTGGCCGCCGGCCACTCGCTGGCCGGCCCGCCGGAGGGCGGCGCGAAGCCGCTGACCAGTGAGGCCGACGGCGGTGCCACCTACCAGGAGGACACCTCCGCCAACCTGGACCGCTGACCGACAGTCGTTTCGGCCCGCTCTTCCTCCGGGAAGGGCGGGCCGAGCCCTTTCCTAGGGCGCCAGGCGCTCGATGGCTGCTTTCAGGGCGGGCGCGTTCAGCGGGCGGTTGGCGGTCAGCATGTGGAGCATGACGCCGTCCAGGAAGGCCGAGATGTCGTGCGCCGGCTGGTCGCCGACGTGCGGAGCCAGGAGCTCGTGCAGGCCCTGAAGCCAGTCGCGGCCCAGGGGCTGCAGGGCTTCGTCGCGGGCGGCGGCCACACAGAGCTCGAACTCGATCTGGGCCCGGCGGCGGTCGGACATGTACTCGTCGACCAGCTCCACGAGCGCCTCGGCCAGGTCGGGGGCGTTCTCCAGGCGGTCGGCCCACCGGCGCAGGTCGGCCTCCTGATCTTCGGCCGCCTTCTGCAGGGCCGCGGCGATCAGGGCGTCGAGGGTCGGGAAGTAATAGGTGGTGGCGCCGAGCGGGAGGTCGGCCCGAGCCGCCACCAGCCGGTGCGACGTGCGGCCGATGCCGACCTCGGCAATCACCTCGATCGTCGCCGCGGCGAGCGCCTCCCGCCGAGCCTGCGGATCCCGCGACCGCCGCCCGGGCCTCGGTTGGTCTTGCTCGTTCAGCTGGCACCGCCGAGGTTGAGGGTCACTACGCCGGCGATGATCAGGCTGATGCCTGCCACCTTGAGCAGCGTGATGGGCTCGTCCAGGAAGACGGCGCCGATCGCGACGATCGCGGCGGTGCCCAGGGCCGACCACAAAGCGTAGGCCACGCCCACCGGCACGCCCTTGACCGCCTGGGACAGCGCGATCAGCGAGATCGCATAGCCGGTCAGGCAGGCCAGCGTGGGCCAGAGCCGAGTGAACCCCTCGGTCGACTTCATCATGCTGGTAGCGACGATCTCTGCGGCAATGGCGGCCAGCAGGTACACGTACGACACGGTCACACCTCTTCTTGTACATCTGTACAAGTACGATCGTACAACAGAGGCGAGGAAAGCTCATCTCCTGTTTTCGGCTGCCGATGGTGGGGGATTCGGGGCAGCTCACGACATGGGTGAGGACCTATGATCTCCGCACCCGCGGCGCTCCCGGCCGCCGGATCCCTGGGGAGGATCCTCCGTGCGTTACTCCGTCTGGCTGACCCGCGTCGGCCTGGCACTGCTCGTGGCCGCCTCGATCGACGCCCTCGCGGCGACGTCCGCCCAGGCCGCCTCGACCGGCGTGGCCTCCGTGGTGGAGACCACCAAGGTCAACTACAAGGCCGCCAAGGGCAAGCAGAACAAGGTCGTCGTCACCCTCGCCGGCCGCACCATCACGATCGACGACACCGTCGCGATCAAGGCCGGCAAGGGCTGCAAGGAGGTCAAGGGCGACAAGACCAAGGTCCGCTGTACGACCAGGACCGCTCCGACCCGGGTGCGCGTCTACACCTATGACCGCAACGACTCGATCACCAACAAGGCCAGCCTGCCGTCGACGCTGAACGGCGGCACCGGCAGCGACACCATCGTCGGCGGTCCTCGGGCCGACCTCATCAACGGCGACAACGGCAACGACAAGATCTGGGGTGCCGGCGGCAACGACACCATCTATCCCGACCTCGGCAACGACGTGTCCCACGGCGGTGACGGCGCCGACCTGATCATGGATGTCGGCGGCAAGTTCGTCAGCAACGACTGGATGTACGGCGACAACGGCGACGACACCGCGTTCGGTTTCGCCGGTAGCGACCACATCTTCGGCGGCTTCGGCGACGACTTCCTGAGCGGGGGAGCGGACGCCGACTACATCGACGGTGGTTACGGCGGCGATTACCTGATCGGCAACGACTGCCTCGCGGGCGACCCGGTCGGCAACTGCACGGCGAAGGACACCCTGATCGGCGGCCCGGGCATCAACACGATCGTCACGTCGTCCCACTGAGCCGGCCCGGGTGCTGCCACCTCAGCGATGACCGGCCGGGCTGGCCAGAGCCTCTCGCGATTGGCGCGGGATCAGCTCGGCCGGGTCGGTCGCGACGGCATCGGCCGGGGGCCGGATCGAGGCCTCGCCGCGGCGTTGGAGCACCTGAACAGGGATCACGGCCAGGGCGATCAGGGTGCCGACGCCGCCCACCGCCACGAAGCCCCACACCGGTGACCAGGTGTCGGCGGCGAGGCCGGCCAGCGGGCCGCCCAGGGCGACGCCGACCGTCAGTGACGAGTTGTGCAGGCCCATCGCCTCGCCGCGGGCCGGGGCCGGGGTCAGCCGGCTCACCGCGTCGGCGCTGGCGGTGATCGTCGGGGCGCACAGGGCGCCGCACGGGATCAGCAGGATGGCCAGCAGCCACCAGTGCGCGCCGCCGAACGCGACCGTCATGGTCAGCGCGGCCATCGGGGCCAGCAGCGCGACCGCGGGCAGACGCCGGCTCATCGTGCCGTAGGCGAAGCCGCCCAGCAGCGAATAGAGCGCCCACAGGGTCATCACCGGGCCGGTCCAGCCGACCTCGCCGCGTTCCCGCAGGACGGCCACGACCGCCACGTCGGTGCCGGAGAGCACCAGAGTGGCGGCCATCGTCACGGCCAGGATGGCGACGAAGCGGGGGCGCAGCCAGGAGCGGCGGGGGACCCGCTCACCCGCGGACACCGGCGACTCGTGTGCGGCCCGCACCGGCGGGTTGAGCAGCCACAGGCCGACGCCGGACAGCAGGATGCCGGCGCCGATGGTGAGCATCGCCACCCTTGGGCCCGGGCCGGTGGCGATCAGCACGCCCAGCGCCGGGCCGGTCATGAACGAGAGCTCGGTGGTGATCGAGTCGAGGGCGAACGCCGGCAGGCGCTGGGCCTCGGGGGTCAGCGCGGCGATCGACTGGCGGGCCACCGCGAACGCCGGCAGCGCCAGGAAGCCGCCGAACAGCGCCATCACCAGCAGCGCAAGATAGGGAACGCCCTGGGCCACCGACCAGAAGACGACCTCGGCCGCGGTGGTCAGGACCAGGACCGGGCGCAGGCCGCGCCGGTCGATCAGCCGGCCCATCAGCGGCGCGCCGACCGAGCCGCCGAGGGTGAACGCCGCGCCGACCAGGCCCGCGGCGCCATAACCACGATCCAGGTCGGTGACCACGTGCAGGGTCAGGACCACCGCGCCGGCCGCGATCGGGATGCGGGCCAGCGTCGCCACGGCCAGCAGCGACTTGATCCGGGGCAACGCGAGTGTTTCGCGGTAAGGCGTGAGCAGCATGTGGTTCCTGACCTCCGCCCGACATCCTGCCTCGGGGGTACGACAGAAAACCAACTACTTTCGCGGGCAGGAAACCTACGAAACGCGCGGGGAGCCGGACATTTCCACCGACGCGGTGCGGAACTCCTCGAGCGCCGCCTCGGTCGTTCCGGGAGCTACGCCGGCGGTCAGCTCCAGCAGGACCGTGGTGGCGAACCCGGCCGCGCGTGCGTCGAGCGCGGTCGCCCGTACGCAATGGTCGGTTGCGATTCCCACCACATCGACCTCGGTGACGTCTCGGGCCCGCAGCCAGGAGGCCAGGCCCGAGCCGTCGGTGGCGTGCCCCTCGAAGCCCGAATAGGCCGCCTTGTGCTCGCCCTTGTGGAAAACCTCCTCGACCCGGTCGGTTACCAGCGACGGGTGGAACTCGGCGCCCCCGGAGCCGACCACGCAGTGCGCGGGCCAGGTGTCCAGGTAATCCGGGTGGTCGCTGAAGTGGTTTCCGGGGTCGATGTGCCAGTCCTTGGTGGCGACCACATGGTCCCAGCGGCCGCCCGCCGCGAGCGCCGAGGAGATGTCGGCGGCGACCGCGGCGCCGCCGGTCACGGCCAGGGAGCCGCCCTCGCAGAAGTCGTTCTGAACGTCGACGATGATCAGCGCGCGTGCCACAACAACACCTCTTATGCGGTCGGGACGATGGTGACGGGAATGGCCGGGTCGCCGGCCGAGAGCTTGAGGCCTTCCCACGGGATCGAGATCAGGCACTGGCGCAGGTGGTCCCGGGACTCCTGCAGGGTGGGCAGCTCGACCACCTCGCCGCCGGCCACGAACGAGCGCTGCAGCAGCCGGTCGTTGACCACGTGGTCCGGCACCCCCTGGGAGACGATGATCTCCTCGGTGGCGGTGCCGGTCGGCTTGTGCCGGCGCACCGCGGTCTTGCGGCCGCCGACCGTCGCCTTGTTCTCCGAGCGCTTCACGACCGGGCGGCCCTCGACCTCGACCAGCTTGTAGACCAGGCCGGCGGTGGGCGCCCCGGAGCCGGTGACCACGGCGGTGCCGGCGCCGTACATGTCGACCGGCTCGGCGGCGAGGGTGGCGATGGCGTACTCGTCCATGTCGCCGGAGACGACGATCTTGGTTTCGGTGGCGCCGAGCGAGTCGAGCAGCTCGCGGGAGTGCTGGGCCAGCACCGACAGGTCGCCGGAGTCGATCCGGACGGCCCGCAGGTCGGGGCCGGCCACCGCGATCGCGTTCCGGATGCCCTGGGCGATGTCGTACGTGTCGACCAGCAGTGTCGTGTTCTTCCCGAGCGCCGCCACCTGGGAGGCGAACGCGGCCGGCTCGTTGTCGTGCAGCAGCGTGAACGCGTGCGCCGAGGTGCCGGTGGTGGGAATGCCGTACTTCGCGCCGGCGGCCAGGTTGGAGGTCGAGGCGAAACCCGCGAGATAGGCGGCGCGGGCGGCGGCGACGGCGGCATCCTCATGCGTGCGCCGTGAGCCCATCTCGATGATCGGGCGCCCCCGGGCCGCGGTGACCATGCGGGCCGCGCCGGTCGCGATCGCGCAGTCGTGGTTGAGCACCGACAGGATCAGCGTCTCCAGGATCACGCACTCGGCGAAGGTGCCGGAGACCGTCATGATCGGCGAGCCGGGGAAGAACAGCTCGCCCTCGGCGTACCCATCGATGTCGCCGGTGAATCGATAGGCCGAAAGCCAGGCCGCGGTGCTCTCGTCGACGATCTGCGCCCGGCGCAGGAAGTCGACGTCCTCATCGGTGAACCGGAAGTCGCGGATCAGCTCCATCAGTCGTCCCGGGCCGGCGACCACGCCGTAGCGGCGCCCGGTGGGCAGCCGGCGGGCGAAGACCTCGAACACGCAGCTGCGGTCGGCGGTGCCGTCCTTCAGCGCGGCACTGACCATGGTCAGCTCGTACTGGTCGGTCATCAACGCGGGGGCGAAGGAGTTCACCCCCTCACCCTATTGCGCGCTGCTGCCCCTTACTAATGGTGCCCTGACCTGCGGTTCGGCGTTCCGGTTCACCGATCCGGCAAATCCGGTGGCAACATGGGGGTCATGGCGTTGCCACAGGTTGCTCCCTTCGAGGCGCCAGAGATCGAGGAAGCCCCCGCCGATGACCGGCCATGGGTGACGATCGTCTGGGACGATCCGGTCAACCTCATGTCTTACGTGACCTATGTTTTCCAGAAGTTGTTCGGCTACAGCAAGGAGCGAGCCGAGCAGCTGATGCTCGATGTGCACACGAAGGGCAAGGCGGTGGTCTCGTCAGGTGCCCGGGAGCGCATGGAGATGGACGCGAACCAGCTGCATGGATACGGTCTCTGGGCGACGGTTGACCGGGCCTGAGCAACCGCGGGAGAGGGCAGATGTTCCGACGCAACGGCAGCCAGTGCGTGGCCACCTTCGCGATCGACGAGGTGCGCGTGCTGCGCAAGGTCGCCGGCGAAGTGGTCGGCCTGCTGACCGACGGGATGGACCACACCGATCCGGTGGTGGGCCGCCTGTTCCCCGACATTTACCCGGATCGCCCGGAGGAGTCGGCCGAGTTCCGGCTCTACACCGAGGGTGAGCTCAAGACCGGCAAGATCGATCAGGCGGGCGCGATCCTCGCCGCCCTGCCCGACGAGGGCGAGGGCGAGGTCCGCCTGGACGGCGAGGCCGCCGAGGCCTGGCTGCGCGCCATCAACGACGCGCGGCTGGCGATGGGCACCCGCCTCGACATCACCGCCGAGACCGATCTCAGCGAGGAGCTGGAGTCGGCGGTGGTGAAGGACCCCAGCTCGAGCCGGGTCTTCCAGCTCAGTGTGTACGCGTACCTGGGTTACCTCCAGGAGTCGCTGCTCAACGCGCTGCCGGAGATCGACTGACTGTGGGCACGGCCATAGTCGGCCCGGGGAAATCTCACGGTAATGTGAACAGCGTGCTGACCATCGACCGGGCGGTCGTCGACGCGATCGTCGCCCACGCTCGCCGGGACCACCCCGACGAGGCCTGTGGCGTGGTCGCCGGGCCGCTCGGCAGTGACCTGCCGACCAGGCTCATCCCGATGGACAATGCCGCCCGGTCGATGACCTTCTACGAGTTCGACTCCCTCGAGCAGCTGCGGGTGTGGCGCGAGATGGATGACAACGACGAGGAGCCGGTGGTCATCTACCACTCGCACACCGCGACCGAGGCGTACCCGTCCCGGACGGATGTTTCGTTCGCCGGTGAGCCGGGCGCTCATTACGTTCTCGTCTCGACCCGCGAGCCGGACTCCGAAGAGATCCGATCGTTCCGCATCGTGGACGGTGTGGTGGCCGAAGAAGAGATCAACATCGTGGATGCGACGGTGGACGCGTGAGCGCCGTGCAGTCGTACATGTTCGGGCAGAGCCCCGTCTCGGTGGTCTACGAGTGTCGCTGACGACACCCTCGTAGACCTCTTCCCGTTGTTCGACCTCACTCAGGAGCATCACCGAAATGGCTATCGAAGTTCGCGTTCCCACCATTCTGCGCAGCTACACCGGCGGCTCGAAGGTCGTCGAGGGTTCTGGCGACACGCTCACTGCGCTGCTCGACGACCTCGACGCCAAGCACAGCGGTCTCAAGGGCCGGCTGATCACGCCCGAGGGCAACCTGCACCGCTTCGTCAACATCTACATCAACGACGAGGACGTGCGTTTCCTCGGCGCGCTCGACGCCAAGCTCAACGACGGTGACTCGATCACCATCCTGCCGGCCGTCGCCGGTGGCGCCCTGGGCTTCGCCGCGGCTGCCGCGCTGCTCGGGCCCCGGCCCAACCGCCCCGCCGCCACCCTTGACCGGGCTGAAGGCTGAGCTGAATTATGGCTCGTTACGAGAGCCTGCTGGACGCGTGCGGGGGCACGCCGCTGGTCGGCCTGCCCCGCCTGTCGCCGACGGTGCCCGACGGGGCACCGGCGGTGCGCCTCTGGGCCAAGCTGGAAGATCGCAACCCGACCGGCAGCATCAAGGACCGGGCGGCGCTGTTCATGGTGCGCGAGGCCGAGGAGTCCGGCCATCTGCACCCCGGCGACACGATCCTCGAGCCGACCAGCGGTAACACCGGCATCGCGCTGGCCATGGTGGCAAAACTGCGAGGCTATCGCCTCGTCTGCGTCATGCCGGAAAACGTCTCGGCCGAGCGGGTCCAAATCCTCCGGATGTACGGCGCGGAGATCATCACCTCGCCCGCCGCAGGTGGGTCGAACCAGGCCGTGGCAACCGCCAAGCAGATCGCCGCCGAGCACCCGGACTGGAAGATGCTCTTTCAGTACGGCAACCCGGCGAACGCCCGCGCGCACTACGAGACCACCGGCCCCGAGCTGTTGCACGACCTGCCGACGATCACCCACTTCGTGGCCGGCCTGGGCACCACCGGCACGCTCATGGGCACCGGCCGCTACCTGCGGGAAAAGGTCGAGGGCATCCAGATCATCGCGGCCGAGCCGCGCTACGGCGAGCTGGTCTACGGCCTGCGCAACATCGACGAGGGCTACGTGCCCGAGTTGTACGACGCGAGCGTGCTGACCCGCCGTTTCTCGGTCGGCACCCGGGACGCCGTGCTGCGCACCCGCCAGCTGGTCGAGGTCGAGGGGATCTTCGCCGGGTTCTCCAGCGGGGCGATCCTGCACGCGGCGCTCGCGGTGGCGCACGAGGCGGTCAAGGCCGGCCGCGGCGCCGACGTGGCCTTCGTGATCGCCGACGGCGGCTGGAAGTACCTGTCGACCGGCGCCTACGGCGGCACGCTCAACGACGCGGAAGAGGCCCTCGAGGGCCAGCTCTGGGCTTAATACAAAACGGCGATCAGCACGTCGACCGCCAACGGGGCCGTGGCTGCGGCCAGAAGCAGCCACGGCAGCACCGGGCGGTGGATCGACAGGAACGATCCGACGACCAGAGCCACGCTCAGAAGTCCGAAAAAGGACATGGTCGGGACGTACCAGAAGGCCGCGCCCTCGACGACCGCGACGAACCCGCGCACCCCGACCCCGAGACCGGTCAGGCCCAGCGCGGCGGCGTAGAGCGCCATCGTGAGCAGCCGCATCGGCGACGGTGCCGGGTCGTCCGCCGCCGGAAAGCGGAACAACGCCTCTCGGTCGCCGAACTGTGCGGGCGCGGGCGCACTCTCCCATCCGCCGAACGGCATGATCTCTGCCGCCTCGGTGCGCGTGCCGCGGTTCTGCTCGACCGTTGTCACTATCCCGCCGTCCTGTCCGTCCCTAGAAGTCCTCACTTTGTGCAACGCAAAGGACTCACCGGACGTAACGGGAAATGCGCTAATGACCGAGGTCACGGGCAATGTGATGTACGTTGTCGATTTAGCGACAAATCGATCAGACGTTTACCTGCCGCGCAGCTCGCGGCATATGCTTCGCTCCGTGATTGACTGGTCTGACGAGACTGCCACGGACCGGTCCGGCGGGGCGTGGACGACCCAGCGTGAGCCAGAGGGACCCGCATGCGACTGACCGTTCTCGGCTGTGCCGGCAGTTTTCCCGGCCCCGAGGCGGCTTGCTCCGCCTATCTCGTCGAGGCCGATGATTTCCGGCTTCTCATCGATTTCGGATCAGGGTCGATGTCGGCGATGCAGCGGTACACCGACATGAACTCGATCGACGCAATCATCCTGACGCACCTGCACTGTGACCACATGCTGGACGCCTGCACCTACATCGTGGTCCGTCGATATGACCCGACCGGCGCCCGGCCGCCCATCCCGGTCTACGCGCCACTCGGCGCCGCCGAGCGCATCTCCTCGGCGTACAGCTCGGAGAACGAGCCCCTGGACGACGTTTACACGTTCTACGGCCTTCAGCCGGGGACGTTTCCGATCGGGCCGTTCACGATCACTGTCGACCGGGTCAACCATCCGATCGAGACGTACGGCGTCCGCGTCGAGCACGAGGGCCACGTCCTGGCGTACTCCTCGGACACCGCGCCCTGTGAGCCGCTGCTCCGCCTGGCCGCCGGCGCCGACCTGTTTCTCTGTGAGGCAAGTTACCTGGACGGGGTGGACAACCCGCCTGGCCTGCACCTGACCGGCGGCGAGGCGGGCGAAGCGGCGACCAAGGCGGACGTGGGGCGGCTTTTGCTGACCCATTTGATACCTGCATGGTTCTCCGAGGCATCTATTGTGGATGCGGCCACCGCGGCCTTTACCGGCCCGGTTGAGGTGGTTCGCCCCGGCGCCCGGTACGATCTCTAAAGAGCCCGAACCGGGGGGCGGGGGCGCTCAGCCGTAGCACCACCGGATCGTGATCTTGGAGTTGCTTGCATGCGCATCGTCCGCCTGGCCAACTTCGTGACGACTCATACCGGTGGCCTCCGGACAGCTCTTCGCAATCTGGGCGAGGGCTACCAGAGCGCGGGTCACGAGGCGATCCTCATCATTCCCGGGCGCGAGCACTCCGACATCCAGACCTCCCAGGGCCGCGTCATCACCCTGCCCAGCGCGCGCCTGCCGCGCAGCGGTGGCTACCGGGTGATCGCCCGCCGCAGCGAGCTGACCCGGCTGCTCGACTCGCTCGAGCCCGACCGCATCGAGGTCTCCGACCGGGCCACTCTGCGCTGGACCGGCGGCTGGGCGCGGATGCGTGGCGTCGGCTCGGTGATGGTGTCGCACGAGAGCCTGGCCGGCCTGCTCGGCGTCTGGGGCATGCCCAAGCGCGACCACCTGGCCGACCGCCTCAACCTGCGCACCGCCGAGCATTTCGACACGATCGTCTGCACCACCGCGTTCGCCGCCGCCGAGTTCCGCCGGCTGGGCGTGCCCAACCTGGTCGAGGTGCCGCTCGGCGTCGACCTCGACGAGTTCCACCCGTCGCGCCGCGACCCGGCCATCCGCGCCCGTTACGCCCGGCCCGACGAGCTGCTGGTGGCGTTCTGCAGCCGGCTGTCCGCGGCCAAGCGTCCCGAGCTGGCGGTCGACGCGATCGCGGCGCTGCGCAACCAGCGGGTGCCGGCGGTGCTCGCGGTGGCCGGTGACGGCCGGCGCCGGGCCGCGCTCGCCTACCGGGCGGCCCGGCTCCCGGTGCGGTTCGCCGGCCACATCACCGACCGCTCCGCGGTCGCGTCGCTGATGGCCAGCGCCGATGTCGTCGTTTCACCGGGCCCGGTGGAGACGTTCGGCCTGGCGGCCCTGGAGGCCCTGGCTTGTGGTACGCCGGTGGTGGTCAACGAGAGCAGCGCGCTGCCCGAGGTGATCGGTGACGCCGGCATCGCGGTTCCCGGAACTCCGGAGGCGTTCGCCGAGGGGATCCGGGCCCTGATCGCGCGCCCGGAGGCGGAGCGGCGCGCGGCCGCCCGGGCCCGGGCCGAGGGATTCGGCTGGCAGCGGGCGGTGGACGGCTTCCTGCGGGCGCACGGTGCGCTGCCGCTCGAGGTGACGATCGCCCGCCAGCGGCCGGAGGCCGTGCTGCGCCCGGCTGTGCCCCGCAACGTTTAGCAGTTATCCACAGGCAGGAAACCCCGCGGAGCGGGCCGGGCCTCCAACCAATAAGGTTTGGGGCATGGCACGCCCCGACGGCCGAGCGGCCGACCAGCTACGACCCGTGACCCTCACCCGGAAATGGAGCATCCATCCGGAGGGGTCGGTGCTCGTCGAGTTCGGCGACACCCGGGTGCTCTGCACCGCCAGCGTCACCGAGGGGGTGCCGCGCTGGCGCAAGGGTTCCGGCCTCGGCTGGGTCACCGCCGAATATGCGATGCTGCCCCGCGCCACCAACACCCGCGGCGACCGGGAGAGCATCAAGGGCAAGGTCGGTGGCCGCACCCACGAGATCTCCCGCCTGATCGGGCGCAGCCTGCGGGCCTGCATCGACCTCAAGGCCCTCGGCGAAAACTCGATCGTCCTCGACTGTGACGTGCTGCAGGCCGACGGCGGCACCCGCACGGCCGCGATCACCGGGGCCTATGTCGCGTTGCACGACGCGGTGAATTGGCTGGCCGATCGCAAGTCCCTGGCCGGCAAGGTCGATAAGGTGATGCACCGCTCGATCCAGGCGGTCAGCGTGGGCATCATCGACGGCGAGCCCCGCCTCGACCTGATGTATCTCGAGGACGTCAAGGCCGAGGTCGACATGAACGTGGTGTGCACCGGCGACGGCGACTTCGTCGAGGTGCAGGGCACCGGCGAGGACGGCGTGTTCCGCCGCGACCAGATGGACGCCCTGCTCGACCTGGGCGTCCTCGGTTGCACCGAGTTGGCCGCGGCCCAGCTGAAGGCTCTTGCCTCATGAGCGAGCGCAGCGAGCGAATCGGCCAGCTCAGTGTGGAATTGGCTCTTGGCAGCTCGGAGCGAAGCGAGGAGCTGGCATGAGTTCGAAATTGCTGCTGGCGACGGCCAACAAGAAGAAGCTGGTTGAGCTTCAGCGCATTCTCGACGTGGCGCTAGGGGCGTCGCGGATCGAGCTGGTCGGGCTGGGCGACTTCGAGGATTATCCCGACGTGCCCGAGACCGGCCTGACGTTCGGCGAAAATGCGCTGATCAAGGCGCGCGAGGGGGCCAAGCGCACCGGTCTGCCCACGGTGGCCGACGACTCGGGCATCGCGGTCGACGCGCTCAACGGCATGCCGGGGGTGTTCAGCGCGCGCTGGTCCGGGGGCCACGGCAACGACCTGGCCAACCTCGAGCTGGTGCTGGCGCAGATCTCCGATGTGGTCGACGAGCACCGGGGTGGCGCATTCGTGTGCGCGGCCGCGCTGGTCCTGCCCAACGGCCGCGAGCACCTGGTCGAGGGCAAGCAGCGGGGCACGATCCTGCGGGCGCAGCGTGGCGAGGGCGGCTTCGGTTACGACCCGATCTTCCTCGGCGACGGCCAGAACCGCACGAACGCGGAGCTGACCCCGGCCGAGAAAGACGCGATCAGCCACCGCGGCAAGGCCTTCCGCGAGCTGTCCAAGGTGATCGCCAAGGAACTGCCCTAAGGCCCCGGCACGACGACGTTGACCAGCTTGGGGGCCCGGACGATGGTTCGGGTCACCGGGCGGCCGGCTATGGCGGGGGAGGCCAGGGCCAGCGCGGTCAGGTCGGCCTCGGTGATGTCGCCCGGGACCTCCAGACGGTCGCGGACCTTGCCGTTGACCTGCACGGCGCAGATAACGGTGCGCTCGGCAGCCAGGGCCGGGTCGATCGCGGGCCAGCCGGCCTTGGCGACGCCCGGTGGATGGCCCAGGCGTGACCACATCTCCTCGGCGGTGTAAGGCGCGAACAGCGACAGCACGACCGCGATCGCCTCGACGGTCTCGCGCCGTGCGGGATCGTCGGCCGGCGCCTCGCGCGCGGCCGTGACCAGCTCCATCAGGCGGGCGACGGCCACGTTCAGCCGCCGTGCCTCGATCAGTTCGGTGATCAGCCGCAGCAGGCGGTGGGTGGTGCGGCGCAGCTCCGTGCCGGCCGCCGGGGCGGGCGGGCCGGTGACCCGGTCGGTCAGGGACAGCGCGCGGGACAGGAAGCGGACCGAGCCGCCGGGGGAGATGTCGGCCCAGTCGATGTCTTCCTCGGGTGGGCCGGCGAAGACCATGGCCAGCCGGATGGCGTCCACGCCGTAGGTGGCTATCTGGGCACCCAGGTCGACCATGTTGCCCTTGGATTTGCTCATCGCGGCGCCGTTCAGGATCACGTGACCCTGGGTGGTCAGGGCGCGGAACGGCTCGGTGAAGTCGACCAGGCCCAGGTCGTACAGCACCTTGGTGAAGAAACGGGCGTACAGCAGGTGCATGACGGCGTGCTCGGGACCGCCGAAATACTGGTCCACCGGGCGCACCGCTGCGGGGTCGAACGGGCCCTGGTCGTAGGCCGGGTTCGGGTAACGCAGGAAGTACCACGACGAGTCGACGAACGTGTCGAGCGTGTCGGTGTCGCGCTCGGCCGGGCCGCCGCAGGACGGGCAGGACACCGCCACCCAGTCGGTGGCGGCGGCCAGTGGGGAGACGCCGCGCGGAGACAGGGCGGCGCCACGCAGGTCGGGCAGGCGGACCGGCAGCTCGTCGTCGGGCACCGGGACCTCGCCGCAGGCGTGGCAGTGCACGATCGGGATCGGGCAGCCCCAGTAACGCTGCCGGGAGATCAGCCAGTCGCGCAGGTGGTAATCGGGGGCCTGGCCGATCCAGTTGCGCTGCATGGTCAGGATGTGGGCCGGCCAGTGGCCCTCCAGCTGCGACATGTCGGCCAGCAGTCGGTCGGCGTAGGCGGTGGTGCGGAAGAACCATTGGGTCAGCGACCGCGTCGTCACCTCGCTGCCGCACCGCTCGCAGCGACCGCCCACCACCTGCTCGTTGGCCAGCACCGTCTGGTCGGCCGGGCACCAGTTGACCGGGGCCTCGGCGCGGTAGGCCAGGCCCCGCTCGAAGAACCGCAGGAACAGCCACTGTGTCCAGCGGTAATAGGACGGGTCGCTGGTGTGCAGGCGGGTCGACCAGTCGATGGACGTCGCATAGCGGCGGAACGACTCGGCCTGGGTGGCGATATTCGCGTACGTCCAATCGGCTGGATTTTGATTTCGCCGGATGGCCGCATTTTCGGCGGGCAGGCCGAACGAATCCCAGCCGACCGGATGCAGCACGTCGAAGCCCTGCTGCGTCCAGTAACGGGCCACCGCGTCGCCGATCGCATAGGCCTCGGCGTGGCCCATGTGCAGGTCGCCGGAGGGATAGGCGAACATGTCGACCAGATAGCGCTTTTCCCGCGCCGGATCATGCGAAGCGAAGAGGTTCAGCGACTCCCACACGGGCAGCCAGCGGGCTTGCATCGCGTGAAAGTCGTATTCGCTCATGTCCGGAAGTTAGCCGGAGATGCCGCTCTGCCGCTTCCGATTTCCCGCGAGCCGGATGGCCCGGACCGCGAAACCGGGCCGGAACAGCGCCGGCTCAGCACGCGCGCGGCGGTGAGACCGGCTGTCCCGGCCCCGATGACGATCGCTCTGTCATCCACAGTGGGTAGTTAACTACAAGAGATCTCCGACGTGTGTCTCGATCCCGGTGCGCAGCTCGCGCCCGGCGATCACGGCGCGGGCCTGTTCGAGGATCGGGGCCAGGAAGACGTCCGGGCCGGGCTCACCTGCGAACGGCGCCACCGCGGCGATCGCGACCCGCCCGGCGGGCGACGGCGTCAGAGGCGCCCGCAGCTGCAGGCCGCGGACGGCGCTGAGCAGCTCGACCGCGAGCAGGCTGGTCAGGTTGTCCAGCACGGTTCGCAGCTTCTTGGTCGCGGCCCAGCCCATCGAGACGTGGTCCTCCTGCATGCCGCTGGTGGGCAGCGAATCGGCGGAGGCGGGGACGGCTAGCCGGCGGTTCTCGGCGACGATCCCGGCCGCGGTGTACTGGGCGATCATCAGGCCCGAGTTGACCCCGGCGTCGGGCGAGAGGAACGGCGGCAGGTCGCGGGAGCGGGTCACGTCGAGCAGCCGGTCGACCCGCCGTTCGGCGATCGAGCCGACCTCGGCGGCGGCGATCGCCAGGAAGTCGGCGGCGAACGCGAGCGGCTCGCCGTGGAAGTTGCCGGTCGACTCGACCCGGCCGTCCGGCAGCACCACCGGGTTGTCCACCACCGAGATCAGCTCGCGGGCCGCGACCTGGGCGGCGAAGTCCAGGGTGTCCCGGGCGGCGCCGGCCACCTGCGGCGCGCAGCGCATCGAGTAGGCGTCCTGCACCGCGTGCGCCAGGTCGTCCCGGTGCGAGTCCATGATCCGCGAGTTCTGCAGCAGCTTGTGCATGTTCGCGGCGGAGGCGGCCTGACCGGGGTGCGGCCGGATCGCGTGCAGCTCGGGCATGAACGGCCGCTCCGACCCGAGCATCGCCTCGATGGCCAGGGCCGCGGTCACGTCGGCCATCGCGAACAGATGCCGCGCGTCCTCGAGGGCCAGCAGCAGCATGCCGAGCATGCCGTCGGTCCCGTTGATCAGCGCGAGCCCCTCCTTGGCGGCGAGCTCGAGCGGCGTCAACCCGGCGTCCCGCAAGACGTCGGCGGCATCGAGGCGCCGGCCGTCGGACGCCAGCACCCAGCCCTCGCCGAGCAGCACCAGCGCGCAGTGCGCCAGCGGCGCCAGGTCGCCCGACGCGCCCAGCGACCCGTGCTCCGGCACCCACGGCGTGATGTCGTGGTTGAGCAGGTCGGCCAGGCCCTGCGCCAGCTCCGGGCGCACCCCGGAATGCCCGAGCGCGAGCGACCGCAGCCGCAGCAGCATCATCGCCCGCACCACCTCGCGGGGCATCGGCGCGCCGATGCCGGCCGCGTGCGAGCGGATCAGCGCGTGCTGCAGCTCGGCCCGGCGTGACGGGTCGATGAACGTGCTGGCCAGGGCGCCGAACCCGGTGGACACGCCGTAGACGGGCCGGCCGGACGCCTCGATCCGGTCGACGATCGCGCGGCTTTTCGCCATGGACGAAACGGTCGCTGGATCCAGCGAGACTTTGGCGTCGCCGCGGGCCACGGCGACGAGATCGGCGGGGGTGATGCCGGTGGGCAGGACAGTGATCATTGGAGCACTCCGTCGTGCAGAACGTTGCTTACCAGGGGAACTCCGGGCCGGTAGGCCAGGTGCAGGTGGGAGGGCGCGTCCAGCACGATCAGGTCGGCGCGGCCTCCGGCGCGCACGACCCCGACATCACCACGACGCAGCGCGCGGGCTCCGCCGGCGGTGGCGGCACGCACGGCCTCGGCCGGGGTCATTCCCATTTCGCGTACGGCGAGGGCGATGCAGAAAGGCATGGATGACGTGTACGACGAACCGGGGTTGCAGTCGGTCGCCAAGGCCACCGTCACGCCGGCGTCGAGCAGGCGCCGCGCGTCCGGATAGGGCGACCGCGTCGAGAACTCGGCCCCGGGCAGCAGCGTGGCCACCGTGTCCGACCCGGCGAGGGCCTCCACATCGGAGTCGTCGAGGTGGGTGCAGTGGTCGACGCTCGCCGCGCCCATCTCGACGCCGAGCCGCACACCCGGCCCCGGCCCGAGCTGGTTGCCGTGCAGGCGCAGCCCGAGCCCGGCGTCGCGGCCGGCGTTGAGGATGGTGCGCGCCTGGTCCTCGTCGAACGCGCCGCGCTCGCAGAAGACGTCCATCCATTTCGCGTACGGCTTCGCGGCCGCGAGCATCGGCCCGCACACCATCGAGACGTAGCGCCACGGGTTGTCGGCGTGCTCGGCCGGCACGACGTGTGCGCCGAGCAGGGTGGTCTCCTCGGTGAACTCCCGGGCGATGCGCAGCGACCGCACCTCGTCCTCGACGGTCAGCCCGTACCCACTCTTGATCTCGATCGTGGTGGTGCCCTGCCGGAGCGCCTCGGTGACCAGCCGCCCGGTGGCGCCGCGCAGCTCGTCGTCGGTGGCCGACCGGGTCGCGCCGACCGTGGTGCGGATGCCGCCGCCGGTGTAGGGCTCGCCGGCCATCCGGGCAGCGAACTCGGCGGCCCGGTCCCCGGCGAAGACCAGGTGGGCGTGGCTGTCCACGAACCCGGGCAGCACCGCGGCCCCGCCGACGTCGATCCGCCGGTCGGCGGCGGGCGCGTGGAAGCTGGCGCCGACCCAGGCGATCCTGTCTCGGTCGACCAGCACGGCGGCGCGGCGGCGCAGCCCGAGCGGTCCGTCGCCTCCCTCGTCGTTGGTGACGAGCTCGCCGATGTTGTCGATGAGCATGCTGGTCATCCGAGGGCCTCGGCCAGCGCGCGGGGGACGTCGATGGAGGTGTGGCGGCCGTCGGTGACGATCGGGCGGCCGTCGGCGATGACATGGGTGATGTCGGCGGCGGTGGCGGCCAGGATCGCGGCGGCCGGGTCGGCGCCGGCCGTCCGGACCGAGTCGAGGCTGATGCATACCAGGTCGGCTCGCTTGCCGACGGCGATCTCGCCGGCGTCGGGCCAGCCGATGGAGGCGTGTGCGGTGGCCGCGGTGAGCAGCTCGGCGGGGGTGAAGCGGCCGCGCCGGCGGACGGCCAGGCGCTCGTTCATCTCCAGCGCGCGGGCCTCCTCCAGCATGTCGATCACGGCGTGGCTGTCGCTGCCCAGGCTCAGTGGGGCGCCCGCGTCGGACAGGTCGCGGGCGCGGCCGATGCCGTCGGCCAGGTCCCGTTCGGTGGTGGGGCACATGCAGATGGTGGTGCGGCTGCCGGCCAGCAGCTTCACGTCGTGGTCGGTGAGGTGGGTGGCGTGCACGGCGGTGGTGTCCGGGCCGAGGATGCCGTGGCGGTCGAGCAGCTCGGTGGGGGTGCAGCCGTGGGTTGCACGGCACTGCTCGTTTTCCGCGGGCTGTTCGGAGAGGTGCAGGTGCAAGGGCCGGAATCCGCCCAATTCTGGGAGATGGTGCGCGGCCACTGCCCGTACGGAATGAATTGCTGCACCGATCTTGGCGTGTGGCGCGGCAGAGAGCTCGGCCACCCGGGAGGCCCAGCGTTGGGGGTTTCCGTCGCTGAAGCGGCGCTGCACGCCCTCGGGCGCGGAACCGTCTACGTTGGACTGAAGGTAGAGCGTGTCGAGCAGGGTGATGCGGATGCCGGCCTGGGCGGCCGCCTCGATCAGGGCGTGGCCCATCGCGTTCGGGTCGGCGTAGGGGGTGCCGTCGGGGGAGTGGTGCAGGTAGTGGAATTCGCCGACGGCGGTTATGCCGGACATGGCCATTTCGGCGAAGACCGCCCGGGCGAGGCGGAGGTAGCGGTCCGGGTCCAGTTCGGCCGCCACCGAGTACATGAGATCGCGCCAGCTCCAGAAGCTGCCCGGGCCGGTTGTGCGGCCCCGGAGTGCCCGGTGGAAAGCGTGCGAATGGGCGTTGGCGAAGCCGGGGAGGACCAGGCCGGGCAGCCGGATGCCCGATTTGTCGCCGCCGACCGCGGTGAAGCGGCCGTTGCCCACCTCGATGCTGACATCGCGCGCCACCCGGTCGCCGAGCCAGGCGAAATCGGCCAGGTAGACCGTCATGTCAGCTCGCTCAGAACCTGGGCCAGCGCATCCACCCCGGTCGCGCAGTCGGCGTGCTCGGCCCGCTCGGCCGGGGAGTGCGAGATGCCGGTCGGGTTGCGGACGAACAGCATCGCCGTCGGGACCAGGGCGGACAGCACCCCGGCGTCGTGGCCGGCGCTGGTCGGCAGGATCGGGGCGTCGCCGAGCAGCGCGGACAGCCGGCCGGCCAGCTCGGTGTCGAAGGTGACCTCGCCGCTCAGCGACTCGGAGGTGACCTCCACCTCGGTGCCGTCCCGCCCGGCCCGCTCGGTCGCTCGCTTGGTGACCGCCGTGACCAGCGAGTCCATCGTCGCGGTGTCCGCCGCGCGCGCGTCCAGCCAGCCCCGCACCAGCGACGGGATGGCGTTGGTGGCGTTCGGCTCGACCTCGACCCGGGCCATCGTGGCGTGCGCACCGGAGAGCCGGGCCTCCTTGTTGGCGGCCAGCACCGTGTAGGCGAACGTCAGCATCGGGTCGCGGCGGTCGGCCATCCGGGTGGTGCCGGCATGATCGCCGTGCCCGGTGAAGTCGAAGCGCCAGCGGCCGTGCGGCCAGATCGCGCTGGCCACGCCGACCGGCACCTCGA
Source organism: Actinoplanes sp. NPDC026619 (assembly GCF_040638295.1). Lineage (NCBI taxonomy): Bacteria > Bacillati > Actinomycetota > Actinomycetes > Micromonosporales > Micromonosporaceae > Actinoplanes > Actinoplanes sp. NPDC026619. The sequence continues at coordinate 44,300 of NZ_JBEZYA010000009.1, forward strand.
GCTGGCGGCCCTGCTCGATGTGCAGCTCGACCAGAGCGCCGATCCGTGACTGCAGGCCGGGCAGCGGTCCGGCCGGGGTCGCGCCGAGCGCCTCGCCGAACGTAATGCCGTCGCGGTCCGTGAGCGCGGCGGCTTTCGCCGGGTCGATCGCGCCGGACAGCAGGCGGGATCCGAGGCAGGGCAGGCCGAAGCGGCCGCCCTCCTCCTCGACGAAGGCCACCACCGCGATCGGATTCTTGGGTTGATGCCCGGAGGAACGGAGCTGGTCGATCGCGAGAAAGGCGCTGACGATGCCGAGCGGGCCGTCATAGCCGCCGCCGTGCGGGACCGAGTCGAAGTGCGAGCCGGTCAGCACCGCGCCGCGCCCCCACTGGCCGCCCCACCAGGCGAACAGATTGCCGTTGCCGTCGTCGGTCACCGGCATGTCGCGCCGGTCGGCCTGGTTGCGGAACCAGTCCCGCAGGATCAACTCGGGGCGGTCCAGGGCGTACCGGATGTAGCCGCCGCCGTCGACCCGGCCGATCGCCTCGATCTCGGCCCACAGGGCCGAAAAGATCTTCTCGCTCATGACTGCGACGACATCGGGATGTGTACGCCACTGGCCGCGGCCGACTCGTAACCCGCGTCCACGTGCCGCATCACGCCGGTGCCCGGATCGTTGGTCAGCACCCGCTCGATCTTCTGCCCGGCCAGCGCCGTGCCGTCGGCCACGCACACCTGCCCGGCGTGGATCGACCGCCCGATGCCCACCCCGCCGCCGTGGTGGATCGAGACCCAGGAGGCGCCGCTCGCGGTGTTGAGCATGGCGTTCAGCAGCGGCCAGTCGGCGATCGCGTCGGAGCCGTCCAGCATCGACTCGGTCTCCCGGTAGGGCGAGGCGACCGAGCCGGAGTCGAGGTGGTCGCGGCCGATGACCAGCGGGGCGGACAGCTCGCCGCTCGCCACCATGTCGTTGAACCGGACGCCGGCCTTGTCCCGCTCGCCGTAACCGAGCCAGCAGATCCGGGCGGGCAGGCCCTGGAACGCGACCTTCTCCTCGGCCAGCCGGATCCAGCGGGCCAGCGACTCGTTCTCCGGGAACAGCTCGAGGATCGCGCGGTCGGTGGCGGCGATGTCCTTGGGATCGCCACTCAGCGCCGCCCAGCGGAACGGGCCCTTGCCCTCGGCGAACAGTGGGCGGATGTAGGCCGGCACGAAGCCGGGGAAGTCGAAGGCACGCTCGTAGCCGGCCAGCTTGGCCTCGCCACGGATCGAGTTGCCGTAGTCGAACACCTCGGCGCCGGCGTCCATGAAGCCGACCATGGCGGCCACGTGGCGGGCCATGCTCGCCCGGGATCGGTCGGTGAACTCCTCCGGCTTGGTCCGGGCGAATTCGGCGGCGTCTTCCAGCTCCACGCCGATCGGGATGTACGACAGCGGGTCGTGGGCGCTGGTCTGGTCGGTGACGATGTCGATCGCGACGCCGCGCACGAGCAGTTCGGGAACGAGGTCAGCCGCGTTGCCGACGACGCCGATAGAAAGCGGTATTTTTGCGGATTTAGCGGTCAACGCCTGCTTGATCGCGTCGTCCAGGTCGTCGGCGATGATGTCGAGATACCGGGTGTCGACCCGGCGCTGGAGACGGGACCGGTCGATGTCGACGACCAGGCAGACGCCGCCGTTCATCGTCACGGCCAGCGGCTGCGCGCCGCCCATGCCGCCGCAGCCGGCGGTCAGGGTCAGCGTGCCGGCGAGCGTCCCGCCGAACCGCTTCTCGGCCACCGCCGCGAACGTCTCGTAGGTGCCCTGCAGAATGCCCTGCGTCCCGATGTAGATCCACGAGCCGGCGGTCATCTGCCCGTACATGGTCAGGCCGAGCTTCTCCAGCCGCCGGAACTCGGGCCAGGTCGCCCAGTCGCCGACCAGGTTCGAGTTCGCGATCAGCACCCGCGGCGCCCACTCGTGGGTCTGGAACACCCCGACCGGCTTGCCCGACTGCACGAGCAGGGTCTCGTCGTTCTTCAGCACGTCCAGTTCGCGGACGATCGCGTGGAACGACGGCCAGTCGCGCGCGGCCTTGCCGGTTCCGCCGTACACCACCAGATCTTCTGGCCTTTCGGCCACGTCGGGGTCGAGGTTGTTCATCAACATCCGCTTGGCGGCTTCCTGAGGCCAACCCATTGCGGTGTACGCCGTGCCATGCGGCGCCCTGATCTCGGTCATCGTTTTATCTCCTCGCGCCGCTCGTGTGGCTCATGCGGTGAAAACGTGCCGCCGGGCGGCCGTCTGCTCGAATTCCTCGAGGCGCCGCTGCGTCAGCTCGGGCGCCGCGTCGCACATCGCCTGCAGAAGCACCATGGCCATCGCCATCGGCCCGGTGTGCAGGTCGAACACCAGTTGGGTGCCGACCGCCGCGGGCAGCACCACGTCGGCCAGCTCGGCGACCGGGCTGACCACCGAGTCGGTGATCGCCACGATCGCGAACCCCCCGGCGCGCGCCTCCCGGATCGCGTCGAGCGCCTCCCGCGGATAGCGCGGCAGCACCACCGTCAGCATCGCATCGGCCCCGGCGGCCCTGGCCTGTTCGAGCCGATCCAGCAGCGACGTGCCACCGCTGTCGAGCACCCGCACGTCGGGGTGCACCTTGGCCGCGAAGTACCCGAAATAGCCGGCCAGCGGCGCGGCCGCCCGCAGCCCCAGCACCGGCAGCGGCCGGCTGTTGATCAGCAGCCGGGCGGCCCGCTCGACGTCGTCCAGCCGGCCGAGCTGGTCGTGCAGCCGGCTCAGGTGCTCGATCTCGGCCCCCACCGCCAGCTGCATGGCGTTGCCCTCGGGGGCCGGCTCCTCGCCGAAGCCGCTGAGCTCACGCAGCTCGCGCCGCAGCGCCGGATAACCGGAGTAACCGAGCGCCATGGCGAACCTGGTAACCGAGGGCTGACTCACCCCGGCCAGGTCGGCGACCTCGGCGGCGGACAGGTAGGCCGCCTTGGCGGCGTGGTCGACGAGGCTGTGCGCGATGCGGCGCTGGGTGGGCGTCAGCCGCGCGCCGTTGAAGAGGTCGAGCACCGACCTGACAGCTCCGTCATTCACGACCCGAAGCGTACGCATAAAAAATTTCAGAAACCAGACCCGTCGACGTCGATCACCGTCGGGGGTGGCGCGAGCCTTCTTGGGTTGAGGACCGGCGTGGCAGGCTGCAGATATGCGCATCACGGCCATCGCCACGTACCCGGTCAAGGGTTGCCACCGGATCGAGCACGACGTCGCCGACGTCGAGCCGTGGGGGCTCGCCGGTGACCGGCGGTGGATGATGGTCGACGCCGACGGGGTCGGCATCACTCAGCGCATCCTGCCGTTGCTCACTCAGCTGAGCGTCCGGGTGCGGCCCGGTGGCCTGGAGTTGTCGGCCCCCGGGATGCCGCCGGTGTTCGTGGCCGAGCCGGTGGACGGGCCGAAGGAGTTCGTGCGGGTCTTCAAGAACCACGCGCCCGCCCCGGCCCGGATCGCCGAGAGCGCCTGGAGCAGCGAGTTTCTCGGCCGGCCGGTGCGACTGGTGTGGCAGGCCGACCCGGCCGGGCGCAACGCCGGCGGCGGGTCGGAGGTCGGCGATCCGGTCAGCTTCGCCGACGGCTACCCGATCCTGATCGCCAACACCGCGTCGCTCGCAGCCCTCAACGACTGGCTGGTCGAAGCGGGGGACAAGGCGGTGCCGATGACCAGATTCCGGCCCAACCTGGTGGTCACCGGCGCGCTGCCGTGGGCCGAGGACGAGTGGTCCGAGCGGCGGGTGCGGTTGCGGATCGGCTCGACCGTGCTGCAGGCCGACCAGCCGTGCCCGCGCTGCCTGGTCACCACGATCGATCAGGAGACGGGGGAGAAGGGCAAGCAGCCGCTGCGGATGCTCGGCCTGCGCCGGCGGATCGACGGCGGGTTGCTCTTCGCGATCAACCTGATTCCGGTCGTGACCGGGTCACTGCGTGTGGGTGACGCGGTGACCGTACTCGACTGATCCGATCACCGTACGGGTGAAGCAGGTCCCATGTGCCTTAGGTCTGTCTTAGGAAGGTTGCCCGCGTCCCCGCCCCGCTGAAGGATCCCTCAGCGTGACCGGACCTCGCCTGCTTTCGCCCCGCTGGCTCGCCGCCGGCGGCGCTGTGATTCTCGCCGCGGTGCTCGGCGTGGCCATGCTGCTGCAGAACACCGGAGCGGCCTGCGCGGCGCCACCGTCCACCTCGGCCAAATCCGGCAAGGCGACCTTCTACGACCTCGGTTCCGGCATGGGCAACTGCTCCTATCCGTCCGCGCCCGCCGACGATCTTTTCGTGGCGCTGGGTCCGGTGGAATATTCGGCGGGCGCCGCCTGCGGCACCTACCTCGACGTGACCGGCCCCAAGGGCAAGGTGCGCGTCAAGGTGATCGACTCCTGCCCCGAGTGCCCGGCCGGCCACCTCGACCTGAGCCGCACCGCATTCAAGAAGATCGGGGCCGAGGTCGCCGGCATCATCCCGATCACCTACAAGACGGTCACGACGGCGAGCGCGCCCAGCCCGATCAGCGTGCGGGTGAAGGAGGGCTCGTCGCAGTACTGGCTGGCCGTCCTCATCGACAACCACGTCACGCAACTGAAGTCGGTCACGGTCAACGGCAAGACCACCCATCGCCAGGCCTACAACTACTGGGAGATCGACGCCGGCGCCGGCAGCGGACCATTCAAAATCAAGATCACTGATGTGTACGGGAAATCCGCCACCGTCAGTGGGATCAAGCTGTCGCCCGGCGCCACCCAGAAGACGACCGTCCGCCTGTCCGGCTCGTCGTCCTCGGGTTCCGCCGTCTCCTCGCGGGTTTCGCCGTCCACCGCGAAGAAGGCCACTCCGAAGCCGACCAAGTCGTCGGCCTCCCCGTCGGCCGCGCCGGTGGTCGAATCCACCTCGGCCGCCCCCGACGAAGCCGCCCTGGCCACCGAACAGCCCACCGAGGAGGCTGTCGACCTGGCCGGCGCCGCCGCTTCCTGCGGCTAGAACTTCCGCGCCCCACAAGCCGCGCCCCGGTCTTCCCCGAGCCCAGGTGCGCGCGGCCGCCGGCCGCCGGCGGCGACGCACTCACCCCCAGGCGTCGCCGACCCGGCGGCCCCGGCGTCCCCTCATTGCTGGAGATCTAGCCACATGAGAATGTCGTCGCGGTCGTCACCCGGCGCGACCCGGATCGCCCCCGGGATGCGCCCCACCTCGCGATAGCCGACGCGGGCATAGAAGTTCTCGGTCCCCTTGCCGCCGCGCACCGTGACATGCAGCGCCGCCAGCCCCATCTGCCGGCCGAGCCGCTCGGCCGCCCGCATCAGCGCGGCCCCGTGGCCGCTGCCCTGCGCGTGCGGCGACACCATGACCCGCTTGAGCACCCGCCAGTGATCCTTCAGCCCGAACCGGTTGTCCGTCACGAACAGCAGCGCCACCAGCTCCCCGTCGTCCAGCCCGATCAGCAGCCGGTCGAGCCCCGCTTCCACGCCCGCGAAGGCGGCCGTGGCGGTCGGCCACACCTCGGCGCCGGTCACCGGCGCGACGAACCCGACCGCCCCGCCGCCGTTGGTGACGTCGACCCAGAGCGCCACGATCCGCGCCTTGAGGTCGTCGTCCAGCTCCGGATCAACTACGAACTCAACACCCATGCCGCCATGATGCCGGGCAAGTTTTCCGGCGGCTCCGCTCTCTGACCTTCGGCCGGTACGGCGAAGTCCGACATGTCAGCATGAAGTGGTGAGCGTTGCACTGCGGGACGAGCTGGTCGAGCAGCTCAAGCTGACCGGGCGGATCAGGACGGCCGCGGTGGAAGCGGCGGTCCGGCGAGTGGCCCGGGAGCGGTTCCTGCCGGCCGGAACCGATCCGGAGATCGCGTACGCGCTGGACGACGCCGTGGTCATGAAGCGCGACGCCGGTGGCACCGCGATCTCGTCGGTGTCCGGCGCCGGCATCCAGGCGCAGATGCTCGAGCAGGCCGGTCTGCGGCCGGGCATGGACGTCCTCGAGATCGGGTCCGGCGGTCTCAACGCCGCGATGATCGCCGAGATCGGCACGCGCGTGGTCAGCGTCGACATCGATCCGGACGTCACGGCGCGGGCCGAGCAACTGCTCGCCGCCAACGGCTACCGCGACCGGGTCACGGTGCACACCGCCGACGCCGGACAGGCCATCCCCGGCGAGGGACCGTTCGACGCGATCATCGTGACCGTCGGGGCCTGGGACATCGCGCCCGGCTGGTGGGAGCAGCTGCGGCCGGGCGGCACGCTGGTGCTGCCGCTGGTGATGAACGGCGCCACCCGCTCGATCGGCTTCCGCAAGACCGAAAACCACCTGGTCAGTACGTCGATGGAGGTGGCCGGCTTCGTCAGCATGCAGGGCGCCGGACGACACGACGGCCGCATCGTCGTCCTGCCGCACTCCGATGGCACCGACCTCAAGCTGCTCTTCGACAGCGGCGCCCCGGACGACCCGCACGCACTCGACGACATCCTCGCCGGCCCGCGGTGCGAGTCCTGGTCCGGCGTCACCATCCGGCACGGCGTCCCGTTCCCCGACCTGCAGCTGTGGCTGGCCTGGTTTCTGCCCGGCTTCTGCATGATTGCGGTGGACGCGCGGTGCGCGCTGGCGAGCGAGGCCGGCACGTGGTTCCCCTTCGGGGTCGTCCACGGCGCCGGGTTCGCGCACCTGGCGGTGCGGCCGGCACTAGACGGCGCCGGCATCGAGTTCGGCGCCCGCGGCTACGGTGCGACCGGCCCGGTCGTCGCCGGCGCGCTGGTCGAGCAGGTCGGCGCCTGGGACCGGACCGCCCGCGGCACCGAACCGTCGTTCGCCTACTGGCCGACACCGACCGTCCCGGCCGCCGCCGACGCCACCCTGCACAAGCCGCACGGCATCGTGACCATCACCTGGCCGTAGCTCCGGTGATGAGTTGTCGCGCCCGCACGAGTCATACCTCCGACAGGACATGACGAGGCGGAAGGATGACGGCATGGGTGCGGACACGCGGCCGGCGGAGTTGGACGTGAGCAGGCTGGACGAGGTCGACGAGCCGGCGTTCGCCGGGCTGGCCGAACGGCACCGGCGGGAGTTGCATGTGCACTGCTACCGGATGCTCGGGTCGTTCGAGGACGCTGAGGACACCGTGCAGGAGACGTACCTGCGGGCCTGGCGGCGGCGGGAGACCTTCGAGGGGCGCTCGACGTTCCGGGCCTGGCTGTACCGGATCGCCACCAACGCCTGCCTGGACCTGCTGGCCAAGCGCCGCCCGGAGCCCGCGACCGGCGGCGAGGTGCGGTGGCTGCAGCCCTACCCGGACCGGCTGCTCGACGAGCTGCCCGCGGGCGACACGGACGAGCCGGAGACGGTCGCGGTGGCCCGGGAGACGATCGAGCTGGCGTATGTGATCGCGGTCCAGCATCTCGCGCCACGCCCGCGGGCCGTGCTGATCCTGCGGGACGTGCTCGGCTGGCCGGCGAAGGACGTCGCGGAACTCCTCGGCGACTCGGTCAACTCGGTGAACAGCGCGCTGCAGCGGGCCCGCGCCGGCATGCGGGAGCACCTGCCCGCCGAACGGCAGGACTGGACCGGCGGCGAGGAGGACGCCGGGACGCGGGAGCTGGTGCGCCGCTTCACCGAGGCCAGCGTGGCCAAGGACGTCAACGGGCTGGCCGCCCTGCTGCGCGACGACGTCCGCTGCTCGATGCCGCCGACCCCGGGCCTGTTCGTCGGCCGCGACGCGGTGGTCGACGATTGGATCTCGGACGGCTTCGAGAGCCTGGGGCGCCTGCGCGCCGTCCCCACCTTCGTGAACCGGCAGCCCACCATCGCGTTCTACCTCTGGCGCGAGGAGGCGAACGCCTACCTGCCGTTGACGCTCGACGCGCTGCGTGTCTCCGGCGGGGCGATCACCGAGATCATCACGTTCCACGCCGACCAGTTCCCCCGGCTCGGCCTGCCCGAGAGCCTGCCGACGGACGCCCGATGAGCGCGGGCACGGCACCGGCCCGGACCGGCCGCACGCACCGCTTCCGCGGGCTCGCCGGCATCGGCCTCATCGCCACGCTCGCGGCGATGGCGGCCACCACGACCGCCGCCGCGCTGGCCCGAGCCGCCGGCGCCGACTTCGAGATCCCGGACGGCGGCGAGACGATCCCACTGCCCGGCTTCGCCGTGGTGACCGGCTTCTTCTCGGTCGTGGGCGTGGTCATCGCGGTCGCACTGCTCCGGTGGAGCGCACGCCCCGCCGAGCGATTCGTCTGGACGGCCGGGTCGCTGACCGCGATCTCGCTGGTCCCGCCCCTGATCTGCGGGGCGACCACCGCCACCGTCGCGGCCCTGATCGTGCTGCACCTCGTCGCCGCGGCGGTGATGATCTCAACCCTGACGCGAAGCCTCCGCACCCGGACCGGCTGACGGGGCCGACGCGCGGAAGATCGTGGTGCGGAAGATGGGACTCGAACCCACACGCCCTCTCGGGCACGGGCACCTAAAACCCGCGCGGCTGCCATTTCGCCACTCCCGCCCGCTGCGCCCCAGGGGGCGAAGCGTTCAAGAGAGTCTAGACGGTCAACCCCGGATTCACGCTCTCGCCGGACGCGACCCTTTCCGCCGGACCGGGCACGGCGGCCTGGACCGGGCACGGCGGCCGCCTTGCGGGTCGATGCCGCATGACGGCCGCCGTGGGAGCGGGGGACCTGTCGGTCGGGTGACTGTGCTGGTCTGATCGGCAGGTGAGGGGTTGCGCTGTAGGAAACGCTCAGTCGAGTCCGAGGTCGCGGCGCAGTTTGGCCACGTGGCCGGTGGCCTTGACGTTGTAGAGGGCCTTCTCGATCGCGCCGTTCTCGTCGATCACGAAGGTGGAGCGGATCACGCCCATGACCGTGCGGCCGTAGTTCTGCTTCTCGCCGAACGCGCCGTAGGCCGTCAGGACGCTCTTGTCCTCGTCGCTGACCAGCGGGAATGTGATCGCGTCGCGCTCGCGGAACTTGGCCAGCTTGGCCGGGGCGTCGGGGGAGATGCCGACCACCTCGTAACCGGCTGCCTGCAGGGACCCCAGCGAGTCGCGGAAGTCGCACGCCTGGGTGGTGCAACCGGGGGTCATCGCGGCGGGGTAGGCATACAGCACCACCTTGCGGCCGCGGAGGTCCTTGAGGGAGAGCCGGTCACCGTTGTCGGTCGGCAGCGACCAGTCGGGCGCGGTGTCCCCGGCGGAAAGTCGGGCGGTCTCAGTCATGAAACGACCTTAGCCCCGGCGGCACCGCGCCCAGGCCCCGGCGGCACAGCCCCAGCCCTGGTGGCGCGGCCTCAGCCGGGCGGCGCGGCGCACCCCGCGCGTCATGCCGCGGCGATCGGCTCTGCGGCCGGCGTGGCCGGGGGGATGGCGGCGCGCAGGCGCAGGACGCCGGTCAGGGCCAGGGCGGTGCCCGCACCCAGGGCGACGGCCACCGCGGCCCGGGTCAGCCAGGCGGGGCCGGTGGCGGGCAGGACCGCCGCCTGGAAGACGCTGATCTCGGTGAAACCGGCGAACAGGGCCACCGCGGCGCCGGCCAGGGCCAGCAGGAACGGGGGATTTCGGTAACTTGCCGCGATTGCCAGCAGCCCGACGGTGATGAGCAGCAGGGAAGGGCCTACGCCGTTGAGAGCGCTGCCCACCGCGTACCAAATAGGGCAGAAAGCGGCGATCAGCGTCAGAGGCCGCACCAAGATCGGCCATTTTCGCAGCAGGGCGAAGGCCGTCAGGCCGGTCAGGGCCGTTATCGACCACCAGAGCCAGGGTGGTGGCGGCGGTTCCCAGTCGAGAGTGCCGGTGATCGCGAAGGTGCGCACCTGCACGCGCAGCGGCACCGCCCAGTCGCGCAGCCGATGGGAGCGGCTCGGATCGGCCTGCGCCTGCGGCGGCAAGCCGGAGCTCAGCCAATGGGTGCGCTGATCATGCCAGCGCACGGTGGTCGATCCGGAAAGCTTGCGCCAGCTCGGCGGGGCGGTCGGGTCGGCATTGGCGGGCACGGCGTTGTCGCCGGTCAGGGTTTCATTGATGTACGCCGCGGGCGAGTTGACGTTTTCCCAGGTGCCGTCGGGCCGGACGTCGAGATAGGGCTCGCCGTCGTAACCCAGGACCTCGACCGAATGTCCGGTTTTGTTGGTCAGCTCCAGGCGGGCGCCGGCCTCGACCGTGCGGACCGTCAGGCCCTTCTCCGGAGTGCTGATCGCGGTGACCGTGGTGCGGTAGGCGGTGGCGTCGGGGGTGTCGCCACCGTGTGCGAACGCGGGCGTGGCCGGCGCGAGGAAGGCGCCGGCCACGATCACGAGTAGAGCGAGGCGTCTCACCCGGCAGACGTTACGGCTGCACTCAGATCGGCCGCGGTCGGGACGCCACCGCTGGCGCCCTGCAGCTGCTTGCCGTTGACGACGACGGTCGGCGTGCCGGTGTAACCGCGGGCCGAGAACGTCTCGGTGACCTTGGTGGCCCACGAGTCGTACGTCTTGTCGTTGACCGCGGTGGCGAAGTCGTCGCCGAGACCCACGCTCTTGCCCAGCTCGATGATCTTCGCGTCGGTAAGGCCGTCGCTGTTTTCCTCGGGCTGGTTGGCGTAGAGGACCTTGTGGAACTCGCGGAACTTGCCGCCCTCGGCTGCCGCGGCCCCGGCGCCCGCCGCCCGGGTCGAGTATTCGGTGCCGTTGGAGGCGCGATCGAGGATCGACACCGGGTGGTAGCGCACCGTGACCGTGTTGGCCGTGATGAGCGAGTCGATCGTGTCGGCGGCCGACGTCTCGAACTCGTTGCAGATCGGGCACATGAAGTCTTCGTAGAGGTCGATCGTGACCTTGCCGGTGCCGAACGCGAACGCGGTGCCCTCGTCGACGGCGACGCTCGGCGTGGTCAGTTTGCCGGCATCGCTGCTCTCCTGCTTGGAGAGCACACCCCAGCCGATCAGACCCGCGATCACGAGTACGCCGACGACCGCCACCGACGTCCAGATCGTCACCCGGCGGCGGCGCTCGGCCGCCTTCTGCTGCTCGACGATCCGTTTTGCCGCCGCCCGGTCGCGTTGGCTCTTGCTCATCGTTCTCCCATCAGAAGGCCGTCCATCGAGAACCGGGTGCGCGGCTTGACCAGCAGGACTCCGGCCAGAAGCAGGAAGCCGACGTCGCGGGCGATGTCCAGGCCGTATGTGGTGTCGCCGCCGGCCACCGCCCCACCCTTGCTGAAGCAGCCGCAGTCGATCTGCAACCCGCGGGCCCACGCCGAGATGATCCCGGCGATGAAGACCACCAGGAGCAGCGCGGAGATGGCCGCGCTGAGGCGCACGGCCAGGCCGATCAGCAGGAGCAGGCCGACGGCGATCTCGAGGAACGGCTGGACCGCGCCGACCACTTTCGCGGTGTCGTAGTCCATCAGCTTGTAGGCGTTCACCGCGCGCCCGGACTCGGCCAGATCACCGACCTTGAGGCCGCCGGAGATCAGAAACACCGCGGCCAGACCGAGACGCGCCACCGTGGAGATCCACGGCCACGCCTTGTCCCATTGCATTGTCACGCCCAGTTAGTCGTCGTCCTCGTTCAGCAGGTTCCACCATTCTGCTGAGGTTTGGCTGGGAATCGGCAGGGACTAAAGACCCGTCACACCGCTCGCGCCTGGGACACCGCGGTGACGAGCTCGTCGCGGGCCCGGGCGACCCGGGAGCGGATCGTGCCGACCGGCACGTCCTCGACCTCGGCCGCCTCGGCATAGGAGAGGCCGAGCACCTGGGTGAGCACGAACGCGGTGCGCCGCTCCTCGCTGAGCCGGCTCAGCAGGTCGGCGGTGCTCAGCCGGTGGGCCGGGTCGGGCGCCGGCAGGTCGGTGCAGGCCTGGGCGGCGAGCCGGGCGTCCAGCCGGCGGCGGCGGACGACCGCGCGGAGGTGGTCGGCGCAGGTGCGCCGGGCGATGCCGAGCAGCCAGGTGCGTGCGCTGGAGCGGCCCTCGAAGGCGGGCAGCGACTTGAACGCCCGCAGGTAGGTCTCCTGGGTGAGATCGTCGGCGGAGGCCGGGTCGACCAGGGCGGCGACGAACCGCCACACCTCGGCCTGGGTGGCGCGGACGAACCCGCTCTGTGCGGCCGCGTCTCCCGTGCCGGCTCGCAGGGCCAGTTCGGTGGTGTTTTCACCCTCCGTCATGGTCGGCCATGGTACGCGAGCTAAGAATTGTCGGAACCCTCTGGAACCATGTCGATCACACCGGCGACTACCCGCCGGTGGGAGATTCCGACCGGATCGGGGAGCATGGCGCGCATGACCTTTGATCGTCGCCGAGCCCTGGCGGGTGGTTTCGGCCTGCTGATCGGGCTGTTCTGCGTGCTCCTGGGGCCGGCCGCACCGGCGAGCGCGCATGCCGCGCTGGTCGCCAGCGACCCCGGCAACGGCACGATCGTGCCCGACGCGCCCAACAAGGTGACGCTGACCTTCACCGAGTCGGTGCAGCTGGTCACCGGCAAGGTGCAGGTGCTCGGCCCGGACGGGTCGCGCGCCGACCAGGGCGAGCCGACGGTGAACGGCGGCACCCTGACCATCCCGCTGCGCGCCGGCGGCGGCCGGGGCACCTATCTGGTGAGCTACCGGGTGATCTCCGCCGACAGCCACCCGGTCGGCGGCAGCATCACCTACTCGGTGGGCGCGGCCTCCACGCCGCCGACGGCGGCGATCGACGACAGCAAGGTCAACCCGGTGGTCCGGGCGCTGATCCCGGTCGGCAAATATTTGGGGTACGCGGGACTCGTGCTCCTGGTCGGCCCGGCGCTCGTGCTCGCCCTGCTGTGGCCGCACCGCCTGTCCCGGCGGGGTCCCGCCCGGCTCGTCTGGACCGGGCTGGGCCTGGTCGGGTTCAGCACGCTGATGGCGATCTGGCTCCAGGTGCCCTATTCGATCGGCACCAGCCTGTTCGACGTCCGGGTCGGCGATCTGCGCGACGTGCTGGGCAGCACGTTCGGCGCGGTGATGCTGGTGCGCATCGGCGTGCTCTGCGCGGCCGCGCTGCTGCTGCGCCCGCTGCTCTCCGGCAAGGGCGAGTCGAAGACCGACCTGGCGCTGCTCGGCGTGCTCGGGGTGGCGGCACTGGCCACCTGGCCGCTCACCGGCCACCCGACCGCCTCCCCGGTGGCCGGCGTCTCGGTGGTGATCGACGCGATCCACCTGGCCGCCATGTCGGTGTGGCTGGGCGGCCTGGTCATGCTGGGCGTGTTCCTGCTGCGCCAGGCCAACGAGCGGGAGCTGTCGGCGATCCTGCCGATCTGGTCGCGCTGGGCGGCCACCGCCGTGACCGCGCTGATCCTGGCCGGCACGGTGCAGGCGCTGATCGAGGTGGCATCACTGGACGGCCTGGTCAACAGCACCTACGGCCGGCTGATCCTGGTCAAGGTGGCCCTCGCCGCGTGCGTGCTGGGCGTCGCCTGGTTCTCCCGGCGGCTGGTGCGCTCCCGGCAGGCCGAGGCGTCGCCACGCGGGCTGCGGCGCATCGTCGGCGCCGAGCTGGCGATCACCGCGGTGGTGCTGGGGGTGACGGCCGCGCTGGTGCAGATCGCCCCACCGCGCACGGCCCAGGCCGCCGAGACCGCCGCCGCCACCAGCTCGACCGTGACCCAGACGCTGACCAGCAGCACGATGGCGATGCAGGTGGACATCTTCCCGGCCACGGTCGGCAACAACTCGATCCACCTGTACGCGTACACCCCCGACAACAAGCCGCTCACGGTGGTCGAGTGGACTGGCACGGCGGCGCTGGCGTCGAAGGGGATCGAGCCGATTCAGATCCCGCTGCTGCGGATCACCGACTTCCACGCGGTCGGCGACATCGCATTGCCGTCGGCCGGCCAGTGGACGTTCAAGTTCACCGCCAGAACGAGCGACATCGACCAGCAGACACTGACGATGACCGCGAACATTTCCTGACCTTTTTTGCTCCATGCGGCCCGGCTCCCGAAGGGGAGTCGGGCCGTTGTCATATCTATCAGGGTGTTAGCAGCTATTTGACCACTTTGGGGTTATTTGGATCTGTATGGTCGCCGAGTACGGCCTGAGAAGGGGGAGAAATTGATGCGGTGGCTCCGCACCATCCTCGGAATGCTGATGCTGACGATCGGACTGCCGTCGCTGCTGGCCGGCGCGGCGCTGTGGACGGCGATGCAGCACCGCGACCAGGGCGGCGCGTTCAGCGGCGAGCTGCAGCGTCTGGCCACACCGGGGTACGCGTATGTCGTCCCCGACGTGGACCGGCTGCTCCGCACCGACGCGCCCTTCACCCGCATCGGCGACACCCAGCTGCGCATCAACGCCGGCACCGAGGACGGCCCCGCCTTCATCGGCCTGGCCCCGAGCGCCACGGTCGAGCAGTATTTGCGAGGCGTGCCCTACTCGCTGGTCCGCACGGTGGACATCGGCACCGGCGCGCTGCCGGTCGCGACCACCCCGGTCGGCGGCCGGTACGCACCCCGCGGCCTGCCCACGCGCGTGTCGTTCTGGCTGCGCAGCAGCGCCGACGGCCACCTGGCGTGGTCGCCCGGCGAGGTCACCGGCGGCCCGTACAGCCTGGTCATCATGAGCCCCGGCGCGAAAGCCGGACTCCAGCTGACCTCCTCGGCCGAACTGCGCCCCAGCTGGATCAACTCCAGCACGTGGGGCCTGCTAACCCTCGGCACCCTGCTGGCGATGGCCGGCCTGATCACCCTCTGCTGGCCGGCCCGCCGCCGCGAGATCGTCTACGTCGTCGAGCCCAGCCAGGTCCCGGACCTGATGGCCGCGATCGGCGCCCCACTGCCGCTCGGCGTGGGCCCGGCCCGCGCCGGCGCCCACCGCCCGCGAACCCTCGCCGACGCGGAAAAGGCGGCGCTGACCGCTTCTTCCCCGCAGCTGACCTGGCCACCGTCCGGAAAGCCCGCCCTGACCGGCCCGACCGCACTCCCGGTCCCGGTCTCACCGGTTCCTACTGCGTCCTCAATCCCTGGCATTCCGGTGTCGGCGATTCCCGCATCTGGCGTTCCATCGTCCGGCGTTCCGTCCGCCGGGCTCCCGATGTCCGCTGGTTCGGGTCCTGGTGTTTCGGCCTCCGCGGTTTCGATGTCGTCGGTTCCGGGCTTCGCGGTCGCCGACTCCGGAGTTCCGATGTCGGCTGTCCCTGCCTCGGGGATTCCGTCGTCCGGGATCCCGGTCTCAGCCGCTCCTGCTTCTGCAATGCCGGCCTCCACAGTCCCCGGTGCCGGAGTCTCGGCTTTCGCTGCTCCGGTTTCCGTGGGCGGCCGGCCCGGAGGTCCGACCGGGCCGGCCGCCGGATCGGGTGCGCCCGACCCGGTCGCGTACGCGGCGGCCACCGCCATTCCGGGCCGCGGGCCGGCGCCGGCCCCGGGCGAACCGCTCAACTTCATCAAGCCGACGTCCGGCGGCGCGCTGCCGCTCGGCGACTCCCCGGCCTCCGCCGACCCGCTGTTCGGGCGGCGCGGGGAGCGGATCTCCCGCAAGCGCGAGGCGGGCCCCAGCGACCTGCCGCTGTTCCAGGCCTCGGCCGTCGGCGCGTGGGTGGCCGAAACCGCCGCCGAGCGAGCCCGCGAAACCGAGGCGACGGCGGCCGCACGCATGGCCGAGGCGGCCCGCAAGAAGGCCGCCGCCGCGACCGGAGCCGAGACATCTGCCGAGACCTCCGCGAGGTCACCGGAGAACGGTGCGACGGCCGCGGGTGCGACGGCCGCGGGTGCGACGGCCGCGGGTGCGACGGCCGCGGGTGCGACGGCCGCGGGTGCAATGGCCTCGGAAGATGGCGATTCCGCGGCAATCGATTCGTCCGGCGGCGCGAAGGCCATGCCGATGACCCCGTCCCGCCGAGGCGAGCCGCGGGGCGGCAAGCCGGCGCCGAGCGGTGGCCCAGCGCCGGCACCGTCCGGTGATGCCGCCGTTGCCGCGGCCTATGCGGCCGGCGCCGCCGACGCCCGCGCCGCCCGCGGCGCCCACGAGCGCGCCGAGTCCATGTCGGCGGCATCGCCGTCGCCGACCGGCCGGGAAAGCATGTCCGCCCGCGACCCACGAACGGCCGGCCAGCGAGTCTCGGTCGTCACCGGCCCGAGGGCCACCGACTGGGCGGCTACCGGCCTGACCCGCGCGGACGCCTCCCGAGTCGGCCGCCAGCAGCCCGCTGGAGCCCGCGCAGCCGAGAACTCCCCCACCGCAACCCAGGGATCGCGGATCCCGTCCCCATCCGCGCCAACCACCCCAGCCCCGGCCGCAACCCAGCCCCGCTCCGCCACCGAGTCACGGCACGCCGCGGCCGCTGACGGCGTCCGGGTTGGTGGGCACGGCGTTCGGGTGGATGGCGAGTCAGAGTCGCGGCATAGCGCGGCTGCTGACGGCGTCCGGGTTGGTGGGCACGGCGTCCGGGTGGATGCCGAGTCCGAGTCGCGGCTTGGCGCGCCTGCTGACGGTGTCCGGGTTGGTGGGCATGACGTTCGAGTGGATGGCGAGTCCGAGTCGCGGCTTGGCGTGGCTGCTGACGGCGTGCGCGTCGGTGGGCACGGCGTTCGGATGGATGCCGAGTCCGAATCGCGGCATGCCGCAGCCGTCAACGGCGTCCGGGTCGGCGGAGAATCCGTACCGCAGAACGCGCAGCGTGCCGGCGGCGACAGGACGTCGCAAGCCGCCGGGCGCGCCTCGGTTACCGATGCCGCCGTCCGGGCAGATGCCGCAGACGGCTCTGCGACGCACGCCACCAGCGGTGGCGCTCGCCCGGCCGATTCCGGCGCGACACCCAAGTTTCCTCAGGTGGCGGGGCTGGGGCGGCCGTCCATCGCGGCTGTCGAGCGGGGGGCTGGTGACGGAGAACTCGGTCTGTCCGGTGGTCGGACCGAGTCGGCCGCAGCTAGCGTGCATGGCGGGCGAGCGGCGGGATCCGCTCCCACTTCCGTGACTGATCCGGCCTTGGCCGGCGGCCGCAGTGCCACCGCAAACCCGGGCCGGTCACACGCCGAAGCCACACCGGCCGGCACCGCCGTGTCGTCCGCTCGCGCGACGACCGCGAACGCCGGCGCCGAGCCGCCCCTGACCGCCAGTGGGGCGCGGCAGGCCGCGGGGGCGGGCACCGAGCCCGGTCGCGACGACCGCACTCCGGTGTCCGCTCCCAAGCTAACTTCGGTGATCGGCGCCTCCGGTGCCGCCCCCAACGCGATCGCTCAGGAACCGGCCGGCCCTCGGCCGGTGAACGCTGAGTCCGGCTCGCGAGCCAAGGACGCGGTGACTGGCCAGCGTTCTCCGAACAGCACGACCGGGCGGCCGTCCGGCAACGCGCCAATCGGTTCGCGCTCCGCCGAACCGACCAAGGCACCTACAGATGCCGCCGCCTACCAATCCGCGGCCATCGCGTCCCGATCCGCCACCATCGCGTCCCGAGACGCGGTCGCAGGGCGTGACGCCGTCTCGGCGCGTGACGCCGCCGGGGCGCGTGACGTGAACGTGGCCCGTGACGCGATCGCAGGGCGTGACGCCGTCGCGGCGCGTGACTCCGCTGGGGCGCGTGACGCGATCGCAGCGCGCGACGCCAACGTAGCGCGCGACTCCACTGCGGCGCGTGACACCAACGTGGCCTGTGACGCCCACACAGCCCTTGACGCCGACGGAGTGCCTGGCGGGGACGCGACCCCCGGCGCAGACAGGTCTGCGGGTGGGGACGGCCGGGTCGGTGGGCCGGTTCGGCATGCGGTGCCTGACGGGGGAGCTGTGCGGGAAGCCGCTGGTGCGCCCGGGGCGGCGCAGGCGGGGGAACGGACGGTTGGTTCGGTTCCGCTGCGGCCGGCGGCGCCGGCTCAGCCGTCCAGTCCGGAGCAGGCTCCGGCGGTGACGCCCGCGGCGGCGAACGCCACCGCGACTGCGGCGTCCGGATCCGACAGTGCTGCGGCAGGCGAGCAGCGGCCGGGGCGCATCGCGGCCGGCGGGGCGGACGTCCCGGCGGTCATGCACGCGATGGCGCGGGGAGAGCGGATCGCCGGCACCGCCGCGGACGCGCGCGTCTCAGTGGGCTCGGCGGCCGTGCGCGACGAGCAGAACGCCGCCGCAACTGCGACGGCCGACCTCAGCGCGATGAACCCGAGGCCCACGACCGATGGCCGTCTGGCTCAGCGGCCGATGCCGACTCCGGACGGCCCAGGATCCGAGCCGCGCTCGACGCCGCCTGCGGGGGACGAGACGGGGCCGGTCGAACGGCGCCGCCGGCCGTCGCCCGGCCGGGCACGAGACGAGGTCGAGCGGATTCCGACCGCCGACTTCCCGTTGACCCAGCGGCCGATGCCGGCGCCTGGTGGCGTACTCAAATCTGTTGATTCCCCGGCCGGTCAGCCGGACGCCGACGGAGCCCCTGGGTCCAATTTCACCAGCCGGTTGCCCGGCTTGGCCGGGCGTCCGGCACCCGCCGCTTGGCGGAAGGCCGCCGAGACGGTGGCCGCCCGCGCAGCTGCCCAAGCCCGAGCCCAGGCGGCCGAGCCGGCCGCGGACGTCGAGGCCGGGGACGTCGAGGCCGGGGACGTCGAGGCCGGGGGCGTCGAGCCCGATGACTTGGAGCCCGGCAACGTTCAGCCCAGCAACATCCAGTCTGACGGCTTCGAGCCCGGTGACTTCGAGCTGAAGCCGGCCAAGACCACCCGGGCCCGCGCTGCGAAGACGGCCAAGACGGCCAAGGCGAAGGGCGCCGCTGCCACGGCCGAGGTGGCCAAGACGGCCAAGTCGTCCTCGACGGCCCCGGCCGCTCCGGCCAAGGCGGCGAAGGCAGTCACGAAGTCGGCGGCGGCGAGCAAGTCCGCGGCAGCAGGCAAACCCGCGGCAGCGTCTGGGGCATCCTCGGCCACGACGCGGCCAACGACGGTCAAGCCGGCCACCGGCTCTACGACGGCGAGGCCGGCGGCAGGCAGTTCGACCGCGAGGCCGGCGGCGGGCAATTCCGCCACGAGGCCGGCCGCAGCCAATTCCGCCAGGCTGGCCAACCCTGCCGCCAAGCCGTCGGCTGCGGGCAACTCTGCGGCCAGGCCCGCGGCCGCAGGCAACTCTGCCGCGAGGCCGATCGCTGGCAGCTCCGCCGCGAGGTCGGCGGCTGGCAGCTCCGTTGCGAGGCCGGTGGGGAGCACGCCGGCCGCTTCCGCGCCGGTGGCGCCGGCGAAGCAGGCCAAGCCCGCCTCGCCGACGAAGGCCGCTGCCTCGGCGACCGGCATCTCCAGCTACCGGGCCGAGGCCGCCGAGCTGCTGGCCGCATCCGCTCAGCGTCGCCGTCGCCGCACCATCACCAATCCGGCGACGATCGAGCCGGCTGCCCCGGAGCCGGTGCGCCGGCGCCGTACCCCACCGGGAATGCCGAACGACGACTGAGGGACCGACGAGGAAGGGCCGCCCCGGGCGGCCTTTTTCTTTTTCGGGCCCAACCGAAAGGGCCCTCCACGCTGCCGACGTGGAAGGCCCTTTACCGGGGGAACGGAGTAACCGAAGGGGGGCTTCGTCCATTAAGACCAGTTTAGCCCGTCAACCGACAAACTGGGAAGTCTCTCCCCGAAAGCGGACTAAACGCATCCGCGTGTCCGGTCGTCCCGGAGGACTGGCCCGCCAAGACGTGACAGCGTTGTGCTCTACTCGGGCGTACGCTGTCCGGGTGGCTGATCTTCTGGTTTGGATCGATTGTGAGATGACCGGTCTCGACCTGGGCAAGGACAAGCTCATCGAGGTCGCGGCGCTGGTCACCGATCCCGACCTCAATGTGTTGGGTGAGGGCGTCGACCTGGTCATCCACGCCGATGACGCGGCGCTCGACGCCATGCCCCCGGTCGTGCGTGACATGCACGCCAAGTCCGGCCTGACCGAGGAGGTGCGGGTCTCGGCGATCACCATGGCCGAGGCCGAGGAGCAGGTGCTGGCCTATGTGCGGGAGTTCGTGCCGAACCCGCGCACCGCCCCGCTGTGCGGCAACTCCATCGCGACCGACCGGGGTTTCCTGGCCCGCGACATGCCGGCGCTCGACTCGTTCCTGCACTACCGCATGATCGACGTCTCCTCGATCAAGGAGCTCTGCCGCCGGTGGTACCCGAGGGTTTACTTCGGCCAGCCGCCGAAGGGCCTCGCCCACCGCGCCCTCGCCGACATCCGGGAGAGCATCCGCGAGCTGGAGTATTACCGCCGCACCGTCTTCGTCCCGCTGCCGGGGCCGGACGTCGAGACCGCGAAAGCGATCGCCGCGCAGCTTTAGATCAAGGGTCACCCGACCGTGCTCGGAACCCGCTCGACGGCAGCCGCCGGGGTTCGGCTATGATTGTCCGGCACCACGGGTTTTGGTTCTGGTGCGCATGGTGGTCGTAGCTCAGCTGGTAGAGCACCGGGTTGTGGTCCCGGGGGTCGCGGGTTCAAGTCCCGTCGGTCACCCCAAGTTTGTCCAGGTGAAAGCGCCTGACCGAGTAGCGGTCAGGCGCTTTGCTGCTTGAGTGTCCGATTCTGGGAGCAGATTGGGAGCCAGGGTCTCGATGAGGCGATCCGTTGGTCCCTGATCCCCTCGTTACGGGAACCTGTCTTGCGAGCCTTGCTGTGGGAGTCGCGGGCCACCGTCGAACCGCGCGTACGTAGCCTGAAGAGGTCCTGGTGAGGCGACCAAGTCAGGGCTCTCCGGGCGCATGCATCAAGCCAGCGCACACCCGGGTACCGGGGTAATGGGGCACGCGTCCGTCATCCGCGGCTTCAACGTTAGCCGGCGGGGATCATTAAGCATCGACTTACGTGGTCGTAGAAGGGAGTAGATCTAACTGCATCGGGTTGGCGCGGTCGTCGGCGCTGGATCGTTTAAGCTCAGCGATGGCCTCGTGCAGACGGCCGCGATTAGGAATTGGCGTCCCTCCCTTCTGCAGCAAGATCCGATTTCCGGCCGGGGTTGAGTTATCGAAGTCGAGGACCAAGACTGGGCGGCCGTGTTGAATAGCTCCTTCGCCGGCTGCTAGGGTTCCACCTTTTTCTCCCGCTTCAATGACAACGAGTGCCAGCCCGAGACCGTAGATGAGCCGGTTTCTCGTCATTGCGCCTGATGCGCTCCACGGCTGGCGGGGTGCAAACTGCGACAGCACAAGGACGTTTTGTGTGCGGAATAGCTCGCGAGGGAAGTCTCGCTTGATACGGAAGTGATCGAACCCCTCGGGCAGGACAATGATAGTCTTCCCGCCGCTTCTCAGCGCGGCTAGATGGGTCTCAGTGTCGACACCCTTGGCGTATCCGGACACCACCATCAACCCCGATGCCTGGGCTTCTTCCCCGCAGAGGCCGGCGGCTTTAAGGCCCAGCTCTGACGCTTTACGGGAGCCGCACATTCCGATGCCGGGCATCTTCAATATGTCACGGTCGCCCCAGCAGAACAGAATGGGGCTAGAGGTTGCAATGCTTCCGAGTTGGTTCGGATAGTCTTTGTCGCCCCAGAATATTGGATATATGCCCTTTTCCGCCATGGATGCGGCTTTGGCATACACGTCTTCTCGGGCGCCACTGCTCATTGTGTTTAAGCGACGAGTTAAGCCTTCGCGGCCTTCGTCGCGAAGGAGCGCGAATATGCGTGAGGGAGTGCGTGGATCTATAAATGCCACTATGGCCTCTGCTAGTGCCCTATTCCTATCTCCCGAATCAGTCATTCTATTTCCTCATTGTGCGTACGGCGGCGAATCCTAGAACTTCACGAGCGCCAACCTGTCGCGCTGCGTGAGCGGTTGCTCGCATAGAGCCACCAGTCCGATATACATCGTCAACGATAATTACTGTGCCTTGGAGTGTCGATGGAACCCGAAGTGTTCCCATGAGGTTCGCGGAGCCAACCTCCTTGGCTTGGCTGCTCGCACGGGGCGCGCCCTGTGTCTGGACAAACGGTTTAGACGTGAGCTGGGCAACGCCCCTGGCGAGGGCTTCTCCGAGGCTAGACCCATCTCCGGCGCTGCCGGGGACGGAAATCACAGAGTGGGCTGTGACGTACAGGGGGTGACTCGAAATGAGTCCGGCTAGCCCTCGAATCAATTTGCCTGCCGCGTCCCGTTGAATGTCCGGTCTGGTTTTCCAGTACTTTGCCTGAGATACGAGTTGCCCGGCGGCGGTGTTCGGCCAGTCCTTCGAGTCAACGCCCTCAACGGGCGTTTTATACCAGTTCGTAGCTAAGGCGAGGTCGAGAAATTCGGTCTTGGTGAGGGTTAGCCAGCGTTGCAGATACGTCAGCAAACCTGGCAGTCCGGCCGGCGTCGGCCCTCCGATGAGGAATCGATGTGTCCAGTCGTCCCGACGTTCATCCGGTACGACGGTCCCGCGGATGCCAGGGAAGGCGCGATCAATCTGCCACGCGACCTCGTCAGGTCCGCACAGGTCCAGCCATCGAGGGCCAGGCAGTGCCTTACCTGCTACGTCCTCGAATTCGAACGTCTTCAGTCGGTTTGCCCGACTGTCTCGGTCGAATGCTGGCCACGTAAAGATCATCGCGCCTCCCCGGGCTAAACCAATGCCGCCGCAACTGCCTCTGTATCTATTGAGGGTCTCGAATAGGACCGTGTCTGGACTGTAAAGCGTGGGTACGACAAGTTTTCGCCCCGCAGCTCCGTATGGGTCTTATGCGAAATAGATGAGGGCTGAGGAGTCAAGCGCTGGGGTCACCCCTTCGGGGGTGATGGTGAGCTGAGGTCCTAGCGGGAAGCGCCGGGCGTGAACCCGGGAGTGCCATCAGGGCCGCATTCAGCACAGGTACCGCCGAGGTGGGGGAGAGGGCTGCACGGGCACGCAGGGAGGCCAGCCAGCGTCGCTCTAGCGCCTCGCGGATCTCGCTCAGCATCCGTTCGGTGACGTGGCTGTAGATTCCCCGCATGCCCGGCACCTCGTGCCCCATCTGCTGTGACTGAGCGACATACGGGATTCCGTCTTCGTCCAACCAGGTCTCGTAGCCGTGGCGTTGTCCGTGCGGGGTCAGGCCGGGCAGTACCGGCAGCCATGAGGCCAGGCGCACGCCGTCGGTGACGCGAGGCCGGCCGCGTCCCTGCGGAGCCGTGAACTCCTTCCCGGCCTCGGCCGGAGGCCAGGGCGGGAGCGGCTTGCCAGGCCATGGATGTCCGTGATCGACCAGCACCGGCATCCGTTGACGATTAGGGGAGCGCTGGGGATACCACCCGTCGGCGGCCGGCCGGAAAATCCGCTCACTGAAGTTCGACCGGCGGTAGTGGCTGCCTTGTCGGGTGAGAAACGCGTACGACCCTCCGGTGCACCACGGCACACCGTCGTTGTCGTGGATCCGCGCGGCGCAAGCGCAATTCAGCGGCACGCCCGATGCGACGTGCTTCTGCAGGAGGGCGTTGAGAAACGGGGGCGTTGCCACCGTCCGCATCGAGCCGTCCTTCGGGCGTCCCCGGTAGAAGCGGCCGTTGAGTTCGTACAGTTTCCAATGCAGGTCGACGGCGTCGGCGTGAATTAGTTCCGGTGAAAGGGCGAGTAGCTCGCTCCATCGGCATCCGGTGTACGCGATGGTGATATCGGCGATGAACGTGGCGTCCATGCCAGTGATGACGGCCGCTCGCTCGGCGATCAGTAGGGCTTGCAAGGGGGATGCCCAGACCTTGGCGTCCTTCTCGACACGCTCGACGCGGCTTGCGCCTTTCCTGCCTTTTCCTTTCCGCTTAGCGGCAGGATTGAGCGGAATGTAGCGAGGGACCGCATCGGCGAGTGACGCCGAAAGTGCCCCCCGTGCGTTGGAGGCGGTTTTCGTGGCGTAGCCGGCGGTCACCAGACCCTTTTCCCAGCGCGAGATGTTTTCAGCTGTCAGGGACATAAGCGTGTGGTCACCGAATTTGGGCAGGATGAAGACCTCGAACAGGTAGCGGTAGCTGTCCAGCGTGCTGGGTTCTAGGTCGAGCGCCGGGAACCAGGCGTTGACCCAATCCTCCAGTGCCATTCGAGCGCCGCGCGGGTCGACGTACCGGTGAGCACGGATCGCCGCTTCCTGGTCCCGGCCGTATTTCAGCGCTGCTTTCTCGGTCTGGAAACCTGGTTGCGACTCCAATGTGCCGTCTGGACCTCTCCAGCGGGCGCGCCATAAGTTGCCGCGTCGTTCGGCGTAGGCCATGAACAGTGTCCTCCTGTGGAATGTGCGAGCCAGTTAGGCGGCGATCCGCTTTTGGCGAGGGGAACGCGGGGATCGAGCCCGCAGGGGAACGACGCGTGGGTCGGCGATATCTACGGTGGTTCGCCGCTTGCGACGAATTGCGGGGGCGGCCTGCGAAGTTGGCGCGGCAGCGACCGTGGGCGCTTCCTCGAACGCGGCAACGATGCGGCGCAGGTGTTCCGGGGAGAAGCGGTATGTGCCGCCGAGCATCGTGAACGGGATGCGGCGGGCAGCGGCCTTTTTCTCAAGCCAGCTTTTCTTTACCCGGAGGATCTCGGCAGCCTCATCGATGGTGAAGACTTCGGGAATAAATCCGGCGCTGTTCCCAGCTGGCGGGGTCATGCAGCCTCCTGTGGAATGAGCCTGGGGCCGTGCAGAACGACTCTGTGCGCCCGTTCTGCACGCGACGGTCTTCACGGCACCTCTCGGGGCACCGGTCGGCAGAAAGCTCTGGGCGGCTCGCTGAGAGCGCCGTAGGGCCAAGATCGGGGCGGGGTTGGTATGAGTGGATGCACCAATATCTCTGTGTGGTTCTCAGGCGGTCGGGGTTCCGCGCGGTTTCGATTCGGCCTGGGATGGCTGAAACATCTCCGCATCTCCGCAGCAAGGTGTCTGAGCTGCGGTTATGTGCTGCGGAGATGCCGAAATCCGATCTCCGCACATCTCCGCATCTCCGCATGATCTTGGGTGGGTCCGGGTTGCGGAGATGCGGAGATGTGCGGAGATCGGTGGTTGCTCATCTCCGCAGCCTGTTTTGCCTGCTAGAGGAACCTTTCTTTGGTGGCTTGCGGAGATGCGGAGATGTTTCAGCGGTTTTGGGTTAGCCGTCGTGGTGCTCGACGCGGAACACGGACCGGTCACCGCGTTCGGAGCGTTCGGCACGGATCACGTATTCGCCGCGCCACCTGCCGTTTTGGCCTTTGAGCATGCGACCAAGAACGATCGCGTTGGGCAGTTTGCCGTTCCTGCTGGTGATGAACAGGCCGTCCCACGGGTCGTGCAGGTCGCCGCCGAGTTGCAGGGGTTCGGCGCTGCGGCGTAGCTCGGCGGCGGTGACCGGAGAGTCGCCGTGCCGTTCGTGCCAGGCCGACAGGAAGCCCCGCCAGCGGGTGGCGTCCTCGTCGACGTCGCGCACGTCGGCGATGTTGGTCAGGAACCCGTCGATGCCGTGGTGGGTGAGGAACCCGCCGAGGGCTTGCGCCCACGGGGTGAACTGCCGCATCGACAGCCCACCGGAGCGGGGTGCGCCGGCGCCCGTCCAGTCGAGAACCATGACGAGTAGGTGCCACAGCACGGTCAGTTGGTTGCCGGGGATCGTGATCCACTGGTCGAGGTGCGGGATGCCGAACTCGGACTGATCACGCGACTCGGGGTGCGGCATGTTCGGATCGAGGTGCACTCGCACGGTGCGCGACGCCATGTCCCCGCCGACCTGGAGGTTGTTGCCGGTGGCCATCCAGAGCCGGTCATTGACGGAGGCGACGTTGCGGGAGGTCTGCAGCTGACGGTCGGACCATTCCCGCTGAGTGATCAACTGGGCGAGGACGGCGGAGTCGATGACGGTGCCTTCGGCCAGGTTGTCCCAGATGACCACGCCGACCTGTTCGGCGAACACGGCCGTGATCGACTTGCGGAGTTCGCCGTCCTCTTCGGGCCAGGTGAGGATTTTCTGCCCGTAGAGCATGCCCGGCCCGCCGGTCAGGATGCTTTTGCCTGAGGCCGGCATGGTCGCGTCGATCAGCCCGAACGGGGTGAGGCTGCGGGTGAAGTGCCGCAGGATCGGCGTGGCCAGCAGGGCGATGTAGTTGGCTCGGTCGGCGGCCGAGGACCAGGGGAAGTCACGCAGGAACCGGCCGAGAAGGAACGCCCGTGCTTTGGCCACCTGTGCGGGTGTCGGTGCGTCGGGCACGGGCGGCAGGTCGACTTTCGAGGCCAGGTAGAGGCCCGTGGCCGGGTCATAGCCGGGTGTCTGCAACAGCGTGCCGTCACGGCGCAGCACCGGGGCGCCGATGATCGCCCGCAGCGCCGGGACGCCGGGCCAGGTCTTGCCGGCGAGCACCGCCGAGAGCACGTCGCGGGGCGGGGTGCATTCCTCGTCGTACGGCTCCATCTCCCCGGCTGCATTCTTGCGGTACTTGGTGCGGTAGACGTTGGCGTGTTCGGCCAGCAGCCCGGCGAGACCGGCCGGGTTCAGCGGGCTCGCGGCGACCGGCAGCGGCGAGTCCTCGTCTGCGGCGCCTGCCAGACCACCCGAGACGGTCTCCATGTGCACGAGCGCTCCAGCGGACACATACGTGTCGGGTAGTAGTCCGCCGGTCAGTTTGCGCTTGAGGGTGCGGATCGTCTCCGGCCCAGTGCCGACTTTCACCCGCGGCCGGGCCGCGGGAGTCTCGGCGTCACTCATGCGACCCTCCTTGGTTTGCAGGCTCCGTAGCGCAGCCCGGAGCGGATGGTGCGTGCGGTCTCCCTTTCGCTGAGCCCGATCGCCAGCGCGGTCGGGGTCAGTGCCTCGATCACCTCCTCCCGCGAGAGCGCGCCTCCCGCGGCGAGCTGACCGAGCGACACTGCGGCGCCGAGGAGCACGTTGTTGCGCTCCCCGGTGGGTGCGGAGGCGAGGTGGTCGAGGGTCCGGCGGACCGCGCCCTGCACGTACGCTCCCCGCCGAAATGCGGAGAAATCGCCCAGTACCTTGCGCGGCCCGGTCGGCTCGGCCGGGCGGAGCAGGGCAGCGATCCAGTCGGGGAGGACGGCGGGCGGCCGTTCGAGCAGCACCCGGTACGGCCGGCCTCCTGCGGTCGATCCCGGGGCGACGACGTAGCCGCCGTGCGCCCGGGTGTCGATCAGCCACCCGAGGCCGCCCCGGGTTCCTTGGGTGTTGCGCAGCGGCGGTCCGGCCGGGTGGGTGAAGTACAGGTGCCGGCCGCCGCTGCCGGTTGCCACGGTGTACGTGTCGTCGGGCACCGGCTGCCCGTGCTGGCTGCACAGGTCGGTGAACACGGCCAGGCCGTGTCGGTGGCCCTCGCCGCCGGGCGGTGGGGTGGCGCCGGGCTTGCGCATGTCGAGGTCGATCACCACAAGGCCGGAGGGGCCGCAGGCGGTGCCGATGTTGTACGGCGTGCGCTGCCACGCCCGGCGGATGCGGGCCGGGTCGCAGGTGGCGCGAGGTTCCCACCCGGTGTGCCCGTCGCGGCAGCGCGGGTCCGTGCCGGGGCATCGGTCCTCGGCGTGGTCGGGGAAGGCGGGCCGCTTGGCCTGTTCGGGGTCGTGTGGCCGGTGGTCGGGACGGAGCGGGAAGACGTGCCAGCCGCGGGCGGCGTGGCTGAGGGCGGCGGCCCGCAGCGGGCCGGGGTCGAGCATGGGGAGCCTCCTCGAGCGGCAGGCGGCCAGGGCGGCGCCTGGGCGCGGTAGCGGGCGGTCAAGTCACGGCGGCGGTTCGCCCGCAGCGTGCGTTCGTCGCGGTGGACGAGCTTGGCCAGGGCCTCGCGCAGCGGTGCGCCGCCGTTGCGGCCGGCGGTCAGCCCTTTCATGAGTTGACCGAGGGAGGTCAGTGGGTTGAGGTCGCGGGTCAGGATCACCGGCGCGGCGGGGCAGGCGAACACGTCGTGCACCCACCTGAGGTGGTCGGCGTGCGGGAGCGTGTCGGCCGGGCCGTTGGCATCGCAGGCCAGGCACGCCCACCGGAACACCCGCCGCCCGGCGGTAGGCCGGGCGGCGGGGTCGCATCCGGGGTGCGTGGTGTGCCCGCCCGCGGCGGCGGCCGGATGCAGCGGGATACCGCACCCGGCCGCGCAGACCAGCGCGGCCGGGCCGCCGGTCATGCTGCGAGGTCGAACTGGTCGCCGGTGATCGCTTCCACGACCGAGGCGAGCAGGTCGCGGGCGGCGGGCGGGGTGACGGCGTTGCCGAGCATCCGTACCTGCTCCCGCTTGGTGCCGAGCAGGATGTAGCCGTCGGCGAACGCCATGCCGGCCCGGATCTCGTCGACCGCCAGCATCCGGAACGTGCAGTCGTCGACCGACGGCACAACCCTGATCAGCCCGTCACCCTGCACCGTGGTCTGCGCGGGCATCGGCACATCCAGCGGGCGCAGCGACCGGCCGTCGTACGGGAACAACACGTGATCCCAGCGCAGCAGCGATTGATGCCCCGCGGTGGTCAGCGTGCGCAGCGGTTCGCCCGCCGGCGTCGACATTTCCGCGCCGCCGCTGTTGTTGCGCATCAGCAGCGCCTGATGGGTGCCGGAAGCGGCGAAGGTCAGCAGCGGGTTCTCGGTGGCCGTCTTGGCCACGCCGTTGTTGCGCAGCGGAATGACCAGCGCGTTCTCGTGCCGTGCCGTCTGTGCCCGCAGCGGCTGCGACACCGGCCGTGCCTGCTTGCCGTCGCGGCCTTCGACCGGTACCAGCATCGGCTCGATCAGCGCATGGTTACCGCCGTCCGCGACGATCGTCGCCAGCGGATCGGTCGCCCGTGACGTGCGGGCACGGCCGGACCGCAGCGGCGCGAGGAACGGCGGGCAGAACACGCCTTCGGTCTCCCGGGTCGTCCGGGCACGCATCGGCGTGTCGACCGGGTGCGCGTCGTCGTTCCAGGTGCCGCCCGACGGCACCAGCATCGGCGGGCACGCCACCGCCTTCGAAGCGGTGGTGTGCAACGCCGTCAACGGCCGGCCGACCGGCCACGTCCGGACGCCGGGGCGGCGTTCGAACGTGTGCCCGGCCGCTTCCAGGGTGATCGGCTGGGTGTAGCGGCGCAGCCCGGCCTCGATGCGGGCAACGGTCTTGGGCTGCAACGGCTTGGCCCGGTCGCCGATCCGCTGCGCCGGGAGCGACCAATCGATCGCCGCCGCCGCAGGCAGGGCGTAGGGGTGGACCTTCGCGCCCCGGCACCCGGCGGTCGGGCAGACGAAGTGATATTGCTGCCCGTAACGCATCGCCCGCCGCCGGCCCGGCTTGGTCATCATCACCCCGCGCACGTCACCGCAGGTCATGCACCACGCGCGGGGACGGCACCACTTCGCGAAGTCCGGCCGCTGGTACGCCTTGCGCCAGAACACGAAGTAGACGCGGTCACGTAGTTGCGGGGCGCCCGGTCCGAGGGCGGTCGCGAACGCCGAGTTGAGGACCTGGATGTGGTGGTCGTAGCCGAGCTTGTCCATGCGCAGCAGCCACTCGTCGAGGTGCTCCCACATCAGGACGTCGGTGACGTTCTCCACCAGCACCGCCCGGTATCGGTGGACCTCGGTGAACCGGGGCACGTCCTGCATGAGCATCCGGGAGCGGTGCGCGGCCTCGTCGGGCAGCGGCTCGGCGTATTCCTCGCCGAGCTCGAGCTGCATCGGCTTGCCGTCGTAATCGACCTTCTTGCCCCGGGCGATGCTCCAGTTGGTGCACTCAGGGCTGAACCACGCCACGTCCACTCTCGGGTGCCTGCGCGGGTCGATCTGGGCGATGTTGGCCGTGTCGTGGTCGGCGTGCTGGAAGTTCCGGTTGTGGGTCTCGATCGCCAGGTCCCAGTGGTTCGCGGCGATGCGCACCGTCACCCCGGGGATCTGTTCCATGCCCGACGATGAGCCGCCGGCGCCGCAGAAGTAGTCCGCCACGGTCAGCATCCGAGGTCACCGCCGAAGCACTCCGGACGGTCGCACGGCACCGCGTGGCGGGCGAGCGCGAACGGCAC
The DNA here is from genome assembly GCF_040638295.1 of Actinoplanes sp. NPDC026619. Lineage (NCBI taxonomy): Bacteria > Bacillati > Actinomycetota > Actinomycetes > Micromonosporales > Micromonosporaceae > Actinoplanes > Actinoplanes sp. NPDC026619. Next base: position 74,114 of record NZ_JBEZYA010000009.1, read on the forward strand.
GGACAGCTCGTAGTGACGGCCGCCCGGGTCGGTGTCCGGGCGGCATGCCGGGCGGATCTCGACGGTGAACGGGTCTTTGCCGTCGAAGCGGGTCGGGAGCCCGCGGGCGATGCCGTCGGGCGTCAGGTATGCCCGCTCGATGCGGTGCGCGGCAGGGTCGGCGGGGAAGGTGATCGCGACGGCGACGAACCCGGTCAGATGTTCGGCGGCGGGGATCACCGCCGGAGCGTGGGTGATGGTCATGCGGACACCTCCGCCCGGTCGGCGCGGACGGAGTCGCGGTAGGACATGTGTGCCTGGTAGTCGGCCATGTGGGCCTCGGTGATGTAGCTGGCCTCGTAGGTGACCGGGCCGAAGCGCCGGCGGGCGTAGAAGTGGGTGGTGTCCGCGCCGGGCCGCCCGCAGCCGTTGTCGGTGATCTCGACGCCGATCGCGGCGGCGATCTCGGCCAACCGGGCGAGGCCGGCCTGGTCACTGTCGGCGAACACGCTGTAGTGGACTTCGCCGCTGCCGTGGGTGGGTGCGTCCGGGTTGGCGGCGAGGAAGTCGGCCAGGCTGTGCAGCCCGTTAACAAGGGCCTCCCGGCGCGCATCCTGGGCGCTGCTGATGGTGGTGGTCATGCTGCGGATCTCCGATCGAGGGCAGGGGCCCGACTCAGGCAAGGTCCGGGCGGGGTGGGTCGGCCTCGAAGCAGACCGGGGCGACCGAGCGTTGTGGTCGCCCCGGTCCAGCACTCGCGACCGATGTCGTTCCTTAAGCCGCGCGCGACAGCGGCCGTGCAGCGGCCAGCCGGGCGCGGGTGGCGTCGAGAGCGGCGCGGGTGCCGGGATCGAAGGACATCGCCCGGTCGGCTTCGTCGAGCCCTTCGGTGATGACGCGGACGCGCCGGGCTTCCAGCAGAGCGGGCATGTCGGGGTGGCCGATGCGGCGGCGTCCGCCCGGCAGTCGCTGGACGGTCAGCCCTGCGGCGCGGGCGGCGTCGTCGCCGTGGGCGTGGATGCGGTCGGCAAGGCGAGTAAACAGGCTCACGGGAATGAGTCCTTCCGGGGCGTGGGGTCAGCGGGCACGCCGGTAGCGGCGGATGAGGAAGTTGGCGATGCGGCGGCCGAGGCGGAGCCGTAGCCCGGTGCCCCGGCAGCGCGGGCACTGCGGGGCGCCGCGGGCGGCGCGGGGTGCGGGTGGCCGGCCGCGGTAGCGCCACCGGTCCCGGAGGCGCTTCGGGCTGATGCCCTTGCCGGCGCATCGTGGACAGTGCGTGAAGGGCTTGATCCAGCACCACGCTGCGTACAACGCGACGCCGATCAGTGCTATTAGGGCAAGTCGGAAAATGCTGTTGTCGGGCATGTTGATGCTGGTAGCGGCCACGGTGTGGGTCATCAGGGGCGCTCCGGGCAGGGTGACGGGCGGTGAGCGACCCCGGCCGCTACCGCTACGTGTGGATGTTGTGGCAGGTGGGTGCGGTAGCGAGGCGGTAGCGGTGCCGCTACCTTTTGCCGCCCCGCTACCGGTGCCGCTACCCCTCGTCCGGGGTTTCCTCGGCGTCGTCGTCGCTGCCGTCGGCGTCGCGTTCGGCGAGCGTTTCGATCACCTGCTTGTGGTAGATGCCACGCTGCGTGACGCCTTTGACTTTCACGTTGCGTGACTCGATGCCCAGTGCGCGGACCAGCGCGGACAGGGCTTCCTGGGTGAGCGACGCGTACGCGTCGGGGAATCGCTCGGCCAGCCGGGGCGCGAGGGTCTTCCAGTGTTGGCCAAGTTCACCGGCCACCCATACTTCGAGCAGGTCGGCGAGGATGTCACGGGCCGGGGGAAGGTCGACTTCCTCGCGGATGCCGCCACGCACCGCGAGGGCTTTGGCGCAGATCTTCTCGACAGCCCGCCGGTCCAGGTACGCGGCCCGGACGGTGATCATCGGACCCATGCCCACGCGGACACCCCAGCCGGCGTCCACGCCGATCTCGAACTGGGTCGGGCGCGCGCCCTGCCGGAACGATCCGGTGCCCAGCGCGAGGTCGACCTCCACGTGCGACGGCACGGCCAGGCAGGTCCGCAGGGCGATGTTGGAGGTCACGCCCTTGGGTAGTGACTCCTTGTCGATGCGCTGGGTCTCCACGATCACGTGAATGCCCAGCGCCCGGCCGCGCTTGATCACACTGGTCAGGGCCGCTTTCGCGGCTTTGCCCAGCTCAGGATCGTTGATCAGTTCCTGGATCTCGTCGATCAGCGCCACGAGCGGACGGACCCGCGGATCGCGCATTGCGATCGCCCGGTTCAGCTTGTTCTCGGTGTTGAGGCCTTGCTGAGCGAGTTTCTTGATGATCGGGCCGCGGTCGTCGCACTGCTTGACCAGCCACATCAGCATCCGGTAGGCGGCCTGCTTGGTGCCCTCGTCGGCGCCGGAACCGAACAGGCCGGGCGCGCACAGCGGCTCGAACATGTCGTAGTCGCCGCGTCCGGCCAGGTCGAAGATGGCGAACTGCACGATCGGGTCTTGCGCCATGGCGGCGCAGACCACCCGGCCGGACAGGCTCTTGCCCGACCCCGGGAACCCGGCGAACAGGCTGTTGCGCTCGTCCATGCGGTACATGACCTTGCGCATCCGGGGGTCGAACCCGTACACGAACTGCTTGAAGTAGTCCGTGCTCCCGCCGGACAGGTGCGGCCACGGGGGTTGCCGCATCGCCGAGACCGGCTTGTCGGCCACCCACAGCGCCAGCCGGCCGGGGTGCTCGCGCGGCATGGTCTCGGGCCAGACCTGATCCAGCGGCAGCCGTAGCCCACCGGCGAGCTGTTCCCGCTTGTCGACCACGTCGACCGCGATCACCCCGTCGGGCAGGTCCGCGATGGCCAGGTAGCCGGGGCCTTCCCGGCGGATCTCGCCGACGCCGGCGGGGAACACGATGTCTTCTGGCTGCTTGACCAGGCCGGTGGCCATGATGCCTTTGCGGGTCAGTTCCGCGGTCAGCTTGCGGTACTTGGCCCGCAGCACCGTGCGGGCCAGGATCGGCTTGTCCATCGGCCGGCCGTAGCGGGCCAGCCCGATCAGCCCGGTGGCGATCGCCAGCGACCGTATCCACCACGGCGTCAGCCCCGACAGCAACACCAGCACGGCGACGACGGCGGCCACCAGCCCGGCCCCGGTGACCCACCAGCGCCAGGACGCCTGCCGCTGCCGGTGCCGATCCAGATCCAGCCAGGTCTTGGCGTCGTTGTGCAGCGCGGCATCCTGCCGCAGCCCCCAGTTGCCGACCTCGGCACTGGTCCACCCGAGCACCCGCCCGGTCAGCCGCCCGAATCCCTTCGGCGCGTACCAGGCCACCAGCAGCGCGTACACCGGCACCCGAACCAGATGCACCCCGGCGTGATAGCCGGCGGCGGCCACCGCCCGGCGCATCGTGTCGCGCCGGGTCTCGGCGTCGGCCAGCCACACCGGCACGACCGGCAGGCGTCGCTGGTCCAGGAACGACAGCGGATCGCCGGGCGGGTCCGGCGGGTCCACCACCACGCCTTCGATCACCCCGTCGGCGGCGACGGTCTCACCGTCGGTGTCGTCGGCCACGGCGAGACCGTCAGCGGCAGCACGCCGGTCGGCCCGTCGCCGGGCCAGGTCCACGATCCGGGCCGCACCCGGATCGATGTCCTCATCGGCAGCGTGCCGGGCGGTGGCGTCGTCCGGCTTGATCACCGGGTTGAGACTCATGACTTATTCCTCCTTCCGGATCGTGGTGCCCGGGTCTGCGAGGGGGTTGGGCTGGGTGGATGTGACCAGCCGGGGATAGCGATTCAGGTCGAAGCGGATGACGAAGTAGCGCACCGGTTCGGGCGCGGGAACCGTGACTTCGACGTCGCGATCGGTGCAGATCTCGATCACGCCGTCGAGTACGACGACCGAGCGCAGCGACGGGTCCGCGTGGCGCAGGTAGCGGGCGATCGGGCAGCGGTCCGCTTCGTCGCGGTAGCCGGTGATGCCGGACTCGGCGAGCCGGTCGGCGATCGCGTTGGCGGACCGGCCGAGCCCGGTGAGCAGCTCGGTGATGTGGTCGGCCACCTCTTCGGGAAGCAGATCGGCGGCGCAGTCCGCGACGCGGTTCATCGGGGCAACGCCGGTGGTCAGGACGTCAGGGCGGGTGTAGGGGTCGGATTCGGGCTGCGGGACCATTGGGGTCCTCTCCATTGCTGTGTGCAGGTGGGAGGACCGGCGGCACGGCACGGTTTCTGAGGCCATAGGGCCGTGCCGCCGGGCGGACCTAGAACTCGTCCTCGGCCTCGTCGCCGCGGTGACCTTCGAACGGCTCGAACCGGTGCCCGCCCTCGTCGGCGCGGCGCTGGGCGGCCTCGTCGGTGTTGCCGCCGAGTTGCCAGAACGGCACCTGCTCATGGCCGTCGATCGTCTCGGCGACGTGCGTGAATCGGCCGGTTGCTTCGATCTCGGCGGCCTTGATCTGCGACGGATGCTCACCGGCCTCCCACGCCCGACGGTGGTTCTCGTCGAAGACGGAGTCGGACTGCGCCTGGCGTTCAGCCGGGCCGCGACCGTCGATGAGGATGCCGCCGAGGTTCGCGGCGGACGCCACCTGTTCCGCCTGCGCGAGTCGGCCGGGCTCCATCGGGGTGAGCGGGTCGTGTTCGCCGGCCTCGGCACGCAGGCCCACGGCGTAGTCGCGGGCAGCCTGCGCGGCGGTGAGTTTCTGCGCGGCCCATTGTTGCGGGTCCATCCGGTCGCCGCCGGCCCGGGTCGGCAGGATCTCAGCCGCGTGCGCGGCCTCGTACTCCAGCTCCTTGGCGCCGGCCTCGCACCGGCGGGCGAGGGCCTCGTACGTGTCGGAGTGACGATCGGGGTCGAAGCTCTCGTGATCGGGTTCGGTGGTCATCTGCTGACCTCTCCTCAGAATTCGTCGGTGTCGTCGGACTGGTACTCGGCGGCGGCCTCCGGACCGCCCCACGCCTGAGCAAGGGCGGCCTTGTCGGTGCGGCTCAGCGCGGCCGTGCTGAGCAGGTCTCGCAGGTCAGCACCATCGATGCCGGCCTCCATCTCGAACTCGTCGGCGAGGCCGAGCTGACGGGGGTTCAAGTGGGCGTACGGGTTCGGGTGGCTCATTGCAGGGGGCTCTCCTTGCAGGTCAAGCGGCGGTTTGGGCGGGCCTGGCGTCGGTGGCCGGGCGGCGCTTCGGGGAGCGCGTGAAGCGCAGCGAGAACGCCGGGCGGGTCTTGGCGGGTTTCGCGGCGCGCCGCAGGTCGCGGCGTTTCCACACGATCGGTGTGCTGACCAGGGCGACACGCATGCCCCGGCGGATCAGCAGGGCTTGGAAGTTGGGCAGCCCGGCCAGCTGCGCCGGGGAGACGACCGGCACCCGCCGGGTCGTGGTGGAGGTGATCCGCCCGTCGCTGTCGCGCGTGTCGGTGGTCTCCTCTCGTTCGCCGGTGAGCTCGGCGAACGCGCGTAGGTCGGTGGCGTCCTTGCAGCCGCCGTAGACCAGCACCGCCGCGGCGGAGTTGAGGATCATCGACGCGCCGTCGGCGCCCCACCGCTCCCGCAACTGCCCGAGGCCCTGGCACGCGGCGTGAATGGTGATCGAGCGTTTCCGCAGCTCAGCCATCCACTTGTCGAGCGGGGTCGGGCAGACCAGGGCGACCTCATCCAGCGCCATCGTTAAACCCGGATCGAGCCGGCCGCCCGGCCGTACGGCGGCCTCGTGGCGGGCCTGATTAGCGATCTCCGCGACCAGGGCGGCAACCAGCGGGCCGACCGTGCCGTCGTCGTCGCCGAGCAGATACAGTGCCCCGCGCCGGTCGGTCAGCTCGGCCACCGTGAACACCTGCGCGTCCGGCTCCGGGTCGCCCACCTCAGCCGCCGACGGGAGCGTGGTCCAGGCCAGCGCCGGCGCCATCGCCAGCATCACTCCGTCCCGGGTCCGGGCGGACATGTCGACCGATTGCGCCGCCGCCTGTTGCATCGCGGTGGCCTGCGGGGAGGTCTTCAGCGCGGTCAGGATCGATTCCCGGGCGGTGTCCGGGTCGGTGCACCACGCCTGCACGTCGGCCATCCGGAAGCCACCCAGCGCGGCGGCGTGCAGCCATACCGCCAGCACGCGGCGGGCCTGCGCCGCCCACCGGGCACCCTCAGCGCCCTGGGACTCGAGCGGGCCGATCAGGTCCGCCGCCCGCCGGGCAGCGGTCGCAGGCTCGGTGCACCCGGACAGCGGAGACCAGCGCAGCGACGACCGGAGCCGGCCGAGCCCGCCCGGGTTGAACACCTGCACCGGCCCGGCCTTACGCCGCAGCGGAGCGGTCAGGTCATACAGGTCGGTGGCGGTGGAGGTGACCACCACGCCGCCCGGCGCGTCGATCACCCGGTTGGCCAACTCGGCGGTCTTGCCGGTGCCGGGGATGCCGATGCGCAGCGTGGATTCCTCACCGGAGGTCCACACCGTCTGCCGACCGGACTTGGCCAGCGGCACGGCGAACGTGAGCAACGGTGCCCGCCAGCGGCGCCACCACGGCATCCCGGCGAGGGAGGGGCGGATCACGGCGGCCTTGCGCCGCATCGCCCACGCCGACGACGTGCGCCAGATGTCCCAGCGCGACGCGGTGCCGGAATGCCGGCGGCCGTGCCGGTCCCAACGGCCGATCAGGGCATTCGAGCCGGTGCGGCCCATCCCCACCCAGGCCGGAACCACGGCCACGCCGAGCCCGGCCAGCATCAAGACGGTGCCGTGCAGCCGGTGGCCGGGATGCCCGGCCAGCATCCAGCCGGCGCCGATCAGCAGCAGCCCGGCACCCGCACAGCGGACCAGGGTCTTCGCGGTGAGCGTCATCGGAATCGCTCCGCTCACCACTCGTCAACGGCGGAGGCCCGCCGCTGCCACACCCGGCCGGACATGCTCTTACCGGCCAGATCGACGCCGACGCCGTAGACGTCACCGGACATCGTCGTCGCCGTGACGAGCGGCGCAGCGCCGTCGCCGGTACCGCTGACCCTGATGTCCCCGGACATCGACTTCAGGGCCGAATCGGCGCTCAGCCCCTCGGCCCGGATCTCGCCGGACATCGTGCGTGCCCGGACCGCGGCGACGTTCTTCGTGACCACGTCGCCGGACATCGTCTTGACGTCCACGGCCGAGCCGGGTTCGGTGATCGCCCGCACGGTGATGGGACCAGAACCGAAGTTGGTGCCGTTGACCACCATGCCGTTGACGACGATCCGCCCGTTGGTCATGGTCATGCCGTTGATCTGGACGTTGCCGTTGCCGAACTGGACGGGGCCGTTGATCGTGGTGCCCTCGCTGCGCACCGTCAGGTAGACGTCGGCGCCGTCGTCGCGGAACCGGGCCGTGCGGATCGCATCGACCGCCGCGCCGTCTGTATCCGGTGTGGACAGTTCGAAGATCGTGCCGGTCACGCGCGGGTCAGCGACGACCTGTACGTCTGCGGCCTGGGTGTCGATGTGCAGCGTGATCGGCCCGGTCTGTCGGGCGGTGTGCTCCACCGTGGTCATAGGTTCCTCGTCTCAGAACTCGTCGGCCGTGCCGTCGGCCTCGGCCGCTAGCGCTCGCTCGGTCGCCCGATCGAGGGCACCGAAAATGGCCAAGGTCTCGGGATCCGTGCAGGGCTGCCCGGTGTCCCAGTCGAACGGGCCGGTGTAGCCGGCCCCTCGCAGGTCGTGAAACCGCTTCTCAACAGGTGTCTCGGGGGACCGATCCCAGTTGCGGGAAGTCATGGACGCTCCGCCCTTCGCAAAGGGATTGAGGTTGTGCAGGAGGCGGACGCGTCGCACCCATCAGCAGGCGCGACGGATCAGGCGATGATCAGCGCGGCGACGAACAACCACGCGTAGTGAAAGGACTGATCAAGCGCGTACGCGCCGGTGCCCAGCGACGGGTTGTCGTCGCGGCCGGTCCGGCACGCGCCGAGGGTGTAGAACCGGGAGGAACCGCACAGCTCGGCGAGCCACTTGAGCGGCGTACGCCGGTCGGCGACGTAGTGCGTCACCGCGCTGACCGCCAGCCCGGCAGCGGCCCGGCCCGCGCTCAGCGGCAGGCCAGTGGCCGCGGCCATGGCGAGCAGAGCGACCACGGCGGTCGCGGTGTAGGTGACGATGTGCGCGGCGCAGGCCCGGCGGGCCTCCCAGCCAGGGCCGCCCTTGCAGGCGGCCTGGTGGTCGGTCTGCACCCAGTGGTCGGCGACCTGATGCGCGACGAACAGTGCGGCGAACACGGCGGCGAAGCACGCCGGAGCGGGGGTCATCATCGGCCGCCGCTCAGATCTCGTCGCCGTCGGCCCGGCGCTGGCCGGTGGACGGTGCGGGTGAAGGGTTCGGGGTGCGTGTGGACCGGTAGGTCGCCGCGGCGGGATAGCCGGCCCGGGGGTCGGTGTAGGGCAGCGACTCGGAAGCGACCGCGGCGAGCACCGCCGCAGCCTCCGGGGTCAGTCGGTGTCGGCGCCTCATCGCGGGCCGCCGTCACATCTCGTCGGCGTCGTCACGGACCGGACGACGCGTCACACCGATCGACCGCTGATCCCGCGGCCCGGCAACGGCACGCGCCCTCTGCGAGTCCTCGGTGATCGCCTCACGGCGCCGGTCGGCGCGTTCGCCGGCGAGCCTGACCAGCTTGACGGGTTCGGGTTCGTGTACGCGCATACTGGTGACCTCCTGAAGGTCCTGGCGACTGGATGGGAGACCGGTCGCACGGCGCTGCTTTGGTCGGTTGAGCCGTGCGACCGGGCGGAGCTACTTCCAGGGCGACGTTGCAGACATGCTGGTCAGGTCACCGATGGTCCGCTGCGCGTTGAGCTGAGCGAGAAGCCGCGCACGGGCACGCGGATCGAGTGCGGCGCCGGACTGACGGACCGCGCGGGCCAGCCGGAAGCGGCGCAACAGCACGGTCTGCCCGGCGGCCAGGCGGGCCGCACGGTCGGCGGCGCGATCGCGAGAGCGGGTCAGCGCCGGCCGGTCGTCGTCGGCCAGGCCGATCCGCGACAGCAGCCGCTCCCGCAGCTCGCGGCCGATCCGGGCCAGGGCACCGGTGCTCTTGCCGTGCCGCACGTGCACCTCGATCCCGAGGGCCAGGTGCAAAGTGATCAGGGCGAGGATCGGGCCGAAGAACGCCCGCAGCAGACCGGTCACCGGCCCATCGAGAGCGACCGCCATGAATGACGCCGCGGTACACAGCATCAGGGCCACCAGTTGAGCGGCACCCGCCTTGCCGTCGCGGCGCACGTTGTGCCGCATCGCGTACCCGCAGGCGATCAGGGTCAGCTCGCCCACTCCGCATAACGCGGCACGTTCGGCCGGGAAACCGGCGATCAGGCCGGTGATGCCCATGTGCTCGCCAAAGAACCGGAACGCGGTGTCCAGGCTCAGCCCGGAGCAGACCAGCGCAACCAGGTAGAACGGGCCGGTGCCGCGCGTCTGGCTCGGCGCGATCGCATCCGCCGTCATGCCGGGGACCGCCGGCCCGACAGTCGACGGGAGCGGCGTGGCCGGAAAAATTCCGGCGGGAGGCGTGGAGTTCGCGGGGTCCGGCGGTAGAACTTCCGGCTCGACGGGTGGTTCGGGTTCGGCCGGCTTGGCCGGGACCAGGTGGAGCGGAATTCGCGGGGCGGTAGTGCCCCGGCGCACCATCACGGTGTGCAGGTCCTTGATGTTTTGGTCCCGCTCGGCCAACTTGACCAGCTCGTCCAGCACGGCCTTGGCCTTGTCGGAGCCGATGTGCAGGTCCTTCATGAGGCGGTTGCGGGACGGCAGCTCGCCGTCACGGGCCTTGGTCAACTCGATCGCCTTGGGCATCAGGTCGGCGATTGCGGGCGGGTAGGCGCTGCGGACAGCGGTCGCGGCGGTCATGGGCTTGTCCTCTCAGGGACGGGGCAAGGGGCAGTCACGCACGCCGGGGGACGAACAGCTCGGCGGCTTGGGAAGTGAAAGGGGCACACGAAGAAGCAGGCCAAGCACGGGGCCATGCAGCCTTCAGGCCGCCAGCGGCGTGCGGCAGCCGTAGATCGCCGAGTGCCGCAACTGTTCCTCGCCGCATTCAGCGCAGCGGTAGACCTTGCAGCCCCAGCGGCAGTTCGACATGCCGACTTCGTCCTCCTGGAAGGGCCGGCACAACTCGTGCCGACGCCCGAAGGCCAACGTCAGCGCCACATACAGGACCCGCCGGTTCGCCCGGCGCAACCGGCGCCGGTCCAGCTTCGTCGGACCGCCACGGTCAGCGGCATGCAGCATGCCGACCTCGGCATCGACCAAGTCGGTTTCAGCGCGGATCAGTGGTTCCTCAAGCTCGATCGCCGCCAGGTCGGCGAGCGTCGGCTCCATGTCGTATTCGAGATCCCTCACGGGAGATTCCTCCGAAGGACGAGCCAGCGCGGCATCCAGCACGCGAACACGGCCGAATGCCGCGCTGACCAGCGAAAATCAAGGGAAGTCGCGACGTCGGTTGAGCCTCCGAGCGGACAGGTCTTGCGGCCGGACAAAGTCAACGGCCGACACCCGGGGCAACCCCGTTGTCACGTATTCAGTTCTCAATGGACAAGCGCACGGCGGGCCGGTCACGAACGGTGCAGCCGAAGCCACGTCCGCCGTGCCGGAGACCTTCCGGCAGTTCAGAGCAGTCACACGATCCGAAGTTCCGAATCTGTGTAGCGATTCCTTGTTGCGCATCACCGTAGCGATACGACAGCGAGTTGCGCAAGTGGGTAGCGGTACTGTGTTGCCTATGACCGATGCGAAAAGCGCTCTAGCTGCGGCTACGCGTCGCTACGAGCGAACAGAAGCCGCACACGAGGAAGCTCGGCGCCAGGCGATCGAGGCGGTTCTAGCGGCTCTACGGGCTGGCATCGGACCATCCGAAGTTGAGCGGCTCTCGCCATTCACTGCCGCATACGTCAGGAAGTTGGCGCGGGAGAACGGTGTCCCCCCAGCGCCACCGGGGCCGAAGCGAGCGGTCACCACCTGAGCGTTACCCGTCGTCTTGGTCATGCATCCACACTGGCCGTTGCATGGCCCCCGGCGGCAGTCGACAGACCCGGACAGGGAGGGACAGGGGACATGTCCACGGACAGGAACGCGGACAGCCGGCAACTGCAACCGAACCTGGTGTTGGCTGCCAAGCGGGAGGCGCGCGGTTGGACGTCACGGCGGCGTGCGGCGCGCGAGCTGCACCGCATCTGGCGTGACAACCTGCCAGGGTGCCCCGATATCGAGTCGCTCGAAAAGTCTCTGTATCGCCACGAGACCGGTCGCGTGCAAGTTCGTGACGAGACGTACCGCAAGCTTTACTGCCTCGCATACGAGGCAACCCCTCATGAGCTATTCGGCTCAGTTGACACTGAGACAGCAAATGAACGTAACCTGATCGTCAGGTCGCATAAGTTCATCCCCGCATTTGTCGGAGTCGAGGCTGCGGCTCGGCTCCGGTCTGATCCGTTGGCAATCGGCGACGTGAGGCACTGGCTCGATTGCAAGGTTGTCCCGGTAGAAGTGATCAATGGGCAGTGCGATCTACATGTTTGGCCGTTCGGAATCGTGATTCTTCATCTAGTCGAAGATCTCGCGCTGCCCAACATTGCGGCGCTTAGTGTCTGGCGCATCCAGTCCTACAAGGACAACATGGGCTGGGCTACAAGAAAGATGCGCGAACTTGTCGGGCACGATGACACTGAAGCCTCATACATCCTCAGCGCGTATTGGGTTGATAAGGCTCCGTGGAGCGGGGAAATGCTCGACACGGCCTTGCGGATCCTTGCCATTCCTAAGGTGCTCCTGGAGCGCGATGTAGATCCGGAGAACTCACTCCCGCATGCCGAGCTGGTCGAGCGGAGTCTTTTGGCTGAAGGTTTCGAGCATGCTGATATGGTGTCGTTCGGCATTAAGGGTATCTCTATCGGGTACGCCTCATGGTCCGGCGTCGTATACTTTCCGATGGCAAAACAACGAGCCCTAGCCGAGGATGATTTGGTGCACTGCGAACTCGCCGTCCAGGCCCTGTGGTCCTACTCAGACCACCTAAACCGGATGGTCGAGCGCGATGTCGATCCCATCGTGCCGGAAGAATTTGGCTGGCGGTTCGTGCGGGGCGCGCGCTCACGCATCACCAACGCTAGGCCTCAGGAAAACGAACAGCATCGTTCGATGCGGAACGCGATCCTTGCCACTTGCGAGCTTGAAAGCAACCTGGCTCAAGTAATTGAAACGCTGCGTGAGGTCGTCGGAGGGAATGGCAGATGATCCCGAAGTCATCGGTGCTCGTAGTTGTCGACGTCCAAAATGGTTTCATCCGACCATCTTCTGCGCCCGTTGTCCCGATCATCGCTGATCTGGTGGAACGATGGCAGGCTGAGGGTGGAGACGTCGTATTTACGCGCTACCTCAACTATCCGGGCAGCCCGTTCGAGCGCATGATTCATTGGGAGAAACTGCAGAACTCGCCCGAAATCGACATTGTCCCTGAACTCGTACCGTTGGCGCGGAATTCTTTTGTCCTTGACAAGAAGATTTACAGCCTGTTCTCGCAAGAAGGCATAAGCCTTGTTCGTGAGAAAGGATGGAAAGATATCTACATTTGCGGGATCGCAACCGAAAGCTGCGTCCTGAAGACTGCCGTCGACGCTTTCGAGCGAGACCTAACCCCTTGGGTCATAACGGAGGCGTCAGCCAGTCATGCCGGTCAGGAAGCCCATGACGCTGGGATGCTCGTCATTCGCCGTTTTATCGGTCAAGGGCAGATTATCGGTGTCGCGGACGCTCCTCTGCCGAATGGGGCAGCAACCGTCTGACGTGAATTCCGTGACCGCGATGAACGGCGCTAGTTGGCGCTGGCGGTCGGCCCGGGCGAGCTGGTCGGCGGGCATGAGTGCATCTCGCGGAATGGGTCGCGGAGACCGCAGCGAAGCATCTCGCGGGGGTTCTTAAAAAGATCGGTTGACGGTGAAGGTGACGGGATGGAGGCCGCCGTAGTGGGCGATGGCGAGACAGCGCCACATTCTTCTACGTAGCCGTCAGGCCCACACCACGGCGGCGCGCTTACCCGCGAAACCCGCCAACCGTCATCGTCGCGAGCCTCGATGATCCAAGCACGGGGAGAGCTGGTGTATCCGCCTACCCGCCCGTTCGCGTCAGTGCTCCACCACACTGCTTGAACCTCGATGCGCACATCGGCTCGGCCGCCGGTCGACGGACCGACGTCGAGTGAGCCGAAATCGAGTCGGAACGGGGGAGGGTCGGCCGAGAGCATCGCGGCACGGTAGTTGCGCCACTGACTGACTAGGTTGTTTTGTCGGTCGTCGTCGAGCAACGGCAGGAGTCCAGCGTCGTTGCCGTACGAGAGCCGCATCAGGTACTCGTTGGCCGCCGCATCGGGGGAGGGCGCCCCTCGCCCTGCGTCGATCGTCTGTCGCGCCACCCAGGCGATCGGGATGCCCAGTGTTGTGCCGCCGCAGCACAGCAGGGCTGTTGGCAGAAAGACCAGCAACGCCCAGCGGCGGCGGCTCGACCAGCGGCTGAGCCTCGCCACGCGGCGGCTCTCCCAGCCCTCGTAACAGCGCCTGACCGTGGCCCACCGATGTCGCAGGGCATCGACAATTGTGATCACGCTGGCACCCTAAGCGACCACGATCAATCCTGTCGACGACATTGCCAACGCAATCGAACACTTGTGCTACTACCCTGATCGTCATGGCGCTGGTAGCTCGATGGTGGAACGGTGCGTGGGGACGACTCGTGAGGCGAGACATATGGCTTACGGTCAGCTATCGCGTAACGGCCCGTCAGGGTGGATGCCGACACCGGCAAGGTGTTGCGCTGGGACTATGCATCGGAAGAAGACGCGCTGGCCATGGTCAAGAGGCTGACGGAGGCCGCCGGCCCTGGTGCTTGGCGGGAGCTTGAAGGTGCTCAGTCTCCAGCGCCAAATGCTGTCGAGGACGCATGAAGCGCAGAGCGTCCGCCTGTCGATGCGAATGAATGCCGAGCCCGCAGAGCCGTCTTGGTTGCGATGGCGTGGGGCGTCTAGTGGTTCGGCGCGGTAGTACCGAAGGAAATGATGCTGTCGACTGCCCGTGCGAGGGCGAATTTTCATTCGTCATCTGGTGGGTTGATCGAGTACACAAATGCTCGATAGTCGTCGAAAGGATTAATGTTGCGCATTTCGCGGTGATAGCGCGATTCGCCGACGAGCATAAGGTACAAGTAAAAGCTTTCTCCCACGTCCTCTTCGGATACGGTATAGCTAAATTGAACAGACGTACCTTCGGCGAGTTCTACCGTACTTTTTGAGGTTGGACCATTCATTGGGTGACTGAATCCTCTGCAAAAGTACCATCTCAGCGATTTGCCCCTTGCGCTGACCGCGGAGCCTTCGAACGATATGGTTTCGCCGACGCTGAGTCGCATAATGCTTGTCAGGCTTCCCAGTGTCATGTCGGCGCCCTCATTTCCACGGTCGTCGCGCACCGTCTCAATTAAGGGGTAGTAGCGACCTGCGGAGGCCCGCTCGCTGCGAAATTTGGAAATCTGGTTACGCAGCTGTCCCGCGACCCCGGATATTAAATCGCGCTCGAAGGGTACTAGTTCTCTACTATGCGCAATACTGTTTCTGACGTCGGCAATTATGCCGAAGTACGCAAACGTCCTGTTCCTGTCGGTTAAGGCTGGTTGAAATTTATCCCAGTTCTTTTCGATGATGTTGGTCAGATGATATGTTTCCGTGTAGTCGATAAGACTGCGTGATACGGAGACGCCGTCGCGGCGCTTAGCCTCCTCCTCTCGTCGTGATTTTATGTTATCCATATCTGGGCTGCCTTTGCATTCTTGCCAAAAGTCGCCAAGCACTTCAACGATGAGAAGTCGGAGGGCAACCTCAATCGAGCGGAGGGCGTCAGTGGGCTCCATGGCGGAGCACTTTACTTGCGTCGGCATGCTGGGCGCGTGGTCTTTTTGGACGGGACCGGTCGCGCGCCATACCCCCTCTTTAGACACCGGGGCCTCCGAGTCCGTTGGTCCCGTTGCCCGGAGACAGCGCGGCGAGCGTGGCTGGAGACGGTTTGGAGACAACCCGCCGCACTCGGTAGCCGGTGGGGTGGGCCGGCCGCAGCAGTCGTCTACTGCCTCGCAAGTGGGGAGCGAAAGTGGGAGCGGGTGGGGGAGCCGTATTCGCTCCCAAGCGCGGTCATCCGACTTGATCGACTGGGATGCTGTTGCCCTTTACCTGTGCAAACGTTGAGCACGCGGCGTTTCCGGGCCGCCGTAACCTTGGTTGTGGTCCCGGGGGTCGCGGGTTCAAGTCCCGTCGGTCACCCCATAGGTAAGACGGAACGTAAGGCCCGGTCATTCGACCGGGCCTTACGTCGTCTGATACCCGATCGCGGTCGCCGATCGTCATCGATAGCCTCCGGACCATGGATATCCTCAAGCCGCTCGTCCTGCCGGTCACGAATCGTGAAGCGGAACGGCACGGCACCGTGGACCTCTATCCACCCGACGACGTGACGACCCCGCGGCCGGCGGTGTTGTTCGTGCACGGCGGACCGCTCCCGGCCGAAATGAAGCCGACGCCGCGGGAGTGGCCGATGTTCCAGGCCTACGGCTCGCTGGTTGCCGGCCGTGGCGTTGTCGGCGCCACCGTCGACCACGGCCTGCGGACGCCCGCCGATTATGCGACGCCGGCTGGTGACGTGCGGGCCGCGGTGGAGTTGATCCGGGCCGACCCGCGGGTCGACGGCAACCGCATCGCCCTCTGGTTCTTCTCCGGCGGCTCCCCGCTCAGCGCCGACTACCTGCGCGAGCCGCCGGCCTGGCTGCGCTGCGTCGCCTTCAGCTACCCGCTGCTGGCGCCGTTGCCGGGCTGGCCGAGTGACCCGCGCTTCCTGCCCGCCGAGGCGGTGACCGGGGCCGGCGACCTGCCGATCGTGCTCACCAGGGTCGGCCGCGAGGACCCGGCGGTGCAGGAGACCGTGCGGGCGTTCGTCGACGCCGCGAAGACCCGGCTCGACATCGTCGAGGTGCCGAACGGCCAGCACAGTTTCGACATCAAGGACGACGAGGACGCCTCCCGCGCCGCGATCCAGCGCGCCGTCGATCTGGTGCTTGCCACCATGAAGTGATCAACGACGCCTCGCGGGTGCCCTTTTTCAGGGATGTTGGCCTTTCATCGAGCGTCGGAGGGGTCTGATACCCGATCGCGGCCGCCGATCATCGTCGATGGCCTCCGAGCCATGGATATCCTCAAGCCGTTAGTCCTGCCGTCACGATCCGCGACGACGAGCGGCACGGTTCTGTCGATCTCTTTCCGCCCGACGACGTGACGACGCCGCGGCCCGCGGTGCTGTTCGTGCACGGTGGCCCGCTTCCGGCGGACCTCCGGTTCCGGACGGTCACCACAGCTTCGACGTCAAGGACGACGACGACTCGTCCCGCGCCGCGATCCCGCGCGCCGTCGACCTGGTGCTGGCCACCCTGAAGTAACTAGCCGTAGCGGCGGATCACGTCGGCGACGCGCGCGAGGAAGGGTCGCCCGAAATCGGACGCGCCGTCGACGGCGATCACCGCCAGGTATCCGTGCAGGCGCCACAATTCGCGGCGTGACGGGAAATCCGGATCGATCGGCGTCACCGAACGGTAAGCGTCGAAAACGGTCGGCGGTACCGGCGCGAAGTAATCCAGCAGCGCCAGGTCCACCTCGGGATGGCCGTAATAGGGCGACACGTCGAGCAGGTAGGCGCCGTCGGGGGCGGTCAGGAAATTGTTCTGCTGGGCGTCGCCGTGCAGCAGTGCCGGGCGCATTTCTGGCCCGCACAACAACGGCAGGCGGTCGATCACCCGGGACACTCCGGCGGATAGCGCCGAATCCAGATGTCCGGCATCAACGGCCATCCGCAGCAGCGGCAACAGGCGGCGGGAGGCGTAGAACGACGGCCAATCCGGGCACGGTCGATTGTCCTGTGGAAGCGGCCCGAAGAAGCCGTCGAAATCGAGACCGAAGCTTTCGCCGTACACCCGATGAAGCGTGCCCAGCACGCGCCCGATGGCGGCCCACTGCGCGGGAGTGCGCTCGGAGATCTCCGGAATGGCGATTTGCAGCAGCAGGGTGCCGCCAGCCACCGGGACCTCTCCGATCGGCGTCGGAACCGGCACCCCGTGGCACCGGAGAAGTGACAGACCGCGCAGCTCGGGAGCGGTTTCGCCGCCGGTGTTGAGCTTCGCGAAAACGTCGATCGGCGAGCCGCGGAAGATACCGCAGCGATGCGAGGCGCGGTCGCCGAGATCGGTGAAACCGGTGGCGCGCCACGGCACACCGAGATGCGAGGCCACGACCGGCTCGATCAAGGCGAGAAACTCACGCATAACCCAGCGAATGTACGCGGTGGGAACCCCCCAACCGCAGCAGCCGCCGCTCCCGACTGCTCGCCATGATTCCGCTGGTGCGGGCCGGGGCCGAGCAGCGCTGGCCGTTCTGAGGCTGCCCGGCCCCGGGAAAACCGCAACTAGCGCGGGCCGCCGCTGGAGGTCTGCGTGCCCGCCGTGACGGTGGTGGACTGGGTGCCGGAGAGCGTGCCTCCGGTGTAGAGCCCGCCGCCGACCGCGGTGCCGGAGACGGTGCCGCCGGTGTAGATCGCGTAGGTGGTGCCGCGCGTGATCTGGCTGGACGAGAAGATGATGCCCTTGAAGATCTTCGACGACTGGTACGACGCGATCTGCGTGCCCGAGGTCGTGGCCAGGTGCACCACGGTGCCGGCCGCCTGGTTGGCGCTGAAGGTCACCGACACCCAGCCCTGACCGGAGGTGGGCAGCGTGCTCGTGCTGGCGCTCAGGCCGGAGGAGACCAGCGTGCCGGCCGTGATGGTCAGCGCGCCGTTCGAGTCCAGACCGCCCTCGCCGCCGCCACGGGTGGGCGACCCGGCGACGATCACGTTGCCGCCGCCGATGGCCAGGGCGCCGTTGGAGTCGAGACCGTCGGTGCCGCCGCTGACGATCACCGTGCCACCGGTGATCGAGATGAGCGCGTTCGGCGAGTTCTGCATCTCGCCGTACGTCGGGTCGGAGGCGTTGAACGCGTCGTCGGTCGCGGTGGAGCTCACGCTGCCGCCACTGACGTAGATCTTCAGGCCCTCGACACCCTCGTACGACTTGGTGACGTTGACCGTGCCGGCACTGACCGTGACGGTGGTCTCGCCGTGCACGCCGTCGTCGGCGCTTGCGATCTTGGTGGTGCCGCCGTCCACGGTGACCGCGGCGTCGGAGTTGATGCCGTCGTCGGAGGCGTCGATGGTGTTGGTGCCCTCGCTGATCACGACGAGCACGCCGGCCTTGAGACCCTTCGTCGACGTGTCACCGGGAGTGACCGTGCTGCCGCCACCGGACTTGGTGGTCAGCACGCCGCCCGAGATGATCACGTCGGTCGAGGCCTGGACCGCGTCGCCGGTCGAGGTCAGGTTGACGGTGCCGCCGGCCAGCGAGACGTACCCGCGGGTGGTGTCCTCGTCGTTGTCCGACTTGATGCCGTCCCCGCCGCCGGTCGCGGTGATCGTGCCACCGGTGACGATCGCGTAGTCCTGGCCGCGAATGGCGTCGTCCTTGGCCGTGACGGTGATCGTGCCACCGGTGATGACCAGGCCATCGGCGCTGGAGATGCCGTCGTTGCCGTTGCCGGTGACGGCCAGCGTGCCGGTGCCGTCGATGGTGAGGTCGGCGGCCGAGTCGAGGGCCGCGTTCGCGTTGGTGGACCCGTCGGTGAGCCGGTTGGTGGAGCCGGCCTGCAGGAACACCATCACCTCGTCGGCGGCGATCACGTTGACCGCGGCCGCGGTGCTGTTGGTGACGGTCACACCGTTGAGGATCAGCCGTACGATGCCGGTGCCGGTGCTGTTCACCACGATCTGCCCGTTGGTGAGCGAGCCCGAGAACCGGTAGGTGCCGGCCGCGCCGACCGTGACAGTGCTGCCCGAGACGGTCACGTTCGAGCTGGTCGAGGTGGCGCCGGTGCCGGTCAGGGTGACCGTGGCGACGTCCGACTCGTTCCAGGTGTGATCGGCCGTGCTGTCGTGACTGGCCTGGTTGGCCGCGAGCGCGGTGGCGGCGGCGGGGCCCGCAGCCAGCGTCGTGACCGGTGCGGCGCCCGCGATGGCCGTGCCGCCCGCCCAGATGGCCAGGGCGGTCGCGGTGAGGACGGCGGGGGCTACCGCGCGTCTGCGCAGTGGGGTGCGTGACATGGGGGTTTTGTCCGATCGTTGGGGTATGGGTGTCTGGCGGCGCGGGTGTTCGCGTCGCTCGTGGTGCCGTGATGGGGAGTGTCAGACGAAGTAGCGGCGCAGCGTCCGGCCCCAGCGGTTGGCCGGGAGTTCCGGGCGCAGGGCGGCGAGGCCCGTCGCGTACTTCGAGATGCGGACCGGACGGCGGCCGTCGGCCCAGAGCAGCCGGTCGACCGGGGACGCGGCCGACCGGGTCTTGGTCTCGACGATCGCCAGCTGGGGCAGGTGCAGCCCGAAGCCGGACGGGTCCGTCCAGCTCAGTGACGTGTCGATGGTGACCCGGGAGTCGTCGGCGAAGACGTGCAGGGTGGCTCGCCGATAGTTGGTGGTCAGCACGGGGGTGAGTGATCCGACGGAGGTGCCGAGGATGTCGTCCACGAACCAGCGACCGGGTGTCACGGTCTCGTGGTCGCACGTCTGGTACGGCAGCCGGTCCTTGACGGTCCCGCCGCGGTACCCCTCGGTCTTCACCTCCAGCCAGCACAGTGCCGAGTCGAGATAGGTGCGGGTGCGCACCTTGAACCGGCGGCGCCGACGGTGGGCGGCGAGCCGGAAGCTGATCAGATCGTGGGTGTCGAAGTAGGTGGACCGGTAGCGGAAGGTCCGTTGCCCGTCGATCTCCAGGACCCGGGCCTGGCCGCCGAGCCGGGCCGGCAGGTCGAGCGCCTCGCTCAGGGGCAGCACGTATTTGCGGTCCACCCGGGTCTGCAGCGAGGCTTTCTCGAGCAGCTCGTCCAGTGAGATCGGCTCGAGCGTGGCGAGCGCGCTCATCGGGCCGCCACCACCGCGCGGTCCCGGGAGGCGTGCGAGTAACGAACGTCGACGATCGTGGTCTCGTTGACCAGGTCGACCCGCTCCACGACGGCGGAGTGCACCCGGGCGCCGAGGAGCTGTTCGAGCTGGGCGATCAGCGCGACGTGGTCGGTGATCGCCGAGTCGAGCACCAGCGTCTGGCGGCGATAGGTGCGGAACAGCTTAGGATGGTCACCGAAGTACATAACCGTCAAAATCAGCGACATCAGCGCCGGGCTCAGCCAGAACGGTCCGGAGTTCAGCGGCCCGAGGATGCCCAGGGCGAGCGCCGAGAAGTAGTAGGCGACCTCGCGCTGGTCGACCTCGGTGGAGCGGAGCCGGATGATCGAGAGGACGCCGAAGAGGCCAAGTCCGAGGCCGGCGCCGACCGTGCTTTCGCTGAGTGCGCCGGTGACGGCGAGCACGCCGACGTTGACGCCGAGGTAGGCCACAACCAGATCCCGGCGCCGGTGCCGGGGGAAGTAGAGGCCGAAGACCAGTATCGACACCGCTACGAGATCGATCGCGAACAGTGCGAGCCGGTGCATCTTGGGCGACCTCCTGCTAATCCCGCTTCAAACAACGGGTGAACTATCGATGAACGTCGATAGTCAGGTTAGGTCGAAGATGCTCGAAACAACCTAAGAATCACCTGTGAATCAATAGCCGCCCATCGATGCACCCACACCGTTGCCGGTGACCAGGAAGACGGACTGCGGCAGCAGGCCGCTCGGCGGGCGCGGGCCCTCGGCGGTTTTCGGGTCGGTCGAGCCGAAGACGAAGGCCCAGTCGTTGCGGCTGAGCTGGGCATTCGCGGACACGGTCACCGGGTTGTCGGCGGCCGCGTTGGACCGCAGCAGAACGGGCGAGTTCGGGAAAGCGAATCCACTGCCGCCGTTGTGCCAGGCGGTGTTATTACTCATTTGGACTGCCCCGGTCGCGCCGTCGTCGGTGAAACCGCTCCCGCTGTTGCTCCAGGACGCGTTGTGCCGCAGCTTGTGCGCGGCGGCCACGTCGCTGCCGGCCAGCGCGAACCCGGTCTGGTTGCGGAAGGACCAGTTGTACTCGATCGCCACCGGGTCGGTGAACCCGCCGAGGTCGAATCCGGCGGCCCGGTTGCCGTACGCCCGATTGCCTCGCACCAGGTTGCCGGCGCCCGCGCCGAACTGGATGCTCAACCCGGAGCTGGAGTTGCTGAAGTCGCTGTCCAGCACCTGGTTGTTCGCCGTGCCCGGGTTGCGCAACATCAGACCCGCGCCGGCGTTGTCGTGCATCGACAGTCGCCGGAAAACCACGTCATGACAGGCCAGGCAGACGTACGCGTGACTGCGCGCCCCGGTCACCTCGAGCCCCTGCACCGTCCAGAACGCCGCCGACTGGGTGATCGCCCACTGGTTGGCCGGGATGCCGGACACGTCGATGACCGGCTTCTCGTTCCCGTAGTTGGTGAGCACGATCCGCTTGGCCGCCGTGCCACTGACCTCGATCGAGATCGCCGCGGCCGGCCGATAGGTGCCGCCGCGCACCGCGATGGTCTGCCCCGGCTTGACCGCGGCGACGGCCTTGGCCAGGGTGGCGTACGGCTTCTTGACGCTGCCGTTGCCGGAGTCGGAGCCGCCGGGCGCGACGAAGATGTCGGCTACCGGCACGGCGGCGACGGCGCTGGTGGGGGCGGGTGCGGGTGGCGTCGTCTGCACCCGCCGGGCGGTCCCCGGCTCGGCCGACCGGGTCAGCGTCGGGCTTACCGTCACCGTGTCGTCGCCGGGCGGCAGGGCCTCGTGATAGACCGCGTACGCGAGACCGCCGCCGACGGCCACGGTGGTGGCCGTCGCCACCGTCAGGGTCTTGTGCTGCAGCAGCCCGAGCAGCGAGAACTTGGCCGGCAGCGCGGTCGCCTTGAGGCCGGCCAGCAGGCCGACCGGCACCGGCAGCGCACCCATGCCGAGCAGCAGCTCCTCCGGCGCGACCAGGCCCGAACGGCGCGGTTCGCACATCGGGCATTCGCGGATGTGCCGCACGAACCGCTTGCGCCACAGTGGATCGGCCACCCCGTTCCACCGGCGCAGCTGATCGGTGAGTTCCGGGCAGCGCGGCCGGGCGCGCAGCGCCCGCACCACCCCGCGGGCCGCGTCGAGCTGCGCCTTCATCCGCTGCACCCGGACGGCCGCGTGCTTGGGCTGCACCTCCAGGGCCTCGGCGAGTTCGGTGCGGGTGAGCTCGCCGCTGGCCTCCTGCCACCACAGCCCGAGCAGCCGGCGATCGCCGTCGTCGAGCCACCGGGCCGCCTCGGCCAGCTCCCGCCGCTGGTCGGCGACGACCATCTCGGCCGCGGCGCGGTCGGCGAAGTCGCCGCGCGGGTCGGCCACCTCGATCGGCTCGTTCACCCGGCGCATCCGGGTTGCCTTGCGGGAGCGCAGATAGAGCTGGATCTGCCGGTACGCGATGGACACCAGCCAGGAGCGGAAGCGGTCCGGGTCGCGCAGCCCGGACAGGCCGCGGACGGCCCGCAGCATGGTCTCCTGCACGAGGTCGTCGACGTCGGGGTGACCGGCCAGCGCCCGCCCGATGATGTTGTAGACGAGCGGCATGTGGAGCGCGATCAGCTCGTCGAGAGCACCGCCACTGCCGTCCTGCGCATCCCGGACGAGCCGGGCAACCTCGGGAGCGATCTGACTCTGAGTCACCATGCGCCCTTCCTCTCGTGGACGCGGTCGAGGCGACCCACGACATAGACAGTTGTCGCTACAGCGAACGCAGGGGAGTGGCATGAACTGCGACAACGGAAGACGGCGCCATAGTTACACGCCGATCCCGGGAGCGACAACCAAGAAGTTTTCGCGGTTTTTGTTGTCGCCCGGCCCGCCTCGCATCTACCTGGGTGTCGCCTTCCCCCAGGTGGCAACACGCATGGTGACGGATTGGGAGCGCTCCCATACGGTCTGTCACCATTTAGGCGAGAGGAACGGACTGTTGTCCACAAAACGACGGATATTGGTAGCCGCGCTGGCAATCGGCGTCCCCACGGCCGCCATCGTCTATGCCGCCCTGCCGTCCTCGGCGGCGACCCTTCCGGCCGCGGGCAGCACCTATCAGCTGGCGGTCGCCAAGAGCGGCAAGTGCATCGACGTCACCGCCGGTTCGAAGGACAACAGCGCGCTGCTTCAGCAGTGGGGTTGCACGACCGGCGCGGCCTGGCAGCAGTTCAAGCTGACGGCGGTGTCGAGCTCGCAGTATCAGCTGGTCAACGTCAACAGTGGTAAGTGCATCGACATCCCGGCAGCGTCCAAGACCTCGGGCGTTCAGGTGCAGCAGTACACGTGCGTGTCGTCGCAGTCCAACCAGCTGTTCACGCTGACCGCCAACGGCACCAACACGTTCCAGATCGTCAACGTGAACAGCGGTCTCTGCCTCTCCGACCAGGGCGCATCCACCGCGTCCGGGGCCGCGATCATCCAAGAGACCTGCACCTCCAACTCGAACAAGCAGTGGGCGTTCAATGCCGTCGACGGCGGCTCGACCACCGCTGCCACGGTCGCCGCCGACGGCACCGGGCAGTACAAGACGGTCCAGGCCGCCATCGACGCCGTGCCGGCGAACAACACCACCCGCCGGACCATCACGATCAAGGCCGGGACCTACCGCGAGATCGTCACCATCCCGGCCAACAAGCCGTACGTGACATTGCAGGGTCTCGGATCATCGGCGGCCCAGACCGTGATCGTGAACAACCACAGCTCGGCCGGCGGTTACGGCACGTCCGGCAGCGCCACGGTCTTCGTCAACGGCCACGACTTCGCTGCCACCAACCTGAGCATGTCCAACGACTACGGCGAGGGCAGCCAGGCGGTGGCCGCCAACGTCAACGCCGACAAGTCGGTCTTCAACAACGTGCGCTTCCTCGGCGCCCAGGACACGCTGCTGGTCAACGCCGGCCGGTCGTACTACACCGGCTCGTACGTCGAAGGCACCGTCGACTTCATCTTCGGCGGCGGCACCGCGGTGTTCAACGCCTCGTCGATCTACGAGAAGCGCTCGACCGGCGGCCCGATCACGGCGGCGAAGACCGATGCGGCCAACGCGTACGGCTTCCTGTTCTACAAGAGCACGATCACCGGCGCCGCCTCCGGCAAGACCCAGCTGGGCCGCCCGTGGGGCGCGGACGCGCAGGTGCTCTACCGCGAGTCGTCGCTGAGCGCCGCGCTCGCCACCGCCCAGCCGTGGATCGACATGTCCAGCAACTCGTGGAAGAACGCGCGCTTCTACGAATACAAGAACACCGGCTCGGGCGCGACCACCAACAGCAACCGGCCGCAGATGTCCGACTCGACGGCCGCCAGCTACACCCCGCAGAAGTACCTTGCCGGCACGGATGGATGGAACCCACTGTGAGCGCGAGGAGTGAGCCGGTTTTGCGAGCCCCGCAGTCGCGAACGAAAGGTGACTCAGTGAGAAAGAAACTGATCTTCGGGGCGGTCGCGGCCGTCGCCGTTCCGGCCGTGCTGGTCGCGGTCTCGATGATGCCTTCCGAGGCGGCCACGCTGCCCGCGGCGGGCGGCACCTACCAGCTCGCGGTCACCAAGAGCGCCAAGTGCATCGACGTCACCGCCGGCTCCAAGGACAACAGTGCGCTGCTTCAGCAGTGGGGTTGCACCGACGGCGCGGCCTGGCAGCAGTTCAAGCTGACCGCGGTGACCAGCTCGCAGTACCAACTGGTCAACGTCAACAGCGGCAAGTGCATCGACGTGCCGGCCGCGTCGAAGACCTCAGGTGTGCAGCTGCAGCAGTACACGTGCGTTTCCTCTCAGTCCAACCAGCTGTTCACGCTGGTCGCGAGCGGCACCAACACGTTCCAGGTGATCAACGTCAACAGTGGCCTGTGCCTGAGTGACGCCGCCGCCTCGACGGCGAGCGGCGCGGCGATCATCCAGGAGACCTGCACGGCCAACACCAACAAGCAGTGGGCCTTCAACGCGGTCTCCGCCGGCGGATCGACCGGCGGCCGCACCTGGTCCAACACGGCCGACGGCTTCGCCTCGACCGGCGGCGGCACGACCGGCGGCGCCGGCGGCACGACGGTCACCGTCACGACCTACGCCGACCTGCTGAAGTACGCGACGGCCAGCGCTGCCTACGTGATCAGGATCAGCGGGACGATCACCGTGCCGACCTACGGCTACGAGATCCCGGTGACCAGCAACAAGACCCTGATCGGGGTCGGCGCCACCGGGCGGATCAAGGCCGGCGGCATCTTCCTCGGCACCGGCATCCACAACGTGATCATCCGGAACCTGACCATCGGCGACACCGCGATGACCGAGGACGACCCGGACGACAAGACGTACGACTACGACGGCATCCAGATGGACACCGCCGACCACGTCTGGATCGACCACAACAAGTTCCAGAACATCAACGACGGCATGATCGACAGCCGCAAGGACACCACGTACGTCACCACGTCCTGGAACATCTTCGGGGCGCACAACAAGACGTACGGCATCGGCTGGACCGACAACGTCACCGCCCGGATGACCATCCACCACAACTGGACCCAGGCCTCGACGCAGCGCAACCCCAGCACCGACAACGTCCTCTACGCGCACCTCTACAACAACTACCTGCAGAACATCACCTCGTACGGCAACCTGTCGCGCGGCAGCACGAAGATGGTGCTGGAGAACAGCTACTTCGACCACGTCAACAACCCGTGGAACATCGACGACACCACCAAGGGCCAGCTCAAACAGTCCGGCAGCATCGCCGTGAGCTGCACCGGCAAGCAGGTGAGCGGCGGCTCCGCATTCACGCCGAGCAGCTTCTACTCGTACACCCTGGACCCGGCGGCCGACGTGCCGTCGCTGGTCAAGACGTATTCGGGCCCGCAGGCGAACATCGCCATGTAGCTGTTACTCGGGGATGAGGGGAGACGCCGGCCGGAGCGGAAAAGCTCCGGCCGGCGTCGCACTCCGTACACGTCCTGGTCGGACACCGGGTCTAGCTTTCCGCCCGTGCCATCACGAACATCTGGCGCAACGACGACCTCGACCGTCCTGGTCGCCGGCGCCCTCGGCTCTCTCAGCCTGCAACTGTTCGTCATCCCGCTGGTGTTGCTGCCGCGCAGCAACGCGTACGGCTGGCTGCTGGTCCCTCTGGTGCTGACCAGCACGCCGTTCTGGTCGATCCTGCACGAGTCGATCCACGGCTCGCTGCTGCGCGACCGCACCTGGAACGATCGCCTCGGCCGCGCCCTCGGCATTGGTTACGGCGCGCCATTCATCCTCTTGAAATCCGGACACCTACTGCACCACCGCTTTTCCCGTACGCCGAGGGAGCGCACCGAGGTGTACGAGCCGGCGAAAACCACCTGGGCGGCCCGCGCACCCGGCTACTACCTGCGGTTGTTCGGCGGCCTTTACCTGGCCGAAGCCGCCTCGGTGATCCTGGCCCTCGCGCCGCGGCGGCTCTGGCACCGGCTGCGCCACCTGCTGGACACCCCCGACACCGTGACCGCGCTGCTGTTCGACGCGATCACCGGCCGCAAGCTCGGCCGGTTCCGCCTCGACGCGATCCTGATCGTGCTCGCCTATGCGGGCGCGCTCACCGCGTACGGCCCGCACTGGTGGATGTTGCTCATGGCACTCGCCGCCCGGGCCGTCCTGGTGTCGGTCGCCGACAACGCCTACCACTACGAGACAGCCCTGGACGAGCCACTCGAGGCAATGAACCTGCACCTGCCCCGCACGCTCGAGTCGTTCGTGCTGGCCTTCAACCTGCACGGCGTCCACCACAAACACCCGGGCCTGGCCTGGCCCGACCTACGCGGCGCCTTCGAGGCGGACGGCGGCCGCTTCGAGATGGGCTGGTGGCGCGCGGTGGCCCGGCAGATCCGCGGGCCGATCCCGGCGGATTCGCCGCGGCTCAGAACCAGCCTGCCGGCAGTGGACGAACCGCGGACGAGCTCGACGCCGAGTCCGGCAGGTCGATGGTCGCGGCTCTAGATCATTCCACTCAGCAGCGCGGCTCCCATTTCGGTGAGCGAGTGGTTGACGCTCATGCCGTTGCGGATGCTCAGCACCAGACTGGCGCGTCGCAGGGCCGCGCAGTGCTCACTCGCCGACGCCACGGAGACCTGGATCGTCCGGGCGAGGTCGGTGGTCGTGCACGGTCCTGCCGCCAGAACCTGGAGGATGGCGGCCCGGGCGCGCCCCATCACGGGCGCAAGCTCGACGAAGGACCGTTGAGTGCCATTGCCCAGAGCGGTCCAATCGGCGGCCACCGGATAGAGGACGACGGCCGGCTCGTCGTCGAATTCGGCGACCCAGATCATCGGGTCACGGGCGAAGAACGAGGGGACGAGCACGAGGCCCCGACCGTTGACGGAGAAAGCCGAGGTGCCGGTGGTCGGATTATGAATGGGGCACGGCCCCCATTGACGCGGGTCCAGGCCGCATGCCATATGTAGCGTCAGGAATGGCGGTTCCCAGGTGATGAGCGGATGCAGATTCCGCAGCAACCAGTCGACCCCGTTCTTGGCGAGTCTCCGCCGCTGCTCGACAAAGCCGAGATAGCTGTGGCGCACGTTCAGGTCCCATTGGGGCGCGACCACGTTGCGATGATAGATCGTCAGGGTTTTGGCGATGGTCGCCATCGCGTCTCTCGGGCCGCCTCGCAGTTCACTCTCGATTCGTGCCGGTTCTCCACCGTTCTGCGCGAGAAAGGCCAAATCGCGGTCCATCGTCGACCGGGGCGTCGCCAAGAACGCATCCAGCACCGAATCGATGCTTTCCGTGTGCAGGGCGTGGCGAGTGATGACGTCCGTGTCCGTGAAAAGCCGGGTGCCCATCACGTTCATGATCGGGGCGGCCGCCCGGCCCAACGCCCGGGACGAGCGTGTGCGCCAGCCCTGCAGGAACGGGTCGGTCGTGGTCTCGCGGAGCAGGATGGTGCTCGCCATGATCTCCATGACCGGGTTCGGCTCAGGCAACAAACGGATCTTGCCGATGTCCTGCGGCGTCAGATGCATGCGGGCGACTGCCATGGGTCCCACCTCGTAAACCGTTGAGAAGGCCGATCCTCGTTCCCGGCCACGCATTGGCGAAAGCCTTTCGGGCGTCACTGATCTCTCGTCATCTGGAAGCGGCGAGCTTTTGGGTAGCGCTCCGGCTTGATCGAATTACTTTCTGCGGTGCCGCCCCGGATAGCGTCGGTGTTTGTGCAGGCTGATCGACGTCGCGACGGAAAGGGCGAGAACCGTCCAGATGTGGATGGGCCGTAGGCCACGCGCGTTCATGTCTGTCTCCCGACTCGGCGTCTCAATATCATCATCGACCGGTCGGTGTCCGCCGCCGGCCGGCCAGCAATCGCATTGAAGTCCACGATGGCCCGCGCCGGCGAGGCTTTTGGCCGTCGCCGAAATGCTTGCGCTCACGGCTCGGAGAAACCAACGCGGCCCGTTTTCCGAAGCAGGGCGGCTCGGACAGCGAAGGATCTCTCTAGAGAGAGGCCGCCCCGTGATAGAAGTATTGGCCCAGCCCGACCGTGAAGATGGTTATGCCGTAGAGGGCGTGCTCGACCGACACCACGAGCAGGGAGCCGGTGCGCTGGTAGCGGCGGGCGAACAGCCAGCCGCCCGCGATCGTGGCGAGCACCGCGAGCACGTTGCCGAACAGCAGGTGGGCGAAGCCGAATGCGGCCGCGCTCGCCGCGGCGGCGGCCGGGCCGGTCCCGAAGACGGGCTCGTAGCGGCGCAGCAGGAACGCGCGGAACAGCAGCTCCTGCGGGTACACCGAGACGAGCGGATAGAACACGATGATCAGGAGCCAGAGCAGTGGCTCCCGGCGTGGCAGGTCGAACAGGTGGTCGCGGTCGAACGCCGCGACCGCGACCACGGCCAGCACCGAGACGACCGCCCACAGAAGGAGCACCCCGGGCAACGCCCGCAGCGCGCCGGCGCGAAGAAGGCGGACGCCGGCGCGCCGCAGATAAACGACGATCAACCCGGCGGCCAGCAGTAACACCGGGATCGGGCCGCCGGGCACGTGGATCGCGATGTAGAGGCCGACGAGTCCGAAGAAGACCAACACGTACTCGAGGAGCCGCATCGGCCGGACGGTAACCGGCGTGGGTAACCCGGGCGGGGAGCCCGGGTTACCGCCGGTGATCAGGTGAGAGAGCAGACCGTGCCGTTCAGGGTGAAGGCGGTCGGCAGGATGTTCGGGCCGCTGTAGGCGCCGACGAAGCCGACCGAGGTTGCGCCGCCGTTTGCGGCCAGCGTTGCGTCGCTGGTCACGCGCACGTCGGCGCCGGTCTGGGTCCAGGTGGCGCTCCAGCCGCTGCTGACGCTCTGCCACGAGGTGGGCCAGGTGTAGGCGAGGGTCCAGCCGTTCAGCGGGGCCGCGCCGGTGTTGGTGATGTCGATCTGCCCGACGTAGCCGCTGGCCCAGTCGTTGGTGTCGGCGAACTTCACCGAGCAACTGCTGGTCGTGGGCGCGCCGGTGGTGAAGGTGAGCGGCGCCGACGACCACGACTGGTTGCCGGCCGCGTCGCGGGCCAGCACGTTGACCGTGTAACGAGTGCCGGGCTGCAGGTTACGTACCGTGAAGGACTTGCCGGTGGTTTCGCCGAGCTGTTCGCTCACCGCGCCGTTGGCGCGATAGATCTCGAACTTTGCGGCGTTCCCGGTCCAGCTGATCGTCGCGGTGCGGTCGGTGACCGCCGAGGCGGCGAGCTGCGACGGCGCTTGCGGCGCGGTCGCCGCGGCGGACGGATGAAGGGTCAACAGCGTCAGCGAGTACGCCGGGAGCGTGCTCGCCGATCCCGCGTGCGCGGCCGTGTCGCCGTTGCCGTAGGTGAGTACGGTCGGGGCCGCCGACGACGGGGTGTAACCGCTGTAGTTCAGCGCCACGTCGTGGGCCGAGGACGGGTCCTTGTTGATCAGCAGGACCGACAGATCGCCGTTGGGCCGGCGGGCCGCGTGTGCGGTGATCAGCGGATCGGAGGTGGCGGCGCGGATCATCTGGTCGCCCGGGTGCAGGAACGACGAGAGCAGCTTCAGCGCGTGGTACGGCGCGAACGGTGTGTTGAGCGCCGGCTCGCAGACCGAGTTGTCGGCCGTGCAGGTGCCGCTGGAGAGCAGCCCGAAGTCGTTGTAGTCCTGCTGGCCGGCCACCGTGGAGGGGGTGCCGATGCCGTTGTGGACGTTCCACCACTGCACCGTGAAGACGCCGTTGGCGATGAGGCTGGAGTACGCGTCGGCCAGGAAGATCGCGCCGGGCTGGGTGTTCTGGCCGACCCCGACGTTCAGCTCGGTGAGGCTGATCCCGATCTTGGCGGCGTTCGGGCCGGCAAAGGAATCGATCTGCTGCCGCAGCGCGTAGACCGTGTCGTCGAGGTACTGGGTCTTGCCGATCGCCTCGGCCGCGGTGCTGCCGCCCGGGTACCAGTGCACGTCGGCGAAATCGATGTGCGGGCCGGCGATGGCCAGTACGGTCTGGTTCCAGGTGGCGCTGTCGCCGGCGGCGACGATCCCGTCCGGCCAGTTCGCCGGGGTGGTGAGCACCGCGCCCACCTTGATCGTCGGGTCGACCGCCTTCATCGCGTCGGCGTAGGCGACCACCTCGTTCGCGTACTGGGTGGGGCTCAGGTCGGTGTGGTCGTCGGCCTCCCAGGCCGATCCGTAGCGCCCGTTGCCGTAGTTCTCGTTGCCGATCGTCCAGTATTTGGCCGCGTAGCCCTTGGTCACGTTGGCGTACCGGACCCAGGCGGCCGCCTCCGATGCCGAGCCGGTGCCGTAGTTGGCGATGATCATCGGCTCGGCGCCGGTGCGCTTGGCCGACGCGATGAAGGTGTCGAAGTCGGTGTTCGGGGCGACATAACCGCCGGGTGCGGTGTGCGTTTCCCAGTGGTAGATGTCGGCGTAGGAGCCGCCGGGGTAGCGGATCATGTTGACGCCGGCGTCGCCGAGCAGGTCGGCCACGGCGTTCGTGCCCAGCTGGGAGTCCCAGATGGCGTCGTTGACGCCGAGCGCGGTGGCCGGGACGGTGGCCAATCCGGCGCGGGCGTTGACGGTGACGCTGACCGGTGTGGTGGCGGCGAAGGCGCCCTGCGCCGGTGGCGCGACCAGGGCGGTTGCGGCGAGCAGGGCTGCGCCCAGTGCCGCGCGACGGGGAATCGCGGACTGCATGGCTCTCCAGGTGGGTGAATGCTAAGAGGATATGGGAGCGCTCCCATTCTGCGTTTGACAACGAAAGCTGTCAATGGCGCGGGCAATTCCGGTGATCCCGGGAATTCGATGTTTGAAATACGGTGAGGGCCGCACCCCGGATGGGATGCGGCCCTCGGCCATTACTGCTTTCAGAGATGCATTACTTCTTGGCCGGGAAGTGCGGGCCGGGGTGACCCGGGCCGCCCGGGAAGCCGGGGCCGTGACCCGGGCCGCCGGGGAAGCCGGGGCCGTGACCCGGGCCGCCCGGGAAGCCCGGTCCGTGGCCGTGGCCCGGGAAGCCGTGGTTGTCCCAGCGCACCGACAGTGCCCACCAGCCGCGCTTGAAGCCGAACGGCACGCGGTAGCAGGTGTAGTCGTCCCAGCTGTTGCGCCACTCGCCGAAGCGGCCGGCCTTGTTGCAGGCGATCGGGCTGCGGTAGTAGTTGACGACCCGGGCGCGGTAGGACTGCTTCTCCGCGGCCGAGGTCGTGGACTTGCTCGCGGACGGGGCCGGCGAGGCCGCCGAGGCCGACGCGGCAGCGGCCGGGCCGGCGCTGAAAGCCAGTGCGGCAACCGCGGCCATTCCCGACATCGCGATCATGCGTGCTGCTTTATTCATCGATCCACCTCTTCGTATCCGGGTTTTGCCGATGTGAAGATCATAGGTAATTCACGGCATTTGTCCGGAATAAAACGCACACCCGAATAGGTGATTCGATCAAGTGACTATTTCGATTCATAAAAATGTGGTCCGGCGGCAAAGTGCCGCCGGACCTGCGGTGATTCCACCGTTCGTACGAGTCAGCTTGTCGGTTTGGCCAGCAGGCAACCCGACACGGTCAGATCAATGGTGCGGCTCGCGTTGACGCAGGTGGTGAACCAGTACGTCTGCTCGCCGTAGCTCTGCCCCTGGTAAACGTGGGTGGTGCCGTTGGCGTCCACCTCGCACGGGTTGTTCAGCGTGCAGCTCGCGCCGTCGTCGTTGCCGGTGTTGTTGATGCCGACGATCTGACCGCTGGTCGCGTCCACGATCGGCGAACCCGAGGTGCCGTGGATCGTGTCGCAGTTCGCGTCGTACTTGATCGAGTCGGACCAGGTCCAGTCGCCCTCGCGCAGCTGGTACACGAAGCTATTGATCTTGCAGTTCCAGATCTCCTTCCAGTAGCTGGAGGGAATGTCGATGCTGGAACCGGCGGCCGGCCGGCTGCTCGAGATCGTGTACGGAGTGGCCCCGTACCGGCTGGACAGCGTCGCAAACGTCGAGCTGAGCCGGTAGAGCGTCACGTCGGTGCCGGTCATCGTGGCGTAGATGACCCGGTCGGCACGGACCGTGCCGAGCGCGGTGCCGGCCGAGTTGAGCAGCGAGCCGCTGCGCGTGCTGGTCTTGTTCTGGATCACGACGCCGGCGCCGGGCATGCCGCCCTCGTAGCAGTGTCCGTTGGTGAGCATCATCGCCCGGTCGGTGCTGACCGAGGTGGGGAAGCGCACCAGCGAGGCCGAGCAGTTGCTCAGCTTGATCGTGTTGGCGAGGGTGGTGGCCGCGATGGTGGGGGCGGGGGCGGCCTGAGCCGCTGAGGCGGGTCCGGCGAGGATGCCGGTGGCGGCCGCGATGGCGGCAGCACTGAGTGCGATGGCCCGTCGTAGGCGCATGAAGGGTTCCTTCTGCTCTTCGGGGTAGGGCGCGCGTGACGGGTCGGCGACACGCTGACACCAGGGGTGTCCGTACCTTTGCATCGAGATTTACCGATGTCAATCACCTAGCATGTGTCGATGCGCTTCGATGGAACGAGCTTCCGACGCGTCCTCGCTCTGCTGCTCGGCATGCTCCTCGCCACCACCGCGCCGACACCGGCGTCGGCTACCACCAAGCCGGTCTCCCCGCCGCAAAGCCATGCGAAAACCGTCTCCTTCGATCAGTACTCGATGATCATCGGAGGGGAGCGGACCTTCATCTGGTCCGGCGAGATGCACCCCTTCCGCATCCCGAGCGCCGAACTCTGGCGCGACACCCTGGAGAAGATGAAGGCCACCGGCTTCAACACGGTCTCCTTCTACTTCAACTGGGCCTACCACTCGCCGGCGCCCGGGGTCTACGACTTCACCGGCGTCCGCGACATGGACCGCCTGCTCACCATCGCCGAGCAGGTCGGGCTGTACGTGATCGCGCGCCCCGGCCCGTACATCAACGCCGAGGTCGACGGCGGCGGCTTCCCCGCGTGGCTGTCCACCCAGGCCGGCAAGGCCCGCACCGACGCGCCCGACTACCTGGCCGCCACCGACGAGTGGCAGACCGCTATCGACGCGATCCTGGCCAAGCATCAGCTGACCAACGGCACCGGGTCGGTCATCCTCTACCAGGTCGAGAACGAGCTTGCCGCCACCGGCACGACCCAACGGAATTACCTGCAGCACCTGTACGACAAGGCCCGCGCCGACGGCATCTCGGTGCCGATCTTCCACAACGACAAGGGGCGCAACGGCTACTGGGTGCCCGCGTCGTCCGGCGTGCCCGGAACCGTCCCCGGCCCGGTCGACATGTACGCGTTCGACGGCTATCCCGGCGGCACCTGCCACACCGACGGCTCGGTCGGCTCGCCCAGCGCCGCCCCCGACTGGGGCATCCAGGGCGCCGGCGGGGCCAAGGGCGGCGCCACCGCCTCGCCGAACACCCCCGGCTTCGTGGCCGAGTTCGGCGGGGGCTGGTTCGACTACTGGGGGAGCGTCGGCACCTATCCGTGCACCGGGGTCCGCCAGGGCAACGGCTACGAGCGGGTCTTCTACGGCGCCAACATCGCCAACCGGATCACCGTGCAGAACTTCTACATGACGGTCGGCGGCACCTCGTGGGGCTGGCTGCCGGCGCCGGTCGTCTACAGCTCCTACGACTACGGCGCGGCCATCGGCGAGTTCCGCGAGCTCAAGGCGAAGACCGAGGCGTTGCGGGAGCTCGGCTACTTCGTGCAGACGGTCAAGCCGCTGACCAAGGTGGAGAAGGGCGCCGACGTCGCGGCCTCGTCGGCGGCCGTCCGGATCGAGCACACCGTCAACCCGGACACCGGCACGAACCTCTACTTCGCCGTGCACAACCCGTCCAGCGCCACCACCGACGACAGCTTCACGTTCCCGATCGGTGACTACACCGTGCCGCTGCGGCTGACCGGTCAGGACGCGAAGACGCTGGTCGCCAACTACGACCTGGAGGGCAACCACCTCGTCTACTCGACCTCGGAGATCGAGACCCACCTGAACGGCGTCGCCCTGCTGCACGGCCGGGCCGGGGAGAGCGGCGAGACCGTGCTGCGCTATCCGTCCGCGCCCACGGTGAAGGTGCTGGAAGGAGCGGCTGACGCCGCCTACGACCCGGCCACGGGAGATCTGCGGATTTCTTACGCTCATTCCGGATTGATTCGGGTACGGGTGACCGCGGCCGGCCGGGCGCCACTGACCTTGCTGATCGCCGACGAGGCGACCGCGGCCACGTTCTGGCGGGTCGACTCGACCCTGGTGCGCGGGCCGCAACTGGTCCGGTCGGCCCGATCGCACGGCGGCGTGCTCCAGCTGACCGGCGACACCACGGCCGCGTCCGCGCTCGAGGTGTGGGGGCCGCCGCTGTCCCGGGTGGTCACCTGGAACGGCGCGCCGATCGCGGCGCGGCCCACGTCGTCGGGGAGTCTTCTCGCCGTACGCAAGCTGGACGGGCCGCGGCAGATCTCCCTGCCCGCGCTGACCACCTGGAAATACTCGGCGGAATCGCCGGAGGCGACCGCCGGTTTCGACGACAGTGCGTGGCGCGTCGCCGACCTGACCAGCACCAACAGCACCACGAAGCCACCCGCCGGGCAGCCGGTGCTGACCGCCGACGACTATGGCTTCCACCACGGCGACGTCTGGTATCGGGGGCATGTCACCGGCTCGCTGCCGTCGTCGCTGTCGCTGGATTACGGCGGTGGCGGCGCCGGCCTGCTGCAGGCCTGGCTGGACGGCGTCTACCTGGGGCAGAACGTGTTGCCGACCGGGCTGGCGTCGCCGCCGACCCGGGGCACCGCGACGTTCGCCGTCCCGGCCGAACTGCAGGGCGACGGCGATCACGTGCTGTCGGTGATGGTGCGCAACGACTCGCACAATGAGGACGGTGGCGTCAACGACGCGCACAAGGAGGGCCGCGGCCTGATCGGCGCCTCGCTGGCCGGGGCGACCTGGCGCATCCAGGGCGGCGCGCTGACCGATCCGGTGCGGGGACCGCTGAACAACGGCGGCCTGTACGGCGAGCGCAACGGCTGGCACCTGCCCGGCTTCAAGGACCGCTCGTGGACTACCCGGACCGTCCCGGACACCACCGCGGTGGCCGGCACCTCGTGGTACCGCACCGCGTTCGACCTGCGGATCCCGGCCGAACTGGACGCGTCGATCGGCCTGACCATCGGCGATCCGTCGGTTCCCCGATCCGGCGGCCACTACCGCGTGCTGGTGTTCCTGAACGGCTGGAACCTCGGCCAGTACATCGCCGACGTGGGCCCGCAGCACACGTTCGCACTGCCCAACGGCGTGCTCGACCCGCACGGCCACAACACTCTGGCCCTCGCCGTGACCAGCGACGGCGGCGCCGCCGACACCCTCGAGGGAGTGAAGCTGACCGCGGTGTCGGTCACCCGCCGCTAGCTGCGGCGATATGTCCAAATGAGATAAGGCCTGGCAGCGGGGCAGAGATCAACTCGTTCCTTTGGTAGGCCTTAACTCATGCGAACTTCTCAACGATTGCTGGCCGCCGTCGCCGTGGCCGTCGCCGTCCTCGGCGGCGCGCCACCGGCGTCGGCCGCCACCCCGCCACCGGCAACCATCACCGCGACGCCACCCCAGCAGACCGACTGCGCCTCCGCGGTCGCGAAGCTGCCGAAGCTGGCGGCCGCGGGCGTTCCCGACGTCGAATGCGCCGAGCTGCGTGCCCACCCGACGGCCAGGGCCATCGTGAGCCTGGTGTCGAAGGCGCCGGACGGGCTGCCGAAATGGTGCCTCCGCCGGGCCTTCACCGGCTGGTGGGCCACCGAGACCCAGGCGTGTTCCATCCAGGACTGGTTCCTGAAGGTCTACGACACCACCACCGCGCAGGTGGTCGGCACCATGGGCTTCCTGGTCTTCAACCTTTCCAGCCCGGCCACCGGCGACGATGCCTGGCAACAGCACGTGATCATCCGGTCGTACGGGCAGACCGGCTCCGCCGTCGGTACCGGCGTCTGGGGCCTGGCCTTCTGCGACGGAAACTGCGATCTGGACGGTCTGGAATTCCCGACTCAGAAGCTGACCTACGGAGCCGACGTCACCGGCGACGCCACCTTCTTCTCCTGGGGGGCCGGCAGCTTCGAATCGTCCGTGACCTTCCTGCTCACGAACCCGGGCTGGTTCACCCCGGGCATCTTCTCGACGATCGCATCGCCGCGGGGGCAATGCGACGACGCCAACAACTGCACGTTCGTCTAGATCTACAGGCTTTCCTCCGCGGTCCGCAGGGCCGCGGTGCGAGCGGCGTCGGCTCGGACCCGCCACGAGGTGATCTCCTTGATCGCGGTTTCGAGCTGGCGCTGCAACCCGCGTAACGGCTGCTCGGCCGCCCGCCCGCGCCGGTTGAGCGCGCCCGAGTCCAGCCGGGGCTCGACCGGCCGCCGGCCGCCGGTCACCTCGGCGACCGTCCGGGCGGCCTGGGCGATCGAGCGGCGCAGCCGGGGCACCGATTGCTGCACCTCGGCGGCCAGCTCGTCGAACCGCCGGCGGGCGAACTCGGCCTCGTGCCAGGTCGCGGTGTCCTTCTCGCCGCTCGGCCGGCGGGCGCTCTGAGCCGGCCTGGCCAGCGCCGAGCCGATCTGCTCGCGCACCAGCTCGCAGGAGCGCAGCGCCTTGTCACACTCATTGATCGCGGCCAGCACCCGCCGGAAGAACTGGTCATCGCGGCGGAGGATGGGCTCGAGCAGCTCGTCCATCCGGGTGGCGTACTTCGCGTAGCGTTTCGAGGCCTCCTCCACCTGCGACTGCGCCGTCTTACCGGCCCGCCGGGCCGCCCGGAACCGCCGCGAGCGGCCCTCGTCGACGCTTAACAACCCGCCCAGCACGCGGTCGCGCCAGTCGGTGCCGGAGCGGGAGTCGCCGGCCTGCTGCTCGGCGTCGGCCAGCGCCAGCCGGGCCGCCGCCAGCTCGGACCGGGCGGCCCGCAGCAGGGCCAGGTGGGGCGCGAGAAGGGTGCGATCGCGAGGAGTCAGCACTCTCTCACCGTAGTGGCTCGGTTACGGCACCATCCAGCCCAGAACCGGGGTGCCCTGCAACGTCACCAGCACGCACATGATCAGCACCAGCACGATGCTCCAGCCGATCACCCGGCGGAAGATGTCACCCTCCTTGCCGGACATGCCGACCGCGGCCGCCGCGATCGCCAGGTTCTGCGGGCTGATCATCTTGCCGAGCACGCCGCCGGACGAGTTGGCCGCGGCCAGCAGCACCGGGTCGAGGCCGGCCTTCGTCGCGGTCTGCACCTGCAGGGCGCCGAAGAGCGCGTTCGACGACGTGTCCGACCCGGTCACGGCGACCCCGATCCAGCCGAGGATCGACGACAGGAAGACGAAGAAGCCGCCGGTCGCCGCGAGGAACTCGCCGAGCGTGTTGGTCTGCCCCGACTGGTTCATCACGTAGGCGAGCGCCAGCACCGCCATCACGGTGACGATCGCGTGCCGCAGGCTCCAGTAGGTCTCCCCGTAGGCCCGCACTGCCCGGCCTGCGCCGACCCGCAGCACGATCGCCGTGATGATCCCCGCGAAGATCATTAGCGTGCCCGCCGCCGGCAGCCAGCCGAACGTGAAGTTGAGCGACGAGAGCGGCTTCCCGCTGGCGCCCACCACGTGCAGCCCCGGCCACGCGAACACGGTCGTCCAGGGTTCCTTGGCGAGCGCGCTCTTGATCGGCCCGATGCTCGCCACCGAGAAGATCGCAATAATGATCAAATACGGGGCGTACGCACGGGCGATCTCAGCGGGCCGGTCACTCTCCTTGACGGTGTACGCCTCCCGGCCGCCCCCGGCGCTCCGCGCCGACCCAGCCGTCACAGGCTCATCGCGCCCGCCGGCACTGCGGCTCCCAACCGTGGCTTTCCGAGCGCGGCCGGGCGCCGCACTGCCGGTCGCGTCGTCACCGGGCGCCGCACCAGAGCTCGCGCCGCCTGCCGCTTCCGCGCCGGCTCCTGCGCTGCCGGTTCTTGCGCCGGCTCCTGCGCTGCCGGTTCTTGCGTCGGCTCCTGCGCTGCCGGTTCTTGCGTCGGCTCCTGCGCTGCCGGTTCTTGCGTCGGCTCCTGCGCTGCCGGCCTTCGCGTTGGTGGTTTCGGCGCTGCCGGCCCTCGCGTTGCTGGCTGCTCCGGTGTCGGCGGTTGCGGCGCCTCGTTCTTCGGCGGTCGCCTCCGCGTGGAGCGGCGGGATCTCGGCGGGCTGCCAGACGCGCAGGAGCAGGACGACCGCGGCCGCGGCGAACAGTGAGGCGATGATGTCGGTGAGCGCGACCGAGATGTAGTTGGAGGCCAGGAACTGCGCCACCGCGAACACCACGCCGGCGACCGCGGCGGCCGGCCAGGTCTGGCGCATGCCGCGGCGGCCGTCGATCACCGCGACCAGGATCAGCGGGACGATCACCGCCAGCAGCGGGGTCTGCCGGCCGACCATCGCGCCGAGCGTGTCGGCGTTGAGGCGTGGATCGTCACCGGCGCCGGACGCGACCGTGCCGAGCGTGGTGATCGGGGTGGCGAGCGCACCGAACGCGACCGGGGCGGTGTTGGCGATCAGCGCCACGGCGGCGGCCCGGATCGGCGGGAAGCCCAGCGCCATCAGCATGACCACGGTCACCGCGACCGGTGTGCCGAAGCCGGCGAGCGCCTCGAGCAGCGCGCCGAAGCAGAACGCCACGATGATCGCCTGGATGCGCATGTCCGGGCTGACCCGGGCCATCGACCGGCGCAGCACGTCGAAGTGGCCGCTGACCACGGTCAGGTTGTAGACCCAGATCGCGTTGAGCACGATCCACAGGATCGGGAAGAACCCGAA
This sequence comes from Actinoplanes sp. NPDC026619, assembly GCF_040638295.1. Classification (NCBI taxonomy): domain Bacteria; kingdom Bacillati; phylum Actinomycetota; class Actinomycetes; order Micromonosporales; family Micromonosporaceae; genus Actinoplanes; species Actinoplanes sp. NPDC026619. Next base: position 113,417 of record NZ_JBEZYA010000009.1, read on the forward strand.
CGCCGCGCCCTCGGTGGCCGACAGCAGCGACTGGCCGACCGGCATCGAGTAGACGACGATCGCCACCACGAGCGCGACCACGAGCGAGATGACCCCGGCGAGCCAGGCACGCATGCGCAGCGCGCCGAGCAGCACGAAGAGAGTGAGCAGGGGGAGCGCCGCGAAGATCGCGGAGGCCCCGATCGAGTCGGCCACCGGGTCGGTCACGATGCGGAACTGATCCACCATGTTGACCATCCAGATCTATCGATCTCTTTCCCGGAATCTACCTGTGACCGGCGTCATAGGTAAGGGGTCAGGCCCTGGAGCATCAGAGTCGCCCGTCGGCAGTTCCATCCCTATTTCCGGAATTGCGGGGCCTCGACTCGTGCCCGAGACACCAACTCCCAGGATTTCGGGCCCTCCGCTCGCGCCGAGACACCAACTTTCAGGATTTCGGGCCCTCCGCTCGCGGCGAGACCCGACCTTGTCGCCGGGCCGGTAGCGGCGTGATCGGCTCGGCCATGCAACCGGCCGGGCGTGCGCGGCGGAACTGCCGTTGTTTTGCGGGGCGGCCTCAGCCGTACTGCTGCGATAGGTTTTCGGTCGTGGGGGTCAGCGCTTTTGTGCATTGCCGCTGCTGGCGGGACGGGGTGGCGGTGGCGCCGCCGGGGATCGGGCCGATCGGCTTCGACGAGAGCGGGCGGCTCGGGCTGCTGGTGCCGTGGAGTCGCGACAATGCGGACGAGCACGGCGCCGTCGAGGACTGGCTGCGGAACGGGTGTTCGCATCCGGACATGGAGTTTCTCGACGAGCAGATCGGCGCCTGGGCCGCGGTGCATTATCTCGCGGAGGCCCTGGTGGGGGCGGGCGCGGCGAACTTTCCGGTGCTGCTGCGGCACCTGCCGAAGACCAACGACGGCTGCATTCCCGCCGCGGCGGTGCCCGCGGTCCTGGCCGAGCTCGACTTCTTCGAGAGTTCGGCCCGGCTCGCCGACGAGATCGTGCTGGTCGACGAGGCCACCGGTGACGCGCTGTATGGCTACCTCAAGCGCCATCACGGTGTGTTCTCGTGGGGGCGCTACGACTTCGGGGTCGACCCGGCCGGTTTCTTCGTCGTCGATCGTGCGGAGCCGCCGGTCACGCTGTTCCGGGCGATGCGGTTCGAGCAGCGGGTGCTGCCCGGCGGCGAGTTGGAGCTGACCGGCGACGGGCGCCAGGTCCGCCTGGCGACGACGCCGGTCGCCGGCTTTCTGCCGGTGCCGCCGCAACGGCTCGCGGTGCGGGTCCGGCCGCGCTCGGCGGCGGACTTCCGCCTGGTGGCCGTGCTGCGGCGGCTCGGTGCGGCCGCGCTGACGACCGGCAATCCGATCGGGTGGACCTGACCGCGACCGATCAGAGGGCCCGCGCCTGCTGCTCGGGGGCGTAACGGGTGAGCGTCAGCTGCTCGATCACGCTGATCAGGGTGTAGAGCAGGATCGAGGCGACCGTGACGATGGTGACGCCGGTCCACATGCGGTCCAGTTCGAACGTCGTCACCGACGCCAGCATCATGTAGCCGAGGCCCTTGCCGGTGGCCAGCCACTCGGCCAGCAGAGCGCCGACCAGGGCCAGCGGCGCCGCCACGCGCATCGCGGCGAACAGCGCCGGCAGTGCGCCGGGGAGCTGGACGCGCAGCAGGGTGGCGTAGGGGGAGGCGCCGTAGGCGTGCATCAGGTCCATCGAGGAGCGGGGGACCGCGCGCAGGGCCAGCGAGACGTTCACCAGGACCGGGAAGAACGTGACGATCCCGGCGATCACCGTGACCGCCAGCAGGCCGCGGCCGAAGATCAGGGCGATCAGCGGGGTCATCGCGACCAGCGGGACGGCTCGCAGGGCCATCGCGATCGGCAGCAGCGTCTGCTCGACCGGCCGCCACAGGGCGAAGGCCAGGGCGGTGACCAGCGCGGCCACGGTGCCGCCGAGCAGGCCGATCGCCGCGTCCAGGGCGGTGACCTTGCTGGCCTCCCAGAGCAGTGTGCGCTCGGGGCCGTGGGTCGGGTCGGTCAGGTATTTCCAGACGTCCAGCGGGCCGCGGGTCAGGAACGGGTCGAGGTGGAAGCCCTTGACCAGCAGTTGCCAGACGCCGCAGATGACGGCGATCGAGAGGACGGCGCCGCCGACCCCCTTGACCAGGCGGAGCAGTGCGCGCCGGCCGGTGGTCATTTCGCCGCCCACGGGGTGAGGGTGCGGCCCACCAGGGCGGTCAGGGCGTAAGCCGCGCCGGACAGCGCGGTCGCGATCAGGGCGATGCCCCAGGTCCGTTCGACCGCGAAGCTCTGCTGAGAGTTGATCATTGCTACTCCTAGGCCGGACTCGGCGCCCAGGTACTCGCCGATGATCGCGCCGAGCATGGCGGCGGGGGCGGCGATGCGCAGGCCCGCGAAGAGGCTCGGCAGCGACGCGCGGAGGCGGATCTTCCACAGCTGGGACCACTTGCCGCCGCCGTAGGCGCGGACCAGGTCGAGGCTGGTCCGGTCGGCGCTGCGCAGGCCGACCAGCATGCCCACCAGGGTGGTGAAGATGACCGAGATGGCCGCCAGGATGACCTTGGAGGTGTCGCCGTTGAACAGAATGGCCAGCACCGGGCCGATGGCGATCACCGGGAGGCAGTAGCTCACCAGCGCCAGCTGCATGCCGGCCCGCTCGATCACCGGGAACTGCACCAGGAACAGGGCCAGCACGATCGCGATGGCGTTGCCCCACAACCAGCCCTGGCCGGCTTCGCTCAGGGTGGCCTTGATGTTGGGCCAGTAGAACGACCAGCCGTCATGCCCGAGCTGGCTGAGGATCTTGGTGGGCGGCGGGACGGCGCGGCTGTCCGCGAACACCGTGCGGCCGACGATCTCCCAGACGATCAGCAGGGCGAGCAGGCCGACGGTGCCGTAGAGCCACCGGGGTCTGGTCATCCGACCTTTTCCTTGTCGTCTTCCTTCTCCGCGTCACTGCCGAAGAGCAGCGCGCTCAGCTGGTCCTCCAACTCGTGGAAGCGGGCGGTGCGCATCATCTCCGGGGTCCGCGGCCGGGGCAGGTCGATCTCCACCTGGGCGACGATCCGGCCCGGCCGGGCGCTCATCACCGCGACCGTGTCGGCCAGGAAGACGGCCTCCGCGATCGAGTGGGTGACCAGCAGCGTGGTGGTGGCCCGCTCGGTCCAGATGCGCTGCAGCTCCAGGTTGAGCCGCTGCCGGGTCATCTCGTCGAGTGCGCCGAACGGCTCGTCCAGCAGCAGGATGCGCGGCTCGACCACCAGCGCGCGGGCGATCGCCACCCGCTGGCGCATGCCGCCGGACAGCTGCGCGGGGCGGGCCTGCTCGAAGCCCTCCAGGCCGACCAGCTTGATCAGGTCGGCGATGGTCCGGTCGTCCACCTTGACCCCGCTGACCTCCAGCGGCAGCCGGATGTTGGCGACCACCGACCGCCACGGCAGCAGCGCCGCGTCCTGGAACGCGATGCCCAGGTGGTGGTTGCGGCGGGTGGCGGCCGGTTCCTCGCCGTGCACGAACGCCTCGCCGGACGTGGGTTGCTCCAGGTCGGCGAGGATGCGCAGGATTGTCGACTTGCCGCAGCCGGAGGGGCCGAGCAGCGCGACGAACGCGCCGGCCGGGGTGTCCAGATCGACGCGATCGAGGGCGGTGACGGTGGACCGGCGGATCGTGAACTGCTTGGTGAGCTCCCGCAGCACGATCCCCCGGCCCTCCTCGGTCAGGACGTCCCCTTGAGGCTCGGGTTCTCCGTGTAGATCTCGGTGATGAGCGACATGTCGAACAGCTTGTCCTTGGTGATCGTGGTGCCACCCAGCGCCAGCGTCTTGATCGTCTCGTCGATCAGCTCGTCGGTGATGGTGAAGAGGCCGTTCTTCTTGGTGTCGTCGGTCGAGACCACGGTGTTCTGCGCGGTCGACTCGAGCACCTGCTCGGCCTCGTCGAGGCCCAGGTCCTTGCCGTACTTGGTGGCGGCCAGGTTGGCGCCCACCTTCGGGTCGGCGACCGAGTCGGTCCAGCCCTTGATGTCGCCGATGATGGCGGCCTTCAGCTTGTCGCGGTCGGAGGTGAGCGTGGACTTCTTCACCACGTAGACCTCGGAGACCATCGGGTAGCCGTGGTCGTTGAGCAGCATCACCGCGGTGTCGACGCCCTTGGTCTTGAGCAGGTTGGGCTCGTTGGTGAAGAACGAGAACCAGCCGTCGACCTCCTTGGACACCAGCGGCGACGGGTCGAACTGGGCCGGCACCTTGGTGACCTTGCTCGGGTCGATGTTGTTGGCCTTGAGGAACGCGTTCCACACCGGCTCGTTGGTGGCCTGCACACCGATCTTCTTGCCGATCATCTCCTGCGGCGAATTGATCGGCGCCGACGCCAGGCTCATGATGCAGAACGGGTTCTTCTGGTATTGGGCACCGACGATCACCAGGTCGGCCCCCTTGAGGATGGCCGCCGCGGTGATGTCCGGCGACGAGATCCCCAGCAGCGCCTTGCCGGACGCGACCACGGCGTCCTGGCTGACGTTCGGACCGCCGGCCATCAGGTTGACCGAAGTGAAACCGGCGGCCGTGTAATAGCCCTTGGTGTCCGCGATGTAGGCGCCCGCGAACTCCACGTTCTTCACCCAGGACAGCTGGTAGTTGAGAGCCCCGAAGCTCTTCGCGCCACCGGACGCCGACGACGACGGCGAGGAGGAGTCGTCGTCACCACAGGCGGCGAGAAGGACCGAGCTGGCCCCGAAGAGAGCCAGGCCGGCGCCACCGCGAAGCAGGGAACGCCGATTTATATATGAGGTCACGCTGAAGCTCGCTTTCCCTGGAGAGGGCACGACGCTAACCAGGGCGTGTTTCACCCGAGTTTCCGGGAAAATCCCAGCGTGTGGCGGCTTTCTCGGCCAGGTTTCAGCTCTTGAAGGTCACCTCTGCGGTATTGGCCGTGCCGCCGCTCCGGCCCGGGGCCCGGTGGAATTTCCAGTAGAGGTTGGTGTGCGCGATCACCTTGTCGGGGGCGGGCGCGCCGTATTCCGACAGGTCCTCGGTCGTGTGGGCGTCGGCCACCAGGGTCACGTCGTAGCCCCGGGTGATCGCGCCGTGCAGGGTGGAGCGGATGCACTCGTCGGTCTGGGCGCCGGAGACGTAGAGGTGGCCGGCCTCGCGGGCGGCCAGGACCTCCTCGAGCGTGGTCTCCTCGAAAGAATCCGGCCAGCGCTTGTGGATCAGGGGCTCGGTGCCGGCCCGCCTGAGCTCGGGCACGTATTGCCAGCCTTCGGAGTCGATCGGCATGTCGTCGCTGCTGTGCTGGACCCAGATGACCTCGACGCCCGCGTTGCGCGCGAGGGCGACCAGGTCGGAGATGTTGGCGACGATGCGGTCGCGGTCGTGGGCGCTCGCCACCACGTCGTTCTGCACGTCGATCACCAGCAGGGCGCTGTTGGGGCGGTTCTCCAGCGTGGTCATGACGGCGACGCTAGACCGGGGGTACGACAATTTTCGATCGGTAAACTGCGGCGCCAAGAGGGGGAGAGATATGGACACGCCCTACCTGTTGGTTGACGTCTCGATCGCCATCGCGCAGTACCAGCGGATCGCCGCCGCGTTCCCCGGCACGCCGGTTTACTACGCCGTCAAGGCGAACCCCGAACCGACCCTGCTCATCCAGCTGGTCGAGGCCGGCTGCCACTTCGATGTGGCCAGCCGCAACGAGGTCGACCTGGCCCTGCGGGCGGGCGCGCATCCGTCCACCCTGTCCTTCGGCAACACCATCAAGAAGGCCGAGGACATCGCGTACGCGTACCGGATGGGTGTCCGGACCTTCGCCTTCGACAGCCTCGGCGAGTTGGAGAAGCTCGCCGAGCACGCGCCCGGATCGGCGGTCGTCTGCCGGGTGCTCGCCTCCAGCAAGGGCGCGCGATGGCCGTTGAGCCGCAAGTTCGGCTGCGCGCCGGAGATGGCGGTCGACCTGATCCGCTACGCGGCGGCGCACGGCCTCGACCCGGCCGGCATCTGCTTCCACGTCGGCTCGCAACAGCTCGACCCGGGACGATGGGAGCCGAGCATCGCCCAGGCGGCGGCCATCTTCGAGCGGCTGGCGGCCGACGGGATCACGCTGCGCCTGCTCAACTGCGGCGGCGGCTTCCCGGTCGACTATCAGACCGAGGTGGCCCCGATCGAGAAGTATGCCGCGGCCATCGACGCCGCCGTGGCGAGTCACTTCCCGGTCCGGCCGGCCCTGATGATCGAGCCGGGCCGCTACATCGCCGCCCCGGCCGGCGTGCTGCACACCGAGGTGGTGCTGGTCTCCCGCAAGTCGTACGCCGACGAGCCGCGCTGGGTCTATCTGGACGTGGGCCGGTTCGGCGGGCTGGCCGAGACCGAGGACGAAGCCATCGAATATCGCCTGACCACGCCGCACGACGGCGCCCCGGTGGCCCCGGTCGTGCTGGCCGGCCCGACCTGCGACAGCGTCGACATCCTCTATCAGAAGGCGCACTACGAACTGCCCCTGGCGCTGCGCCCGGGCGACCGCGTGCAGATCCACGGCACCGGCGCCTACACCGCGACCTATGCGTCGGTCAGCTTCAACGGCTTCCCGCCGCTGCGCACGGTCTGCCTGGGAAATTGACGGTCGTGGGTCCCACTCCTTAGGCAGATCGTCTTACAGTGTGCCGGTGGATCTGCTGCCGACCTCCGAGGAACAGGCCTACCGCCTGCTGGTGCGGATGGCGGGCGCCGGCGTGCACGAGTTCGCGGAGCGGGCCGCGGTCGGGCCGGAGCAGGCTCGTGCCCTGCTCGAAGCCCTGCACCGGCGCGGGCTCGTGACGGCCGGTCCGGACTACCGTGCGCTGCCACCCGACGTCGCGCTCGGCGAGGTGCTCCTGCGCGAGCAGGAACACCTCGAGTCGGCGCGGCACATGGTGGCCACGCTCAGCGAGGAATATCGCAGCAACACCCGCTGGCGCAGCTCCGAGCACCTGATGGAGATCGTGGTCGGCGCGCCCGCGCTGCGCGAGCGGCTGCGCGAGATGCAGGATTCGGCCAAGGAGGAGATCCTCTGGTTCTGCCGGGCCAACCCGATCGCCATGGAGGGCCCGGAGAACGCCGAGGAGACGCCGGCGCTGACGCGCGGCGTGCGCTATCGCGCGATCTACGAGCGGGCGCTGCTCGAGACGCCCGGCGAGTTGGCGAGCATCGTCGACGCGGTGAGTCTGGGCGAGCAGGCGCGTACGCTGCCGGTTCTTCCGGTCCGCCTGGCCATCGCCGACCGCAACCTGGCGATCTGCCCGCTCGTCCCGGACGCCGTGCGCGGCGGCGGGCAGCCGACCGCCGCGCTGATCCGCGCCTCCGAGCTGCTCGACGCCCTGGTCGCGTTGTTCGAGAGCTACTGGGAGCGGGCGACGCCGGTGGTCGGGGAGTCGACCGACCAGCCGGACCGGTTGCTGCTGTCGCTGCTGGTGGCGGGCATGCCGGACAAGTCGATCGCCACCCACCTCCAGGTGAGTAAGCGGACCGTGCAGCGCCGCCTCGACCGCCTGATGCTCGTGGCGGGCGTGGACAGCCGGGCCGGCCTGGCTTTCCAGGCGGCGAAGCGCGGCTGGCTCTGACCGTAGTCGCACAGCGGGATCATGACGGTCCTCCCGTGTCGTGTGGGGCGGGCGGTTCAAATTTTGAGGACACGAGCTCGGCTGCCAAAGGCCTGAACGTGCCGCACAAGCGCCATGGCGCTATGTGGACAGGGTCGTCATGACTCAGCGTCGACCAGAAGCTTGCGGAGCAGATCGGCGAGTACCTTCCGCTCCTCGATGGTCAGCGGTTCGAGGAGCCGGTTCTCGCCTCGGCTCTCGGTGCCGGCGTGCCGCTCGAACGCCGCGTACCCGGCGTCGGTGAGCCGCACCTCGACCCGGCGCCGGTCGCCACCCGGGTGGGTGCGGGTGATCAGGCCGGCCGCCTCGACACTGGCGAGGCGGTTGGACAGCGCCCCGCGGGTCAGCCCGAGCAGGTCGGCGAGCTGGGACGGGCTGGCCGCGTAGGGCGGGCCGAGCCGGCGCAGGTTCAGCAGGATCTTGAACTGCCACAGCTTGAGGCCGCCCTCGGCGAGGGTCTCCCGGCGGTACTGCGCGGCATAGCGGGTCAGGGTGTGCAGCCGCGCGAAGATCGCCTCGGTGAGCGGGTCGAGCCAGTCGTGCTCGTGCTGCCAGAGCTCGACATGACGGTCCACTGAGTCGCGCACTCGGTCCCCCTGGGTAGTTTTCTTGTGGATAGTTTTTCGGAAAACTACCGTCCCGGCCATGACTGACAACGGGGCAACGATCGCGGTGGACGCATTGGTGGCAGCGGCCCGGGAGCTGGCCAACGCCGGGCGATGGCAGCAGGGCCTGGCGCTGCTGGACGCGGCGGCCACGCCCGATCGGGCGGCACTCGATCGGTCGGTACTCGATCGGTCGGCACTCGATCGGGCGGCACTCGATCGGGCGGCGGCGGAGGTGGCGCTGGCGGCGGAGTGGTTCGCCGACTCCGATGAGGCGGGTAAGCGGATCGCCGCCTGCGCCGGGCAATCCGGCTGGGAGGCGGAGTCCCTCCGGGTGCGGTACGACTACTCCCGGCTGCTGCACGAGGGCGACGAACTGCGGCTGGGCCCGTGGGGCAAGGATCCGGCGGCCATCGCCGAGATCGGCCGGCAGGCGGTGGCCCTGCGGGAGCGGGCCGGCACCGAGACGCAGCGCGGCTGGTCGGAGATGTACCTCGGGTGGATCGCGGACAACCTGCGGGCCGAGCGGGACGTGGCGCCGGCGCACTACGAGGCAGCATTGGCCGCGGCCGCCGGCGACGACCTGCTGGCCCGGGAGGCGCTGCGGCATCTCGGCGACCACGACCACGACGACGGCGACTACGAGAGCGCCCGGCGCCGCTGGGAGCGGGCCACCGAGCTGGGCGCGGCCGCGGGCGCGGTGCCCGGCACGCTGTCCCAGCAGTTCCTGCTCGCGGCGCTGCATCGGAAGGCGGGCGACGAGGCCGGCGCCCGGGCCCTCGCCACCGAGGTGGCCCGCTGGTCGGCGGCGATCGGCGCGACCCGCCTGCACGCCCAGGTGGCCGCCTTCCTGGCCGGCGCCGACCCCCTGGCCGAACCGGAACACGACTAACGTCTGGGCGTGGGTGTTCATCGACTTTCCCGGGCGGAAGCGCGGCGGATCGCGGTGCGGGCGCAGTTGCTCGACGCGGCCCGGCCGGACGGGCTGCTCGATCTGGTGCACGGGCTGACGCTGCTGCAACACGACCAGACCGCGGCGGTCGCGCCCAACGCGCACCACATCGCCTGGAGCCGGCTCGGCCCGGCCTATTCGCCGGCCGACCTGACCCGGGCGTTGGAGTCGCGCGAGCTGCTCGACCTGCGGGGCCTGATCCGGCCGGCCGGCGACATGGCGCTCCATCTCGCCGAGATGGCGGCCTGGCCGGGCGACTCGTCCTGGCGGGCGGCGATGCTGGAGTGGGTGCGGGCGAACGACGCCTGCCACCGCGACATCCTCCGCCGGCTGGAGGCGCAGGGGCCGACCGCGGCGAAACAATTGCCGGACACCTGCGTCGTGCCGTGGAAGTCGACCGGCTGGACCAACGACCGCAACGTGCTGCAGATGCTCGAGATCATGATCGCCCGCGGCGAGGTGGCGGTGTCCTCGCGCCTTCGCGGCGAGCGGCAGTTCGACCTGGCCGAGCGGGTCTACCCGGCGATGACCGCGGTGCCGTTGGAAGAGGCGCGCCTGCTCCGGAACGAGCGGCGGCTCGGCGCCCTGGGCATCGCCCGCGCCCGCGCGGCGGAAACCATGATCGAGCCGAACGGCGTGGGCGAGGCGGGGGAGGAGGCGGTCATCGACGGGGTGCGCGGCAAATGGCGGGTCGATCCGGCTCAGCTGGACCAGCCGTTCGAGGGCCGGGTGGCGCTGCTGTCCCCGCTGGACCGTCTCGTCTACGACCGTAAGCGGATGGTCGACCTGTTCGAGTTCGACTACCAACTGGAGATGTACAAACCGGTGGCCAAGCGCCGCTGGGGTTACTGGGCGCTGCCGATCCTCGACGGCGACCGTCTGGTCGGCAAGGTCGACGCCACCGCCGACCGCAAGGCCGGGGTGCTGCGGGTGGACGCGATCCACGAGGACGAGCCGTTCGACGAGACCGAGGTGGTCCGCGAGATCGAGTCCCTGGCCGAGTGGCTTGGCCTGGAGGCGGCGGGCTCGATCGCCGTTTAGGAGAGCCCGCGCAAGACGAAGCCCAGGCGACGTTCGTAGTCGGCTCGGGACTGGTGCGGGCACGCCCGTACGATCGCGCCCCGCTCGAGAATCAGATGAGTCAGGTCTTCCGGGGTGAGGTCGGCGCGGATCGCGCCGGCCGCCTGCGCGTCACGCAGAAGGCCACGGGCGAACTCGCAGGCGTGGTCGCACAGCATGCTCAGCGGCTCGGAGTCGGGCAGCGCCCGCATCAGGACGTCGTTGGCGGCCGGCTCGTCGAACTGGAGCAGCCAGATGCGGCGCAGGTAGAGCTCGAGCCGGGGCAGCGGCTCGTCGAGGGCCTCGACCTCCTCGACGATGGCCCGGATCCGCTCGGCCACCAGCTCGTCGACGACCGCGTCGATCAGGCCCCGGCGACTGCCGAAACGGTGATAGATGGTGCCTTTGCTGACGCCTGCGGCCCGGGCCACCTCATCCATCGGGGTGGTCAGGCCGCCGGTGCGGAAGACGTCGAGGGCGGCCCGCCGGATGCCCTCGACGTTGCGCCGCGCGTCGGCTCGAAGTGTCATGCCGGCTGGGTCGCCCGGTCCTGCCACGTCACGTCCAGCGCCTTGCGGAAGGTCTCGATCGGCTGCGCGCCGGAGATCGCCCGCTTGTTGTCGAAGACGAAGAACGGCACCCCGCTGATCCCCAGCTGGCGAGCCTGCTCGAGGTCGGCGCGGATCTCCTTCTCGTACGCCTTGGTCGCCAGCGCCGCAGCCGCCTCGGCCCGGTCGAGACCCAGCGCGGCGGCGAGGTCGGCCAGCACCGTGTGGTCGGCGAGGTTGAGGCCGTCGGTGAACTCGGCCTGGAACAGCCGCTCGACCATGACGCCCTCCTGCCCGTGGGCCTTGGCCAGGTGGATCATCCGGTGCGCGTCCAGCGTGTTGATCATCTGGGTGGACTCGAACCGGTAGTCGAGGCCGGCCTGGGCGCCGCGGGCGGCCAACTGCGCGTGCGAGGCCTCGATCTGGGCCTTGGGCATGCGGTGGTTCTCGGCGAGATAGTCGTCGGCGAGCGTGGCCTTGCCGACCGGGAAGGCCGGGTTGAGCTGGAAGCTGTGGTAGCGAACCTGCACGGCCGAGCCGTGCGGGAACTGCTCGATCGCCTCATCGAGGATGGCGTGCCCGAGGTAGCAGAACGGGCAGACGACGTCGCTCCAGACGTCGATCACGACCGGCTCGGCGGCGCGGCCGAAAACGCTGGCGGCCATCAGTCACACGTCCCGTCAGCAGCGCAAACGCCGGCGTCGTCGGCCGACTCCAACATGATCAACGGGGCGGCGACGGGCTCGGGCTCGACGGAAACCGGCTCCGGCTCGCTGTTACTTGACTCCATGGTCAAGAAGCTACCCGCAACTTGACGCCATCGACAAGATGACTGGTCGCGGGCCTTCAGCTCGGCCAGCAGGCCATCCCGGTCGGTCAGCACCTCGCCGAGGATCCGGCGGCCGACGGCGAGCAGGTCGGCCACGGCGGGGGTGCTCAGGGCGTACACCACCAGGCCGCCCTCGCGGAAGCTGACCACGATGCCGGCCCGGCGCAGCAGCGCAAGCTGCTGGGAGAGATTTGACGGCTCCACGTCGATCTCGGCGAGCAGGTCGCGGACCGGGCGCGGGCCGGCCTGCAGCAGCTCCAGCACCCGGATGCGCACGGGGTGACCGAGCATGCGGAACATCTCCGCCTTCGCCTGGTACAGCGGCACCGACATGCGGCCTCAACGCCGCACGGGCCGGATGGTTACGCACATGCAGTGATGAGTAGTTGCAGAAGTCTTCAATTCGACGGACATCATGTCCGGCTCTCCGCGGCGGCGGAGCGGCATCGTCGATCGCATGGCAGAGATGGACGTGGCACTCAAGGACGCGATGCAGATCAGCGGCGCTATCGGGGTCGCGCTCGTCGATCACACCAGCGGAATGGCGCTGGGGACCGTCGGCGGCAACAAGGATTTCGACCTCATCACCGCCGCGGCCGCCAATACCGATGTGATCCGGGCCAAGATCCGCACCATGGAGATGCTCGGCCTGGACGAGTCGATCGAGGACGTTCTGGTGACGCTCGACTCGCAATATCACCTGATCCGCCCGCTGACCGCGCGCTCCGGTCACGGGCTGTTTCTCTATCTCGCGCTTTACAAGGACCGGGCCAATCTCGCCATGGCCCGGCACCAGTTGCGCAACATCGAACGGGTCCTGGAGATCTGAGTATTACTGGACCGGGTTCCAGCCGTCGGCGCCGGCCAAATACTTCTGCGAGGTGTAGTTGGCCGCCGTCGACGCGCTCATCTGCGGGCGGTCGCTGGTGCCCTGGGTGACGCCGGCGCCACTGTTGTTGTACTCGTTGAAGCGGCACGTCTTCCACGAGAAGCCGCTCATGTCCTGCCACGCGCCGGCCTGCCGGATGTGGCTGCCGAGCGACGAGTCACGCACCAGCACCTGGCCGATCGCGTCGGTCGCGTTACCCGCGTGCCAGCAGCGGCCGAGCGCCACGGTCTGCGCCGCCGGGCCCTGCAGGGTGGACCGGGTGATCAGGATCCCGTACGTGTTGGAGGCGTTCGTCGCGGCCGCGGTGATGTAGCCGTTGTTGCTGCTCCCGCGGTCCAGCGACTTGATCGTGGTGCTGTCGATGACCAGCGCACCGTTGCCGTAGATGAAGTCGACGTCGCCCTCGATGTAGCTCTTGTAGACGTACTGCCGCACCTGCTTGCTGCCGGTCCCACCCCAGCTCAGGAACGTGTCCTGGTGGCCGAGCAGCCGCACGTTGCGATAGACCTGGCGATCGGCGCCGGCATAAAGAGCAAGAGCCTGACTGCCTATGCCGTACGTGTTGGCGATGGTCACCCCGGTGATCGTGGTGTTGGCCGCCAGGTTGAGCACGGTCGCGCTGCCGGTGGCCCCGCCGGTCGACTGCGGCACCTTCCCGGTGATCACGACGTCGGTCGCGGTGCCGGTGGCGCCCTTGATCGTGATGCCGGACTTGCCGCTGGCGATGTTGACCTGGCCCTGGTAGGTGCCGGCCTTGACCGAGATGGTGTCGCCGGAGACGGCTTTGGCCAGCGCGGCCTGGATGGTGGTGTAGTTGCCGGACCCGTCGGCGGCCACCACGTAGGTGGTGGCGGCCTGGGCGGCCGTGGCCGTCGCCACGATGGCGACGGCCGCGACGGTGAGGACGGCGAGCGTGGGACGGCGCATGGGGGACCTCCTCCGTGCCCGCGTTCCCACGAAGCCGCGAGACGGATCGACAATGGTGGATGTAACTTAGCTCAGGAAAGGCCTTACTCAAAGAACTTCAGGCTGAATCCGGTGTCGGCGGCCGTCCCTCTTCGATACGTGGTGCTGCCCCACCAGCAGAACGTGCCGGTGTACCAGTAGCGGTTGCTCCACGAGTACGGCGTGCCCTTCGGCACCGCGTGGAACATCAGCGGGAACCGCGGCCCGGCCGGCGGCGACGTGGCGATGTCGCCGTTGAGCAGCACGAACGTGTGGTGCCCCGGCCCGTTGACGTTCACCGTCGGATCCCAGCCGGCCATCATCGTGGCCCGGTTCGAGCCGAACAGGCACCCGTTCGACTTGTACCAGTCCCACACGTAGGTCGGATCGCCGCCGTTTCTGAGTCGTAGATCGGCCAGGCAATACTGGTCGCTCCAACTGCCGTTCGCCGAGTACACGACGTGCAACTGCCCGTTCGGATCCTTGATCGCCTCCGGCGCCTCGTTGATGAACGGGTTGCCGACCACTCGCTCCCAGCTCTCCCGCGGCTGCGAGATCACATAACGCGCGCCGGTCGGCGTGGCCGGATTCGCCATCCGTGCGATGTAGAGGTTCTGCTCGACGTTGGTGTCCCCCGCCCAGCCCGACCAGACGAACCAGCGCTGCGAGTTGAACGTGAACATCGTCCCGTCGATCGCCCACTTGTTGTCCGGCAGCGCCAGCTGGGTCTCGCCGCCGTAGCCGCTGTCGGCGGCGGCCGAGCTGATCACGAACATCCGGTGCGCCGACCCGCCGCCGGCCGAGAAGTAGATGTAGAACCGCCCGCCGTCGGTGACGATCTCCGGCGCCCAGACCTCGCCGCGGCTGCGGCTGTCGGTCCAGACCACCCGGGCGGTGGCTGAGGCAAGAGCATCGGTCGAGCCCGCTTGGCGTACGGCGATCCCGCCGCCCGTCGACTGCACCGAGACGTACGTGCCGCCGACGCGCAGCACACTCGGATCGGCCGCCCGCAGACTGGTCTGGGCGGCGTCGGCGCCGCGCGCGAGCACGACGGTGCCGGCCAGCACGAGCACCAGCGCACCGGCCGTGATGAGGATTTTCTTCACGGAACACATCCCTCGGGGATGGCCTCCGGCTTCGACGCCGCAAGGGGGATGGCGTCCGGCGCCGGCCGCGGCGGAGGCGGGTCGGGGAATGCGGCGCGGCCCGTGTCGAGAGCGCTCTCTCTGCCGTCAGCGTCGCGTTTACAACGATGGAAGTCAATGTCCATTCGGGCAAGCCAACTACCCGATCTTGGCGAATTCGCGCGCCGCAGGAGCACCAAATCTCCAAGATCGCGGTTGGAGCGTGGTGCGGTGCGGGGCGGGGTGCAGGCGATCTTGGTGACTTGGTGCGGGCTCCGCGCACCAACTTTCCAAGATCGCGGTTGGAGTGCGGCGCGGGGCGGGCGCAGGCGATCTTGGTGACTTGGCGCGGGTTCCGCGCACCAACTCTCCAAGATCGCGGTTGGAACGTTGTGCGGGACGGGGTTCAGGCGATCTTGGTGACTTGGCGCAGGTTCCGCGCGGCAGATCTCCAAGATCGCGACTGGAGCGCGGTGCGGGGTGCGTGGTGCGGGGTGCCAGCTACGCGATCTTGGTGACTTGGTGCAGGTTGCTCGCGGCAAATTTCCAAGATCGCGGATGGGCGCGGTGTGCGCGGTGTGCGCGGTGTGCGCGGTGTGCGCGGTGTTCGGCTATGGGAGGTGCCAGGTTTGGTTGGCGGCGCCCGTGCAGGCCGTTGCCTTTGTGGTTGCGCCTGGTGAACCGGGGTCGGTCAGGCACTGGGCGGTGGCCGGGTTGACCAGGGCGCCGGCGGCGGCGGTTCGCCACTGGGCGCTTGCCTGGCCGGTGCAGGCGGCGATGCGTACCGTGCCGTCGCCTGTTGCCTGGGCGCATTTGCCGTTCACCCGCAGCGTGCCGTCGGTGGCCAGGGTGAAGGTCTGGTAGTCGATGGTGGCGCAGCTGCTCACCGTGATCGGGCTGCCGTCGAGGCCGAGCAGGCCGCCCAGCGCCAGGCATCGGCCGCTCGCCGCGGTCACCGCGCCGGTGCGGTCGGCCGCGGGCGGGGTCGGCGTCACCGAGGCGGAGGTGGGGGCGGACGGTGGTGGCGCGCTCAGCGAGATCGAGGCGGATGCGCTGGCCGACGGGCTCGGGGCGGAGGACGACGAGGAGGGCGAGGCCGACGCGGACCGGTGGGCCGGGGCCGCGGCCGGGCTTCCCGGCTGGCCGGGGGTGAAGACCGGCAGGGCCGTGCTCGGCTGCGCCGTGGAGTGTTTCGGCGCGAAGATCAGGATGCCGGCCACGGCCAGGGCGAGCACCAGGGCGCCGAACAGCGCGAGCATGCGCAGCGCCAGGATGCGGCCGATGCCGCGACGCCGGGCCGGGGCGGCCGGCACCGGGTCGATGATCGCGGTGTCGTCGTCGACCACCGCGGGCTGGATCACCGTGAGGGCGTCGGCGGGGTCGCGGGGAGCGGGAGTGGTGTTGACGTACGGCCGGACCAGGACGGGGTCGGGCCGCTCGGTGTCGTCCTCTTCGGGACTGGTCATGTCGGTGCCTTGGGATGGTGGGGATCGGCAAGCGACCATACGTGAAATCCACCCCGAACAGATCAAAGGGGCTGTCCGGATCGTGTGGTAAGCGCTTTCCTCAGGATGCCGAGTGATCGTCTGGCATTGATTGACATGGATTGCGGCAAGCGCGTACCGGTAGCCTCATGACTCCGCCACTGAGCCGCCGCACCCTGCTCGCCAGCACCCTCGGCGCCACCGCCGGGATGGCTCTGCCGCTGACCAGAGCCGAGGCCGACGCCACGACCACCGCCGAACTGCACTGGCTCGACGGCGCCCCGGCCGAGACCACCGGCAGCGCCTGGGGCGTCCCGTGGCCGCGGGGCCGGCTGGCGAAGGGCACGAAACTGGCGCTCACCACGGCCGACGGCACCGAGGTCCCGGTCCAGTCGTGGCCGCTCGCCTACTGGCCGGACGGCACTCTCAAATGGACCGGGCACGCCATCGGCGGCGCCTCGGCGGAGCGTTTCACTCTCGCGCCGGGCACGCCGGCGACACCCCAGGACCCGGTTACGGTACGCCGTGACGGCAGCGACCTGATCCTCGCGAACGGCACGGTCGAGCTCCGTCTGGCCACCCGTGGCGACGTCGTGCTCCCGGAGATCCGCCGGGCCGAGCGCGTCACCGCGACCGCCGGCCGCCTCGTCCTGGACATCCAGGACCGCCCCGACGACGAGACCGGCGCCCCGGCCCGGTCGTCCTACCGTGGCGTGATCGAGCAGGCCACGGTCGAGCAGCCCGGCCCGGTCCGCGCCGTGGTGAAGCTGACCGGCACGTACCGCCGCGGCAACCGGAAGATCCTGCCCTGGACGCTGCGGGTGTACCTGTCGAGTGGCGAGGCGGTCCGCCTGGTGCACAGCTTCATCTGGGACGCCGACCAGGAGCGGGACTTCATCCGCGGCCTCGGCCTGCGCTTCGACGTGCCGATGACCGACGAGACGTACGACCGGCACGTCCGCTTCGGTGTGACCGGCGGCGGGGTGTGGGGCGAGCCGGTCCGGGTGCTCACCGGCCTGCGCCGCGATCCGGGGGCCGCGGTCAACGCCGCCCAGGTCGCAGGCTCCGCCACCCCGCCGCGGGAGCAGTGGAACACCCAGGTCAGCAGCGCTTACACCGCGCTGGCCGAGTGGAACGACTTCCGGCTCGCGCAGGAGTCCGCCGAGCACTTCACGGTCGCGAAGCGTACGTCCGCGGCCGGCAGTTGGCTGCGTCATGCCGGACGGGGCCGCCGGGCCTCGGGTTTCGGGTACGTCGGCGGGATCTCCGGCGGGCTTGGGTTCGGCCTGACCGACTTCTGGCAGCGGTTCCCGCGGGCGCTCGACATCCGCGGTGCGGCCGGCGCGACCGCGCAGGTGACGCTCTGGTCGTGGGCGCCGGACGGGCCGCCGATGGACCTGCGGCACTACGACACGGTGGCGCACGGGCTGGATCTCGCCTACGAGGACGTGCAGGAGGGGTTCAGCACACCGGAGGGGATCGTCGGGTCGACCGAGATGCTTCTGTGGGCTTTCGACCGTACGCCTGCTCGAAGTCGAATCGCGGCGCTGGAGGCCGCGCTCACCGCAACCCCGCAGCTGGTCGCGGCCCCGGAGTGGCTCCACGCGGCCGGGGTCTTCGGGCGCTGGAGCCTGCCCGACCGCAGCACCGGAGCCCGGGCGACGCTGGAGGACGCACTGGACCGGGAGATCGCGTTCTACGCCGGCCAGGTCGATCAGCGCCAGTGGTACGGCTACTGGCACTACGGCGACGTCATGCACACCTACGACGCCGACCGGCACGAGTGGCGTTACGACGTCGGCGGCTACGCCTGGGACAACGGTGAGCTGGGATCCGACCTGCTGCTCTGGTACGCGTTCCTGCGCTCCGGCAAGCCCGGGACCTTCCGGCTGGCGCGAGCCATGACCCGGCACGTCAGCGAGGTCGACACACACCACACCGGACGGTTCGCCGGACTCGGCTCCCGGCACAACGTGTCGAACTGGGGCGACGGCGCGAAGGAGGCTCGGATCGGGGAGTCGTTCACCCGGCGGTTCTCGTTCTATCTGACCACGGACGAGCTGCTCGGCGACCTGATCCGCTATTCGCTACGCGCCGACAAGACGCTGCTCACGGTGGAGCCGCTGCGCGAGGTGCTGCCGCCACAGGCGCTCGCGCCGACCCGCCTGCGCATCGGCCCGGACTGGTACGCCCTGGTCAGCAACTGGCTCACCGAGTGGGAACGGACGGGTGACGTGCGGTGGCGCGACAAGATCGTCACCGGGATGACCGACATCGCGGCGTTCCCGGCCGGACTGTTCACCGGCGAGGCGGGCGGCGCGGTCGGCTTCGACCCGGCCACCGGGCATCTGACCAATCTCAGCAAGGGCGACTACACCGGCGGCTACAACCTGGCAATGGCCTTCGGCGGCGAGCAGATCCTGTGGGAGGCGCTGGATCTGGTGGACGTGCCCGCTTTCGAGGCGACCTTGCTGGACTTCGCCCGCTACGTGCAGGCGCCGTCGGCCGAGAAGATCGCGCACTTCGGCTTCGACTTCAACCCGCAGGTCTTCGCGACGATCTACTCCCGGGTGACCGCGTGGGCCGGCGAGCAGACCGGCGATGCGGTCGTCCGCAAGCGCGGCTGGGACCTGTTCCTCAACGACGCGGCCGGGAAACCGTGGCCGGCGCCGGTGACGGTTGACGGCGTACAGGAGATTCCGTCCGGTGATTTTGCGACCAACGACTTCGCCCAGCGTGGTCTCGCGATCGTCGCGCTGCTCGCGATCGCGCCGGGCGAGGCGCCCTGATCCTCAGGCCGGCGGTTTGGTGTGCAGCACCTCGCGTGCCTGCTCGGCGGCGCGCGCGAGGTTCTCACTGACGAAGTCGAGGAAGCGGGCGATGTTTTCCAGCCGGGTCGCGGCCGGGGTGCCGGCGCCGAGGACGCCGACGCCCTGGCGCGCGGTCGCGATGAGCTGGTCGTTGGCCCGGGCGCTGGCGATCATCGCCTGGTACCACACGTCGTCGTCGACGATGTAGCGCTCGCGCCGGCGCTCGTCGCGTTCCCGGCGCACCAGGGCCTGATCCTCGAGGTAGGCGATCGCCTTGGAGATCGAGGCCGGGCTGACCTGGAGGCGCTGGACGAGCTCGGCGGCGGTGAGGCTGCCCGAATCGGTGGTGTAGAGGCTGACCAGGACCCGGGACATCATCCGGGGTGTGCCGGCCTGCATGAGGGCGGCGGTGAGCGCCTCCGCGTACTCCTCCAGCGCCCCCGGGTCGCGACCATGCGCCGGCGCCGGGACCTGGGCGGACTGCCGGCTCCGGTGGGCGCGCCGTTCGGTGGCGCGGTGGGCCAGGTCGGAGCGGTAGCCGGTGGGCCCGCCGTTGCGCATCACCTCGCGGGTGATCGTCGAGGTCGGCCGGTCGAGGCGCCGGGCGATCTCGGCATAGGCGAGGCCGTCGCCCAGCCCCAGCGCGATCTGGTGGCGTTCCTGCTGGGTGAGTCGGCCTCCCGGCATCAGACCCTCCTTCGTCTCGGTACGAGGCTAGCGTTCACCCTCATCCATTGCAACGTTCCTTCCCTTCGGCGTTGCATTGAGCTGGAGGCCATTGCAACAATATGTGGCATCTGAACTGCTGCTATGCCGCAACAGTGCAATGAGCGGATTGAGAGAAGTAGAAACGCAACGTAGCGTTTCCGGCATGAGAAACCTGATGCAGAAGTTCGACACCCGCACCCCGATCGCCGCCGTCCTCGCCGTTCCGGCCGGCCGGGTTCGGATCATCGCCGCTGACCGCCCCGACACCACGGTCGAGGTCCGGCCGGCCGACGCCGGCAAGGCCCGGGACGAAAAAGCGGCCGAGCAAACCACGATTGCGTACGCCGACGGCGTCCTGAGAATCGCGGTCCCGACCGAGAACCAACTCCTCGGCCCATCCGGATCGATCGAGGTGACGATCCAGCTGCCGACCGGCTCCCGCATCGAGGCCACTG
Organism: Actinoplanes sp. NPDC026619; assembly: GCF_040638295.1. Lineage (NCBI taxonomy): Bacteria > Bacillati > Actinomycetota > Actinomycetes > Micromonosporales > Micromonosporaceae > Actinoplanes > Actinoplanes sp. NPDC026619. Next base: position 133,466 of record NZ_JBEZYA010000009.1, read on the forward strand.
CGGGCGCCGCCGAGTTCCGGGCCGTCGGCCGCCTCGGCGACGTCACCTTCGAGGGCGCGCACGGCGAGATCAAGGTCGACGAGGCCGCCAGCCTGCGCCTCACCGCACACGTCGGCAACGTCCTGATCGGCCGCCTCGACGGCCCGGCCGAGATCAGCGTCCAGAAGGGCGACATCAACGTCGCCGAGGCCACCCGCGGCCCGGTAGTGCTCCGCACCGAAGCCGGAGACGTAACCATCCGCGCGGCCGCCGGGGTGTCGGCCACGATGGACGCCGGCACGTCCTACGGCCGCATCATCAACGAGCTGCGCAACACCGGCGAGGCGCAGCTCGAGATCCGCGCAACCACGGCCTACGGCGACATCACCGCCCACAGCCTCTGAACCGGTCACACCACGAGGTTGCGCAGGTCGGCGCGGGTGCCGCCGAGCTTCTGGAAGACGTGGGTGAGGTGGGTCTCGACGGTTCGCCGGGTGACGTAGAGCTGCTGGGCTATCTCGCGGTTGCTCAAGCCGCGGGCGGCCAGCTCGGCGACCCGGTGCTCGGCGGCCGTCAGCGAGTCGGGTGCGCGGCGTGGCCGCGCCCCGGCCGCGCGCAACTCCTCGCGGCAGCGGCGGGCCAGCAGTCGCATGCCGCCCCGGTCGGCGAGGGACAGCGCCCGGCCGAGCGGCTCGCGGGCGGCGGCCCGGTGGTTGGCCCGGCGCAGCGCGGCGCCGAGGTCGACCAGCACGCGGGTGTGTTCCAGCAGGTAGGGCGACTTCTCGGTGAGCGCGGCCGCCTTCACCAGGGGCTCGATCGGGTCGCCGGTGGCGGCCAGCGCCCGCAGCCCGGCGGCTCGCGGACCGGGCAGGCCGAGCCGGTCGGCCAGCGCGAGGTGTTCCTCGGCGAGTTGCCGGGCCGCTTCCGGCTCACCCAGGGCGGTCAGCGCCCGGCAGTCGTCCACCCGCCAGGCCGCCATCCCGGGGTGCCGGAGATCGAGCTGTTTCCAGGTGGCGGCGGCCGCGGTCAGGTCGGCGTGGGCGTCAGCCGGGCGGTGCTGCGCCAGCCGCAGCCGGGCCCGGCGCTCCAGCATCAGGCCGGTGGTGATCGCGCCCTCCGGCAGATCGCCGAGGGTCCGCAGCACCTCGTCGGCCTCGGCCGGTTCGTCCAGTTCGGTCAAGGCCTCGACCAGCGGCATGATCGACCAGACCAGCGCCGGCGGCGGGCTGTTGATCCGCTTGAAGTCGTAGGCGAGCCGGGCATCGGCGGCAGCGTCCCGGATCTGCCCGCTCTGGATCAACGCCAGGGCACGCAGGAAACTGCCGTGGGCCAGCGCGATCCGCCAGCCGCGCGGCCGGGCCAGCTCGATCAGATCGGTGCAGCGGTCCCGGGCCGCCTCGAACTCGCCGTAGACGACCAGCGAAAAGGTCGCGAACGTGCCCAGGATCGAATCGCCGTCCTCGACCGGCAGCGGTGTCGCCAGCAGCGCGCGCGGCTCGTCGGCGTCCCGCCCGTCGCACAGCGCTTCCCAGGCCCGGCAGACCCGCCACACCGCCAATTCGGAGGGCAGCGCACGGCGCAGGCGTTCATGGGCCTCCGGCACTCCGGCCGCGCGCATGCACACGTTGGCCACCAGCTCCGCCTCGAGCCGGCTCAGCACCCCCGGTTCAGCACCGCCCGCCGGTGTGCGATCGGTTGGCTGGTCGAGGCCTTGGCGGCACAGGCGGACTGCGTCGTCGAAGTAGCCGGCCAGGCCGAGAGCGCGGCCGGCGGCAAGCGCGATGCGGGCTCGCTGGCCGGCGTCGGCGGCCTGTTCGACGGCGGCGTCGAGCAGGGTGGGGGAGCCGGGGTCGGCCTGGGCCGCGGCGACCAGGCCGAGGCGGCAGTGCACGTCGGCCTCGTCGGCGCGGTCGGGCGGCGGCTCGGCGAGGGCCCGCCGGAGGAAGGCCGCCGCGCTTTCCGGGGCGCCCCGCCGGCCGGCCCGCTCGGCGGCGGCGCGGAGCGTGGCCACGGTGCCGGCGTCGCGGGCCGGTTCGCTGCGCAGCAGGTGCAGTGCGACCGCTTCCGGGTCGGCGCGTTCGCGGGCCAGGATCGCGGCCGCCCGGCCATGCCACAGCGACCGCTCGCCGGCCGGCAACCCCTGGTAGAGCGCGCCGGCCACCAGCGGATGGGTCAGCTCGCGCGCGCCCAGCAGGCCGGCCGAGCGCAGGCAGTCGGCGAGTCGGGCGGCGGCGGAGAGCGGCAGGCCGGCGAGTTCGGCGGCCTGCCGCAGGGGCGCGTCCCGGCCGAGGACGGCAAAGGCCCGGGCCAACTCGCCCGCGCCGGCCGGCAGGCGGGACAGTTGTCGCTCGATGGTCCGCGCCACCTGCTCGGGGCCGAACGAGCTGAGCCGGGCCGCCACCGCGGCGGTCGGGTCGACGCCCTCGGCGCGCAGGTGATCGAGGAGGGCGCCGAGCAGGAACGGGTTGCCGCCGGTGGCGGCGTGACAGGAGGACGCGAAGCCGGGCGCCGCGCCGGGCAGCCGTTGATCGAGGACCGCCGCGACCGCGGCCGGGCCCAGCGGCGCCGGGCGGATCGGTGGCTCGGGTGAGGCGGCGAGCAGGTCGGCGAGCATGCCGGGCGCGGACGCGGGCTCGCCGGAGCGCACCACGCACAGGATGCCGAGCCGGTGCTCGGCGATCTGCCGGGCCAGGTGGAGGAGCCAGCGCAGCGAGGGGGCGTCGGCCCAGTGCGCGTCGTCGATGACGAGCAGGGTCGGCCCGCGCTCGGCCAGGCCGCAGGCGAGCCAGACCAGCCCGTGCACGGCGGCGTGCATGGCCTCGCCGCCTGCGGCCGGCTCGGTGCCGTCGGCGTCCAGCGCGTGGCGGGCGAGCGCCGCCGCGCCGACGGCCAGCTCGTTCCACTCCGCACTGTCGCGCAGCGGGGCGAACAGTTGCCGGGCGATGCCCCAGCCGGCGTCGTGCTCGAGCGGCCCGCCCCAGGCTCGCAGCACCCGCACGCCGGTCGCGGCGGCCGCCCGCGACGCGGCCGTGATCAGGCTGGATTTGCCGATGCCGGCCGGACCCTCGACGAGGATCAACCGGCCGGTGCCGGCGCGCAGTGAGCCGAGCCGGTGGTCGAGGACGGCCATCTCGGCGTCGCGCTGGAGCAGCACGCCAGCCATGCCCCGACGGTAGGCCCCCGGGGGCGGCCACGAAACCTCGTGGTCGGATCCACGATTCGCGAATGTCGCGCCGCGCCCAGCATCGACTCATGACAACTGCCGAATACGCCCTCCGGCGGACACCGGAGGAGTACGAGCGTTTGCGAGCCCAGGCTCGCATGTGGGAGACCGCCACCGGTCGCCTGCTGGACCGGATCGGCTTCACGACCGGCGCCCGCTGTCTGGATGCCGGGTGTGGTCCGGGCGAGACGATGCGCCTGATGGCGTTGCGCGGGGGCCACGTCACCGGGATCGACTCGGACGCCGCCCTGGCCGCCACCACCGCCGAGGCGTTGCCGGGCTGCCGGGTGCTCACGCACGATCTCAATGCGGACGAGCCGGTGCCGGGTGGCCCGTACGACATCGTCCTGGCCCGGCTTTTGCTCTTCCACACGCCCGACCGGGTGGCCGTGGTGCGCCGGCTCTGGGAGGCGGTGGCGCCGGGCGGCAGTCTGGTGCTGCAGGACTACCACCTGAGCGCCGCCGACGTGGAGCCGTCGCTGCCCAGCGTCGCGGAGGTGACCCGGTTGCTGATCGCCATGTTCGAGTCGGTCGGCTGCAACACCCGGGCCGGGCTGGCGTTGCCGGCCTACCTGGAGCAGGCCGGGCTGGGCGCGCCGGACGGCACCGACGTGGCCGGCTACCTGGAAACCCTGGGGGCGGGGCGAGTGATGCTCGATGCCACGTTCCGCAGCGTCCTGCCGGCCGGGCTGGCCCACGGCGTCATCACGGCCGAGGCAGCCGAGGCGGCGCTGGCCGCGATGGCCGGCGACGCTGCCGGCCACCCCGGCCGCCCGATGCTGTGGCCGCTGATGATCGGCGCGTGGATCACTCGACGGTGACCGATTTGGCCAGGTTGCGGGGCTGGTCCACGTCGTATCCGCGAGCCGCGGCGATCTCGCAGGCCAGGATCTGCAGCGGCACCGTGGTCATCAGCGGGGCCAGCAGGGTGGGCACCCGCGGCACGCGGATCACTTCGTCGGCGTACGCCCCGATCGCCTCGTCGCCGTCCTCGGCGATGACGATGGTCCGCGCGCCCCGGGCCCGTACCTCCTGAATGTTTGAAATGACCTTGTCGCGGGTGGGGGATGAGGGCACCACGCAGATCACCGGGGTGCCCTCGTCGATCAGGGCGATCGGGCCGTGCTTGAGCTCGCCGGCCGCGAAGCCCTCGGCGTGCATGTAGGCGAGCTCCTTGAGTTTGAGCGCGCCCTCGAGCGCCACCGGGTAGCCGACGTGCCGCCCGATGAACAGCACCTCGGTGGCCGAGGCGAGGTCGCGGGACAGCTTGCGCACCGAGTCCATCCGGTCGAGCAGTTCGCGCAGCTGGTCGGGGGTCTGCTGGAGTTGCCGGACGACCTCGCCGACCTCATCGGCGTACATGATGCCGCGCACCTGCGCGAGATAGAGGCCGAGCAGATAGCAGGCGACCAGCTGGGTCAGGAAGGCCTTGGTGCTGGCCACCGCGATCTCCGGGCCGCCGTGCGTGTAGAGCACCGCGTCGGATTCGCGCGGGATGGTCGAGCCGTTGGTGTTGCAGATGGCCAGCACGCGCGCGCCCTGCTCCTTCGCGTGCCGCAGCGCCATCAGCGTGTCCATCGTTTCGCCGGACTGGGAGATCGCCACCACCAGCGTCGAGCGGTCGAGGATCGGGTCGCGGTAGCGGAACTCGCTGGCCAGCTCCACCTCGCACGGGATCCGGGTCCAGTGCTCGATCGCGTATTTCGCGACCAGGCCGGAGTGGTAGGCGGTGCCGCAGGCGACGATGGAGACCTTGGTGATGTCGGCGAGATCGCACATCTCGTCGAGCACGATGCCGTCGGCGGTGAGCCGGCCGAGCAGGGTGTCGGCGATGGCCTGCGGCTGCTCGGCGATCTCCTTGAGCATGAAGTACTCGTAGCCGCCCTTCTCGGCGGCGGCGGCGTCCCAGTCGATGTGGAAGTCGGTGCCCTCGACCGGAACGCCGGCGAAGTCGGTGATCTCCACCGAGTCCGGGGTGATCACCACGATCTGGTCCTGGCCGAGCTCGATCGCTTCCCGGGTGTGGGCGATGAAGGCCGACACGTCGCTGGCCAAGAAGTTCTCTCCGTCGCCCCGGCCGACCACGAGGGGTGAGTTGCGCCGGGCGCCGACCACCGTGTCCGGATTGTCCGCCGACACCGCGAGGAGCGTGAAGGCGCCTTCCAAACGGGCGACCACGTGCCGCATCGCGACGTCCAGCGGCGCGTTCTCCCGGGCCAGCAGGTGGGCCACGACCTCGGTGTCGGTGTCGCTGGCGAACTCGATGCCGGTCGCCTCCAGCTCAGCCCGCAGGGAAGCGAAGTTCTCGATGATGCCGTTGTGGATGACCGCGATCCGGTTGTCCGCCGAGAGGTGCGGGTGCGCGTTGCGATCGGTCGGACCGCCGTGGGTCGCCCAGCGGGTGTGCCCGATGCCGGTCGTCCCCTCGGTGATGGTCAACGCCGCTTCCAGGTTGGCGAGTTTGCCCGCCTTTTTCTCGGTCAGGAGACGACCGCCACTGACGATCGCCACCCCCGCCGAGTCGTAGCCGCGGTATTCCAGCCGCCGCAATCCGTCCACCACGATGTCCACGGCCGGCCGCCGGCCGGCATATCCCACGATTCCGCACATGCCGGAGAAGTTAGTCAGCGCGCCCAGCGGTTTTCCTGTGCGGGAACTACGCGTCTCCTGTCGGCAAACGGCTTCCGAGCAGGGCATTCAGGCCACCGGTACGCCGCAGCTTCTGCCAGCCGAGGCGGATGCCGCCGAGCGCGGCGAGAACCGACTGGATGAGTACGAGGTACATCAGTTGCCGGTAGACGAACTGCTGCAACGGCAGTCGCCAGAGCGGCTTGAGTGACTCCTTGTCGAGCCGGAACGCGTAGATCGTGCTGACCAGCTGCACCAGCAGCATGGCCAGCCAGGCCAGCACCGTGCGGAGCGGGTCGAGGAAGAACAGGCCGTAGATCAGGAACACGTCGATCAGCGGGGAGAGCAGCGGCAACAGCGTCTGGAACAGGGTCATGTTGAGCAGCCCGCGACGGCCGAACTTGCCACCCGGGCCACGCTCGAACAGCGTCCGGCGGTGCTTCCACATCGCCTGCATGGTGCCGTAGCTCCAGCGGTAGCGCTGGCGCCACAGCTGCGACATCGTCGCCGGCGCCTCGGTCCAGGCGCGCGCGTGCTCCTCGTAGACGACCCGCCAGCCGGCCCGGATGATCGCGATGGTCAGGTCGGTGTCCTCGGCCAGGGTGTCGTCGGACAGGCCGTTGACCTGCTGGAGGGCTTCGGTGCGGAAGGCGCCGATGGCCCCCGGGACGGTCGACATGCAGCGCATCACGTCGTACGCGCGGCGGTCGATCGAGAAGCCGACGACGTACTCGATGTGCTGCCACAAGGGGACCATGCCGGTGCGGTTGGCGACCTTGGCGTTGCCGGCGACCGCGCCGATCTCGGCGGTCGAGAACGGCTGGACCAGCAGGCGTACGGTGTCCGGCTCGAAGACCGTGTCGCCGTCCATCATGATCACGATCTCGGTGTCGGCGTGCGCGATGCCGGTGTTCAGCGCGGCCGACTTGCCGCTGTTGGGCTGCCGGACCACCGTGACGTTCGGGTAGCCCAGGGATTCGGCGATGTCGGCGGTGCCGTCGGTCGAACCGTCGTCGATCACCACGACCCGGATCGGATGGGTGCCGGCCATCAACGAGCGCAGGGTGTCGGCGATGATCTCCTTCTCGTTGAAGGCCGGGACGAGCACGGTGACCGGTTTCGTGTACGGCTCGCCCCAGGCGCCCTCGCGCGGGCGGCGGGCGTGCCGGCGGCCCAGGACGATCACCAGGATCAGCCGGACCACGGTCAGCACGCCGAGCAGCAGCAGGAGCCAGGAGAAGAAAACGGTGGTGTGGGTGGCCAGCTGCACCGCGCCGACCAGGCCAAGGCCCAGCGTGCGGTCCTTGCCGGAGGCGGTCGGGTTCACCGTCGACATGCCGGTCAGCGCCGTGACCGTGGTGAAGGTGTAGCCCTCCTCCTTCAGCTTCGGGATGACCGTCTCCAGCGCGGTCGCGGTCTTGGCCCGGTTCCCGCCGCCGTCGTGGAACAGCAGGATCGCCCCGGCGTCGTCGTCCGGCAGGACCGCCTCGGTGATGTCGGCGATGGTGGCGCCCGACTCCCAGTCCCGGCTGTCCAGGTCGTTGACCACGGTCAGGTAGCCGCGCTTGCCCATGTCCGTCATCACCGACCAGACGTTGTTATCGATCGCCTTGACCGTCGAGGAGTAGGGCGGCCGGAAGATCACGCTGGTCACGTCGGCCGCGCCGGACAACGCGAACTGCGTCTCCTGCATCTCCACCTCACGCCGCCACTCGTTCTTGGTGGACAGGTCGGGGTGGGTGAACGTGTGGATGCCGATCTCGTGGCCGGCGTCCTTGACGTCCTGAACCAGGTCCGGGTAACGGCTGATCTCCGAGCCGATCATGAAGAACGTGGCGGGTACGTCGTACTTGGCCAGGACCTGGAGAATTTCCGGGGTGTACTTCGGGCTGGGCCCGTCGTCGAAGGTCAGCACGATCTTGTTGTCCGGCACGCTGACCGTGGTCGTGGTGGTGCCGTCGGTCTGGATGATCGGGCCGCCGCCGTTGAGCACCTTGCTCGGCACGTTGCCCGTGTTCGACGTCGCCTCGGCCGCGCCGTCCTGCGTGAACTCGCCCTCGACCAGGCCGTTGACCAGCAGGATCGCGGCGAACAGCGCGAGCACGACGGTCAGGACGATCCAGCGCGGGCGGGGCACCGGGATGCGCTTCTTTACCGGCGCGGTCGTGTCGACGGACACTGGGTTCCCCTCATCGCAGACGCTGGCTTATCGCCCTTATCGGCTTGATGGGGACATTTCTGAGCACCGGGGTGGGATAGTCCAGGGGTGCGCGTTCTCGCCGCCTTGATGGTTCTGGCGCTCGCCGGCTGCTCCGGCTCGGATTCCGATTCGGGGGAGCCGTCCAGCGCGACGACCAGCGCGTCCCTCGTCACCGCCCCCGTCGTCGCGCCCTACCTCGACATCGTCAGCGGCACCGCCGACGTCACGGCGATCCACACCGCGACCGGGCAGGCCGACTTCTCGGCCGCCTTCGTGGTGGCCGACAGCGCCAAGACCTGCACGCCCACCTGGGGCGGCACGACGGCGATCGACAACAGCACGATCGCCGCGGAGATCGCCAAGATCCAGGCGGTGAGCGGCAAGATCATCGTCGCCACCGGTGGGGAGGACGGCACCTATCTCGAGAACGTCTGCTCGGCCACCGAACTGGCCGCGGCGTACGAGAAGGTGCTGGACGTCGCCGACAGCAACTACCTCGACATCGACATCGAGCAGACCGTGACCGCCGCGACGATCACCACCGCGCTCGCCACGGTGCAGAAGGCCCGCGGCACCGCGGTCACCTTCACCCTGCCGGTCGGCGGCATGTCGGTCGGCCTCACCGACGAGGCGATCGCGCTGCTGCAGAGCGCGAAGGACGCCGGCCTCGAGGTCACGGTCAACGCCATGATCATGAACTTCACCGGCAGCGGCGACTGGGGCACCTCGCTGACCACCGCCACCGAGTCGGTCAAGACCGACGTCGCCGGCATCTGGTCCGATCTGAGCGACACCGAGGTGTACGCCATGATCGGCGTCACCCCGATGATCGGCGTCAACGGCCTCGGCGGCCCGACCACCGTGGCCAACGCGAAGACCCTGCTCACCTGGGCGAAGACCAAGGGGCTCGGCTTCGTCCGGTTCTGGTCGGTCAACCGCGACAACGGCGACTGCACCGACGGCAAGGTCAACAGCAAGTGCAGCGGAATCAGCCAGGACGAGTACGCCTTCACCTCGCTCTTCGCCGACTACACGAGCTGACCGGTCACTTGCTGGTGGAGTTCGCGCTCGCACTCGCCGACGTGGTTGCCGAGGTGGAAACCGTGGCCTTCGTCGCGAGGCCGGCGTCGGCCGCCTGCACCACGCTGGTGCCGACCACCGCGATGTAGAGGGTCGCGAAGACCGCGACGAGGAAGCCGAAGATCGCGAGGACCCGCTTACGGCGGCCGGTGGAGTCGACGAAGACCTGCGGGGTTTCCATCGGCATGACGGCGGTACGAATCATGATATTTCCTTCCGGAGCGGTTCTGTCGCCCACGTTAAGAACCGTTTCTTGGTAACTCCTTTGCGGTTGCCCAGCACTCTCTGTGTTCGCAATAGTGATTGCTCTCCGTAACCTGTCGCTTACCCGTCAAGATCAATTTGTCCAGAGGGTTACGGAGAGTACTTGTCGCATTTGTCGGCTGCGATAGACCGTCTTCGATCGTATGATTCGTCAAAACCCCTGAGGTAAGCGCATTCCTGAGGAGATAGCGATGATGCAGATGATGACGGCAGTGGCGGCCGCGGCGCTGGCGATCCCGGGCGGTGTGGCCGCGCCCGGCACCCCCACCCGGCCGGTCCTCTCCAGCGCGGAGGCCCGCCCGTTCACCCCGGAGAGCTACTTCCGCCGCTCCGGCCTCTACGCCGCCCCGGTCGTCGAACCGTGGCGCCCCAAACCGATAGCCACCGGCCGCCCCGACTACCTGGTCGGCGGCCACGGCTTCGCCACCGTGCAGGAAGCGGTCAACGCCGCCTACCGCGCCGGCGGCGACGCCCGCCGATGGATCGGCATCCTGCCCGGCACCTACACCGGCACCGTCTTCATCCCGGCCGGCTCGCCGCCGCTGACCATCTTCGGGCTCGGCCGCCCGGCCGACGTGCGCCTGGAGTTCACCGTCGACGCCACCATCACCCCCGCCGCGTGGGCCGCCCTGGTCAACCCGGACGGCCGCTATGCCGAGGGCGACCCGGCCTGGCCGATGTTCCAGGCCTGCGCGACCAAGACCACCGCCACCGCCGCGCTGTGCGCCACCGTGGTCTGGGCGCAGAGCACCGACCTGCAGCTCAAGGGTCTGACCATCACCAACACCCTGCTCGACACCGTCGACCGCGGCACCCACCAGGCCCTCGCCCTGCGCACTGACGCCGACCGCACCCAGTTGGAGAACATGCGGCTGATCTCCCGGCAGGACACCTTCCTCGCCAACGCCGACGACGTCACCAGCATCGCCCGGGTGTCGGTGCGGGACAGCTACATCGAGGGCGACACCGACTTCGTCTTCGGCCGCGCCGCCACCGTCTTCAGCGGCACCCACTTCCACCTGGTGTCCTCGCGCAAGGCGTCCGGCGGCGTCATCTTCGCGCCGAACACCGCGCCCAACTATCCGTACGGCTTCCTGGTCATCGATTCCCGCATCACCGCCGACGCGGCCTACCAGGCGGCCCCGACCGGATACCTGGGCCGGGCCTGGGACCAGGGCGCCAGCGCGACCGGTTACCTGCCCGGCATCACCCCGAACGGCCAGTTGGTGATCCGCGACAGCCTGATCGGCGCGGGCTTCAACGAGCTCACCCCCTGGGCGTCGGCCGCAACGACGGCCCGCCCGTTCGCGGCCCGCATCGACGAGGGTCGCGACCTGAACGACGTCAACTACAACCGGCTGTGGGAGTTCCGGAACAGAAGTTGAGGTCCGCCACCGAGGCCGGGGTCAGTGCGGTGATGCCCAGCTCGCTGAGGCCGGCGGCGATCCGCTTCTCGTCGAGGCGGCCGAGTGGCTCGGCGTACGGCTTCATTGCCTCGATCTCGCCGATCCTGGTTCGACTTGAGCATGGTGAGGTTGGGGACGTTGCCGGCGCCCTTCTGGATGTCGACCTCATCCCGGTGTCGCGGAAGAAGCCTTTGTCCCGGGCCACCCAGATGAAGGCGTCCCGCCCGACCGCGCCGAACCCGGTCGCGTAGGTGACCTTGTCAGGCGTCTTCACCACGTCGACCTTGGGTCCACCGTCGTTGGTCGGGTCGTCGTAGCATCCGGCCGTGATCGCCAGGACGGCGAGCGCGACAACAGCAGCCTTGAGCCTCATGGCCGGATGGACCGCGCCCGCCCGCGACCCGCAGATGGCACTGGGTGCGATCGCCGAGCTGGAGTAAGCCGGAGCGGTCGCCGGCGACCGCATTCCGGTCGTCCTCGGCCCCGACACCGGACTGCCCATCCCGGCCCGCAGTGAGCCGCCCGCCGCACGACTACTCGTACATGCGGACCGTGCTCAAGTCCGCGATGATCCACGACGAGCTGGTCGCGACCGGGGTGCCCGGCATTCTGAAGGCGTGGGCGCACGAGGCCGGCGGCGGTCGCCTCTTCGTCGGCGTGTCCATCGAGCAGAAGTACGCCCGCCAGGTCGGCCACCTCACCGCGCAACTGCCGGCCGCCGCCTACATTAACCGTTACGTCGTCGTGGTCGACCTCGACATCGACCCGGCCGACCTCGACCAGTTGGTCTGGGCGATCTCCACCCGCACCGATCCGGCCGACGACATCGAGGTGCAGCGCCGCACCCGGGGCAGCCGGCTCGACCCGATGCTGCCCGAGGGCGCGGCGCCCTTCAACAGCCGCGCGGTGATCGACGCCTGCCGCCCGTGGGAGCGGCTCGGCTCGTTCCCCCGGGTGGCCCAGAGCGATCCGGCCTATTTGGCGGAAGTGCGAGCCCGCTGGGCGAGCGTCCTCGGCTGAGACCACCACATCGACAGGAACACGCCGGTCAGCACCAGCAACGCTCCGGCCAGCACGAACCAGGCGGTGATCTCCACGTTCTGCTTGTGCAGGCCGATCTCCTTGGGCAGGTCGCCGAGAACGTCGCTGAGCTGATCGGCGTCCTCGGCCCGGAAGTAACGCCCGCCGGTGGTGTCCGCGACGTTCTGCAGCGCGTCCTCGTCGATCTGCTGGTTACGGCCGCCACCGCCGCGCCCGCCGAAGCCACCGCCGCCCGGGAAACCGCCGCCGGTGAACTCGTCGCCGCTGACCTGGCTGGCCGAGCACACCATCGGGGCCGGCGTGGTCGTGCCGAAGCCGATCGTGAAGACCCGCACCTTGCGGGCCGCCGCCTGCTCGGCCGCGGTGGCCGGGTCGACGCCGGTGGTGTTCGAGCCGTCGGTGAGCACCACGATGGTGTCCGGCTGGTAGTCGCCGAGCGTGTTCGGGGCCGCGTCGCCGAGGTCGACGCCGGTGGCCGCCACGTTCGGGTTGTGCTCGGCGATCGCGTCGATCGAGGTGAGGATGGCCTGGCCGATCGCGGTGCCGCGAGCGGTCTTCAGGGTGTCGATCGCGTCGAGCAGCGCGTCCTTGTCGGTGGTCGGCGGGACCAGCAGGCCGGCGATCCCGGAGAACGCGACCAGGCCGATCTGGGTGCCGTCGCTCTGGTCCTTGATGAACTTGCGGGCCGCCTCGGTGGCCACGGTCAGCCGGTTGGGCTCGACGTCGGTGCTGCACATCGAGCCGGAGACGTCGATGGCCAGCAGGATCGACGTGCTGTTGGACGGCACCGCGATCGACGCCTGCGGCCGGGCCATGGCGCCGGCCAGCGCGATCAGGCCGGCCAGGAACAGCCAGACCGGGATGCGCCGCCGCCACGCGCTGCGGCCGGGAATCGCGGCCCGGATCAGCGCGACACTCGAGACGACCACCGCGGAGCGTTTGCGCCGCCGGTTCATCCACCAGCGCACCGCGAGAATGAGCGGCACTATCAGGAGCGCCAGCAGCGCCCACGGCCAGCTGAGCGACATCAGACGATCCTCCCGTGCCAGCGGGTGCCGAGCAGCGCGCCGAGCGCGAGCAGCAGCAGGGCGGCGCCGGCGAACGGCGCGGTCAGCTCGAGCGGCTCCTTCTTCGAAGTGAGGCGCAGGTCGATCGACTTGGTGGTGTCGGCGAGCGCGGCCTCGTCGGCGGCCTGATGGTATGACCCGCCGGTGACCTGCGCGACCGTGGTCAGCAGGCTTTCGTCCATGGTGGCCGCCAACTGGTAGCCGTCCACCTCGACGGTGCCGCCCTTGGCGGTGCCCACCCCGACGGTCTGGATGCGGACGCCGGCCGCGGCGGCGAGCTCGGCCGCCGCCTCGGTGTCCGGTCCGCCGGTGTCCGCCCCGTCGGAGAACACCACGATGGTCGCCGACGGCCAGTAGCCGAGGCTCGGCGCCTGGGCGCCGTCCTGCGGGAGCGTCACCGACTTGCCGGTGATCGTGCCCAGGGCGACCAGGATCGCCTGACCGAGCGAGGTGCCGCCGCTGGCCACGGCCCGGTTGATCGCGGCGATCGCGGTCGCGTGGTCGTCGGTCGGGGCCTGGGTGAGCAGCGCCTGCTCGCCGAAGACCAGCACACCCACGTCGACCGAGCCGGGCTGTTGCTCGACGAAGCCGGTCGCTGCCTTCTGTGCCGCGGCGAGCCGGGACGGCTGCACGTCGGTAGCTTTCATGCTGTTGGAGATGTCGAACGCGAGAAGCACGGTGCCGGAGACGCGGGGCACGGCCACCTGGGCCTGCGGCCGGGCCAGGCCGATGAGCATGATCGGCAGGGCGGCGAGCAACAAGGCGTACGGCAGGTGGCGGCGGATCGCGGCGCCTCGCCCGCTGCCGGCCACCGCACCGAAACCCGCGGCCTTCAGCGCGGCGGTCCGCCGACGCTGCAACATTACGTACGCCGTGACAGCCGCCCCGGTGACCAGCACAGCCACCGCGATCACGAGCGGATAGAGGAAGCTCACCGGCGAACCCTCCCCGAGCGGCGGACCATGTCGACCATCGCGGCCAGCAGGTCCTGGTCGGTGGTGATGCGGTGGGCGTCGACCCCGGCCTTCCGCATGCCCTCGGCCAGCTCGGCCTCGCGCGCGTCGACCTGGGTGGACAGCCGGCCGCGCAGCAGCGGGTCGCTCGTGTCGACCAGCAGCTGCTCGCCGGTCTCGGCGTCCTCGACCAGGATCACGCCGAGGTCGGGCAGGTCGAGCTCGGCCGGATCGACGACCCGGATCACCACCACCTCGTGGCGATGGGTCAGCCGCGCCAGCGGGCGGTCCCAGCCGGGATCACCGATGAAGTCGGACATCACGAAGATCAGGCTGCGGCGCCGCGTCGTGGTCGTCGCGGCCAGCGCCAACATCTTCGACAGATCCGTCGTCTGGCCCTTCTTCCCGTTCTTGCCGGGCCGCAGCAGCTCCCGGGTGATCCGGAGGATCTGATCGCGGCCGGTGCGTGGCGGGATCACCACGTGGCTGTCGTTGTCGAACAGGATCGCGCCGACCCGATTACCGCCCTGCGACACCACCCGGCCGAGGCTGACCGCCAGCTCCGTCGCGGTCGACTCCTTGCCGGCTTCCCGCCCGAAACGCATCGACGCCGACCGGTCGATGACCAGCCACGCGGTCAGCTCCCGGTCCTCGGTGTAGAGCCGCACGTGCGGCTCGTCGGCCCGCGCCGTCACGTTCCAATCGATGTGCCGGACGTCGTCCTCGGGGGTGTAAAGGCGCAGGTCGGTGAAGTCGAGGCCGGTGCCGTGCCACACCGTGCGGTAGGCGCCCTGCAACCGGCCGTCGAGCCGGCGGCCGAGCCGCCACTCCAGGCGTCGCAGCAGACGCTCCGGTGCGCTGGTGACCATCAGCGGCCCCGGCCGGCCGGCTCCGGGATCGACAGGTTCGCCAGGATCTTCGAGAGAATCATGTCCGGCGTCACCTCGTCGGAGAGCGCCTCGTAGGACAGGACCAGGCGGTGCCGCAGCACGTCGAAGGCCAGGTCGGTGACGTCGTCCGGCACCACATATTCCCGGCCGCGGATGAACGCGAGCGCGCGGGCGGCCAGGACCAGGCTGATCGACGAACGCGGGCTGGCGCCGAAGGTGACGTAGCGCGCCAGGTCGGTGAGGCCGGCCCGGGCCGGGTCCCGAGTCGCGTGGGCGAGCTGAACGGCGAACTCGATGAGCGACGGGTCGACGTACACCTGATCGGCCTGTTGTTGCAGTTGAATCAGGGTTTCCGGGTCGATGATGCGCTGGATGATCGGGGTGGGCGCCAGCGCCCGCTCGACCACCACGAATTCCTCGGTGGCGCTGGGGTAGCCGACCACGACCTTCATCATGAAGCGGTCGACCTGTGCCTCCGGCAGGGGATAGACGCCCTCGTTCTCGATCGGGTTCTGCGTCGCCATGACCAGGAACGGGGTGGGCAGCTTGTGCGTCTCGCGGCCGATCGTGACCTGCCGCTCCTGCATCGTCTCGAGCAGCGCGCTCTGCACCTTGGCCGGCGCCCGGTTGATCTCGTCGGCGAGCAGCAGGTTGGTGAAGACCGGCCCGAGCTGCACCTGGAACTCGCCGGTGGGCTGGTGGTAGACCCGGGTGCCGACGATGTCGGCCGGCACCAGGTCGGGGGTGAACTGCACCCGGTGGAAGTCGCCGCCGACCGCCGTCGCGAGCGACTTCACCGCGAGCGTCTTGGCCAGGCCCGGCACGCCCTCGACCAGGATGTGGCCGCGTGCGAGCAGCGCCACGATGAGTCGTTCCAGCAACACGTCCTGGCCCACGATGGTCTTCTTGACCTCGTAGAGCACCTTCTCGATCGGGCCGGCGGACGCGGCCGGAACCGCGGCGTCGCTCCAGTTCACGCGTTTCTCCTCAACATTCACAGTGGCGGCGTGCGGCCGTCGCCCTGACCGGTGGCGCCGAGCGCGGCGCCGATCGGGACGGCGAAACCGATGCCGATGAAGGTGCCCGCTTCGGTCGGGTTGGCGAGGGCCACCACGATGCCGGAGACCTGGCCGCGGTCGTTGATCAGTGGCCCGCCCGAACTGCCCGGGTTGACCGCCGCGTCGAACTGGATCAGCCCGGTGATGTTGCCGCCCTCGTCACGGCTCATGGTGCGGTCGAGCCCGGAGACGACGCCGCTGCTGGTGCTCGCGGTCAGCCCGAGCGGGTTGCCGATGGCCACCACGTCGTCGCCGACCTGCAGGCCACCGCCGAGAGTGGCCGGCACCAGCGTCTCCGGCAACTGCGCCGGGGTGAGGGTGGCGATATCCTGCGCGTCGTTCTTGGTGGCGACCTCGGCCGCCGAGGTGGTGCCGTCCGCGTAGGTGATCTTGATGGCCACCGCGCCGTCGATGACGTGCGCCGCGGTGAGGATCGTGCCGTTCGCGTTGGCGATCACACCGGTGCCGGTGGACGACTCGGCCATCGATTTGGCGCCGGCCGCGGTGCCGGACTTGCCGGTCGAGGTGATCCGGACAACCGACGGCAGCACCGTCTTGTAGACGTCGGAAACGGTGAGCGGCGCGTCGGACGCCGAAGGTTTGGGCTGCGCCGTCGCCACCGGCGCCGGGGCCGAATCGCCACCCCGGAAGAGCACCAACCCGGTGATCGCCACCGCCCAGACCGCCAGCACTCCGATCAACACTTTCCGGCCGGACCCCGGCGGCGGGTTCCAGCGCCGCCGGGGTTGCGCCGGCTCGGGCGGCGGCGGCGGGCCATCGGCCAGCACCGTCATCACGGGACCTGCGCCCTCGCTGTGCATTTCTCGACTGTAGGAGCGGTTTCTCAAAGTTGGTTGAGAGTCGCCTACGAATTCCTGACCCGCCAGATCAGGTCAAACGCCGATATCGGCGCACCGCGAGCGGAACGAATACGACGAGTAACAACAGCGGCCACGCGATCGCCGGCCAGAACTCACCCCCGTGCCCGGGATTGCCGAACAATTCCCGGGTCGCCGACGCGGTGGCCGACAGCGGATTCCACTCCGCGACCGCACCGAGCCAGCCCGGCATCGTTTCCGGCGCGGTGAAGACGCTGGACAGGAACGCCAGCGGCCAGACCAGAATCTGCACCGCCATCAACATCTCCGGTTTGCCGGCCACCAGCGCCAGCCAGATGCCGAACCAGAGCAGTGCATATCGCAGCGAAAGCAGCAAAAAAACCGCAAGCAGCGCATCACCCGGCCCGTTGTGCCAGCGCCAGCCGACCAGCGCCCCGAACCCGATCAGCACGGCCAGCCCCACCACCGCACTCAGCATGTCGGCGACGCTGCGCCCGGTCAGCACGGAGGCCGCCGAGATCGGCATGGTGCGGAACCGGTCGGTGACGCCCCGCCCGGCATCCGTGCTGACCGCCTGGAACGTGGACTCCAGCCCGAACGCCATGGTCAGCACGAACATCCCCGGCAGCAGAAACTCGCGGTAGTCACCGCCGCCCGGCACCTGCATCGCTCCGCCGAACAGGTAGGCGAACATCAACAGAATCATCACCGGAAAGAGCAGCCCCAACGCAAGCTGAGCCGGCTGGTTACGCCACTGCAGCAGCGTCCGCCGAGTGAGAGTCCAGCTATCCACGAGGTACGCCGTCACGCCGCACCCCTCCCAGCCACGCCCGCCCCGGTCGCGCCCGCCCCGGTCAGGCTCAGGAACACCTCGTCCAGGGTTGGGCGGCGCAGCGTGAGGTCCTCGACGCCGTGCAGCGTCTTGGCCGCCTCGACCAGCGCCGCGACCCGGTCGCGGACCGGCACGCTCACTCGTCGCCGGTCCGGATCGAGTTGTGGCTCGCCGGTGCCGATGCGGCCCAGCAGCTCGGCGGCTGCCGCGAGTGACGAGGCGTCGCGCACCACCACCTCCAGATGGTCGGCGCCGAGTTGACCCTTGAGCTCGTCGGCGGTGCCGGCCGCGACCACCCGGCCGCGATCGATCACCGCGAGGCCTTCGGCCAGCTGATCGGCCTCCTCGAGGTATTGCGTGGTCAGCAGGACCGTCGTGCCCTCGGCGACCAGCGACCGGATCTCCTGCCACACCTCGTTGCGGGCGCGCGGGTCGAGGCCGGCGGTCGGCTCGTCGAGGAACAGCACGGCCGGCCCGATCAGCAGACCGGCGGCCAGATCGAGCCGTCGGCGCATGCCGCCCGAGTATTTCCCGGCGGCCCGGTCGGCGGCCTCGGCCAGCCCGAACCGCTCGAGCAGCTCGGTGGCCCGGCGACGGGCGGTCGTCGCGCCCAGGTGGTGCAGCCGGCCGAACATCTCAAGATTTTGCCGGCCGCTGAGCTGCTCGTCGACAGCGGCCTGCTGGCCGACCAGCCCGATCCGGGACCGAACCCGGTCGGCCTCGCGAACGACGTCGTGCCCGGCCACCCGGGCGCGCCCGGCGTCGGGCCGCAACAGCGTGGTGAGGATCCGCACCGCGGTGGTCTTGCCGGCCCCGTTGGGCCCGAGCAGCCCGTGAACGGTCCCGGCCGGAACGGTCAGGTCGAAGTTGTCGAGTGCGGTGGTCGAGCCGAAACGCCTGGTCAGGCCGCTCGCCTCGATTGCCGGATCGCGCATCGTGCTCCTATCACTTTACAGCGTACGGAGTTCGTGGCATCGCCAGTATAACCACACTCCGTACGCCGTAAAGTGTTCGAGGTGACGACCGACTTCACCGGCGGCGGCGACCCCCGGCGCAGCATCGAGCTGCTCTGGGGCCTGAGCCCCGGTCTGGCCCCGGGGGAGAAGACCCGCCCCGGCCCCAAACCGCGCTTCACCGTCGCCGAGATCGCCGCGTCGGCCATCGCGATCGCCGACACCGACGGCCTGGCCGCCCTCTCCATGCGCAAGGTCGCCGAGCGCGTCGGGGTCAGCGCGATGTCGCTCTACACCTACGTGCCCGGCAAGGCCGAGCTGATCGACCTGATGCTCGACACGGTCCTGGCCGAGGTGTCACTGACCTTCGACGGCGCCGCCGACTGGCGCACCCGCCTGGAACGGGTCGCTCGGGAGAACTGGCAGCTCTACCTGCGCCACCCCTGGCTGCTCCAGGTCGCGACCAGCCGCCCACCGCTCGGCCCGCACCTGATCGCGAAGTACGACCATGAGCTGCGCGCGATCGACGGCATCGGACTGGACGACGTCGAGATGGACCTGGTCGTGCAACTGATCGGCGACTACGTGCATGGCGCCGCCCGCAGCGCGGTCTCCGCCACCCTGGTCGCCCAGCGCACCGGCCTCACCGACGAGCAGTGGTGGGAGCAGGCCGGACCGGTGCTCGAGCAGGTCCTCGACCCGGCGGCGACGCCCACGGCAACCCGGGTCGGCGCGGCCGCCGGCGAGGAATACAACGCGGCGGGTGACCCGGCCCGGGCCTTCGACTTCGGCCTGCGCTGCCTGCTCGACGGGGTGGCGGCCCGGATCAGTCCAGACCGAGACCCCGGCGGCCGGTCTCGTTGAGGTCAGCGGGCTGGAAGCGGTCGGGCCACTCGCGCTCGTAGTGCTCGGGCGGGAAGTCGCTGGGACTCTCACCCTTGACGAACGCGTCGCGCACGGAAGCCGCATATTCCTCGTTGCGCGGGCACCACGGCGCGGCCGGGATGTACATGACATTGCCCCAGCCCTGCTGAGCCTCCACCGGCGCGACGCTGTGGATCATGTCGCAGTGCCACCAGACGGAGTCGCCCGCCTTGACGTCGGGGATGCCGGACAGCGCCTCCATGAGCGGGGCGTGCCACTTGTGCCCGGCCGGGAAGACCTGATTGACGGTGACCCCGCACATGTCGTCGTCGGGGACGTCACTCAGCAGCGGGCGCAGCATCAGGTAGGCCATCGCCTCCGGGATCGGCACCGTGTGCAGCACGCCCTGGTCATGGTCCATGTCGGACAGCGCCGTCCAACCCTGGAAGGTGCGGAACGCCGAGCACATGGTCGAGCCCGGGTATTGCGGGCCGGAAGTGCGGTAAGCGGCGTCCCACGGGTCGTAAGCCTCGACGCTGCCGTCGAACAGGTGCCGGAACGCCTGCTGGTAGGCCTGGGTCATCCACAGGTCGAGCGTGCCGGGGTCGAGGTGAGTGCCGAGGCCGGCCGAGTCGGCTCCCTCGGGGCGCCGGCGGATGCGGTCGGGGTAGAGCGAGTCGCGGTCGGGGTCGAACCACTTCACGCCCTCGGACTCGTGCTTCCACTGCGCGTTGAGGAAGGCCTGCACGGTCGCCATGCGGTCGCTCTGCCTCGCCTGCATCTGCGCCGGCGACCAATAGATCGGGTAAATCTCGGGCTTCGAGCCGACGCTGCCGAAGAAGTCGTCGCCGGGCCCGCGGTAGTTCTCGAAGAAGTGGTTGCCCTCGACGTAATCGACGATGTCGCGGTCCCACCCCACGGCCTGTTCGCGCTCGAAGTGGCCGCGCACCACCAGGCAGCCGCGTCGGCGAAGCTTTGCCAGCTCCGCGGGGGAGACCTTGCCGTCGGCGATGTCGGCATAGTCGATCACCGGCCAGATGGTCTCGCCGGCTCGCCGGGCAGCGACGATCTCGTCGATCGCGGCCTGGACCCGGCGCTCGACGACGGCGAACACGTCATCGACGGTGCGGCCGGAGGCGGCGATCCGGGCGCGCAGCGCTGCCTTGATCTCGCGCGTCGCGGCCTGGAGGTCGGTGGGAGTCGACTCCCAATGCGGCAGGGCGGTAGTGGTGGTCGGCACGGGAGCGGCTCCTTCTAGTCAGTTCTCCTTACTTGAAAGTTGACGGTAGTGCCCCGCGCGCTTTCCAGGCAAGGGTCATTACTAGAATTGGCACGTGGACGCAGCCAAGCCGTCACTGGACATCGTCCGGTTGCTGACCGACGAGCACGTCCTCCGCGCTCTCATGCGGCACCGCCGCCTCACCCGCGCCGAGCTCGCCGCCGACATCGGCATCTCCAAGCCGACCGCCGGCGAGAGCGTCCGCCGCCTCGCCGAGCGCGGCCTGCTGGTCGACACCGGCGAGCGCACCCAGGGCGGCCGCGGCCGAGGGCGAGTGGGTTCGTATTACTCGCTGGCCACCGACATCGGCACCGCCCTGGCCGTCAGCATCGCGCCCGAGGGCGTGGTGGCCGAGCGCGTCGACGCTTACGGCGACACGGTCCGCCGCGCCGAACGCCCGGCCCGGCCGGATCGGGTGGCCGAGGCCCTGCGCGAGGTCGCCGCCGAGGTCAGCGCACCGCCCCAGCGCATCGGGACGCCCGAGCCGCATCGGCATGCCGAGGCGCCGGGCCGGACCGATGCGTCCGATCCGCATTGGCACACGGAGCCGGCGAGGCCCCCCGACCCGGCCGAGCCCTCATGGCATGCCGACTTGGGTGGGCGACCGCGGCTGGCCGTGGTGAGCGCGGCTGATCCGGTTGACCGGGCCACCGGGCGGCTCATGCACCTGCCCGACTCGCCCTTCCTGGTCGGCGAGCTCGACCCGGTGGAGATCCTTGAGGCGCACGTCGCCGGTCCGGTTGCGGTCGACAACGACGTCAACTGGGCGGCCCGGGCCGAACGGGCGAGCGCGGGCGACGAGTTCGCCTACCTTTTCCTCGATCGAGGGCTGGGCTGCGCGATCGTCGGAGACGGCGAGGTGCGGCGCGGCAGTTCCGGCCTCGCGGGGGAGATTGCCCATCTGCTGACGGTGGGCCCCGACGGTCGCGCCGCCCCGTTCATCGAGGTCTTCGCCCAGCTCGGCCTTCGCCAGCAGGGCTCGACCGCCATCGACGTGAAGCGCCTGCTCGCGGCGGGCGAGTCCACGCGGGAGGCGATCGGCCGGGCCGTCGCTGGGGTGGTGGCGGCCGCGATCACGCTGGCCGATCCGGGGCGGGTCGTGGTCGGTGGCTCGTGGGGACCGGCGCTGCTGGCGAACATTCGCTCGGCCGTCGCCGAGCTGCCTCGGAGCGCCACGGTCGAGGCCGCCACGGTCGCCGACCAGCCGTCGCTGGCCGGCGCCCGGGCCGAGGCGGTGGAGCGACTGCGCGCGGCGATCGCGCGCAGCAGCTAGGTAGCACTTGGCCCCGACAAACCACCCCTTGCCGACATATTGCGGCGCTGGATGTCGATCATGGCGACTTCTTGTTCTTTCTGAACAGCAACTCACCAAGATCGAGCGCTAAACGCGCGGGCGCGGGAAGCGCGGAGATCCGGGAAGCGAGATAGATGCCAATCTTGATTCGCGGGTTACGCTGATCCCTCTCGTCACTGCATGATGATCGCGGGGACACTATGAGTGATCTGAGCCTGCCGACGCATGTGTTGACCGAGATCGACAGCCCGGTCCGGGAGACTCGTCTGACCGGTGTGGACGAGTTGAGCCGGATCGCCGTCGCTGACGATCTCGCCATGGCGGCTGCCGCGCGCAGCGCGCTGGAACGCCTGACCCAGGACGACAGCCGCGCCGTCTCCGCTGCCGCGGCCGCCGCGATCGAGCGCACCGCCATCCGGGTGCGGCCCGACCGGGTCGACTTCGGGCAGCTCGCGCCGGGCACGCCGCGCGTGGTCGCCGACGTGCTGGTGGACGGGCCGCCGCTCGCGCTGGCCAGCGCCACCGTCTCGGTCTCCGGGCCGGGCCTGCGCGCCATGCTCGCCGGGCGGCAACTGCGGATCCTGTGGCAGCCGCGCTCGGAATGGCTGGACGGCTCGGTCACCGTGCGCGGCCCGGCCGGGTGGGCCGAGGTGCGGGTGACCGGGCAGATCGCGGTCGGGCCGGTGTCCCGGGCCACCATCGAGGCGCAGTTGCGAACGGTGAACGCCACGGTCAATCACGCCGCCTACGGCCCGTCGCGGGTGACCGTGCTGCCGGCTCAGCCGCCACGGCGCCGGTTCGGCGGGGCGGTGCTGATCGCCGGCCTGACCGCACTGGTCGTGCTGGGTGGAGCCGGCGTCGCCTGGGCGCTGATCGGCCGGCCCGACAACGGCAGCCCGGCCGCGGTAGCCGGTCCGCTGCCCACCGCGGCCCCAGCTGACCCAAAAGCATCGGCCGACTCAAATGCGATGGTCGGTACGAAAACGCCGGCCGTGACGCTGTCGACGGAAGCGCTCGCGCGGCGGATCACCAGCCTGGCCAAGCCGGTCGTGCTCGCCACGATCAAGGTCGGCAACGAGCCCGAGGGGGTGGCGGTCTCGCCCGACGGGGGCACGGTCTACGTCGCCAACCAGAGTGCGAAGGTGCTGTCCGTGGTCGACACCGGGACCCGGGCGGTCACGTCGATCACGCTGCGCAACACGCCCCGCTTCGTGGCCGTCTCCCGGGACGGTCGCAAGGTCTTCGTGTCGATGTACGAGAACGACAAGAAGACCGGCAGCGGCGTCGCCGTGGTCGACGCGGTGGGCCGGACGGTCGACGGCTACGTGAAGACCGGCGACGCGCCGTTCGCGCTGTCGACCGGGCCGGACGGAAATCTCTGGGTGCCGATCCACGGCGCCGGGCGGGTCGAGATCTACGCGGTCGGCGACCAGAAGTCGCAGGGCGTGATCACGGTGCCGCCGAACCCGCACGCGGTCGGCTTCTCCGGCGATCTGATGCGGGCGTTCACCGCCAACCACGAGTCCAACGCGGTCGCGGTCATCGACATGAAGTCCGACAAGCTGCTCCGGTCCATCCCGGTGGCCAAGGCGCCGCACAGCATCGCGGTCTCGCCGGACGGCCGCCGGGTGCTGGTCGCCGGCTTCGAGGCGAACGCGGCGAACCTGATCGACGCGAACACGCTGAAGAGCACCGGCCCGTTCCCGGTCGGCAAGGCGCCGCAGAGCGTGGCGTTCGCGGCCGACAGCAAGCATGGCTACACGGTCAACGAGGGCGACAACACGATCTCGGTGCTGGACGCGAGCAACGGCAAGGTGACCGCGACGGTCCAGGTGGGCAAGAGCCCGCGCACGATCGGGGTGTCGCCGGACGGCCGGTTCGCCTACGTGTCCAACGGTGACGACGACACGATCTCGGTGCTGCGGGTGGGGGAGTGAGCCGACGGGACGCCGCCGCCGGCGAGGTGCTGCTCCGGCGGATCTATGCCGAGCACGGTGCGGCCCTGCTGGCCTACGCGGCGCGGCTGACCGGCGATCATGCGCGCGGCGAGGACGTGGTGCGCGCGGTGCTCGTGCGGGCCTGGCGGCATCCGGAGGTGCTGGCCGAGTTGACCCGGGCGCGGCTGTTCGCGACGGTCCGCGAGATCGCCGGCGGAAAGAGCGAGCCCGATTTCGCCCTGCTCGGCGCGGTCGAGACGCTGCCTCCCGAGCACCGGGACGTGCTCACCGCCCTCTACTTCCAGGGCCGCGACGTCGCCGAGACGTCCGCGTCGCTGGGCGTTCCGGCCGGTGACGTCAAAATGCGTAGCTATCAGGCGTTGCGGCGGCTGCGTGAGGCGGTGGCCGGGTGACCGAGCACGAGACGGCACTGCTGGGCGCGTACGTCCTCGGCGTTCTTGATCGTTCGGAGCAGGGCGCGGTGCAGGCGCATCTCGACGGCTGCGCGCCGTGCCGGCGCGAGGTCGAAGACCTCCGCGAGATGGAACAGGCGCTGGGTGAGCTTCCGCCGGAAGCGTTTTTGGAGGGGCCACCGCCAGGCGGCGACCTTCTGCTGCGTCGCACGATTGATGAGGTACGCGGTGAGCGCCACCGCCAAACGTGGCGGAACCGATCTCTTCTCGCTGCCGCGGCCGCTCTGCTGCTGGTAGTGGCACTCGGCGGTGGCGCCCTGATCGGCCGGCGCACGCTCGATCCCGCTCCGCCACCCGGCACGACGGCGGACGGCGCCCGCGCCGCGACCGCGACCGACGCCGCGACGGGCGTGACCATGGCGGCCGAGGTCCGCCCCGCGACCGGCTGGGTGCGGATCCACGCCACCGTGACCGGCGTGCCGGCGGGGGAGGAGTGCCGCCTGGTGGTGGTCGCTCCGGACGGTTCGCGCGAGCAGGCCGGCAGTTGGCTGGCCGCGGAATCGGGAACCACCACGATGGATGGCGCGGCCCTGATCGCCCCGGCCGACGTCGCCGCCGTGCAGGCCGAAACGTACGCGGGCCGGATCCTGGTGACCGCCCGGCCCTGAGCGGCCTCTGCTGTCGACAGTGGACTATCCGACATCTCGCCGCATTACGGCCAGGTAAAAGCGTATGCACGATCTTAGATATTGATCCTGAACGTTCGGTCATGTTGGATGACCCTGTTAACGGGGATGAAAGGGATCCAACAATGGTCCAGTCTTTACGCGCGCGTTGGCGCGTCCTACTAATATCCGTTTTAGCCGCATTCGCCCTTTTATGGGGAGCGGGAACCGCGCTGGGCGTGGTCGGCGGAAGCGACGTACCGCAAGGTGGTCTGGCATTTGTCGCTCGAATCGCCATCGGTAGCAATGAGCGCAACTGCACCGGCGTGCTGGTCGATCCGCGCGTGGTGCTGACCGCCTCGAGCTGCTTCGCCGACGCCGGCGCGCTGCACAACGGCGTGCCGGTGGCAACCACCACGGTGACCTTGGGCAGCTCCTCGTCGACGGTGACGATGGTGCTCACCCATCCGCAACGTGACCTCGCGCTGGCGAGGCTGCGGACGCCGATCTCGTCGGTGACCCCGGTGGCGCTGTCCGCGACCGCGCCGGCCGCCGGCGACGAACTGACCCTGGCCGGCTTCGGGCGCTCCGCGTCCGACTGGAACGCCGGGAAGCTGCGGTCGGCCAAGTTCAAAGTGGATGCGCCCACGGCCGCCGCCTTCGATGTGGTGGCCACCGGCAGCGACGCGGTCGGCCTGTGCAAGGGTGACGCCGGCGGCCCGGCTCTGCGGCTGAGCGGCAGTGAATATCAGCTGGCCGGTCTGCACCACACCGCCAACCAGGCGCAGTGCCTGGGCGAGGCGGCCGGCGACCCGCGGGGCAACGAGACGCGGCTGGACGACGTGCGGGGCTGGGTGACCGGCAACCTGACCGGCTTCGCGAGCGGCTCCGAGCTCGGTCAGACGACGCCGACCTGGACCAACACCAAGGACGACAACGGCGGCGTCACCAACGTCAAGGGAATCTGCTGCGACCTGACCGGCCCCGAGCTGTTCGTCAGCCCCGAGCTGGACATGGGCGGCGGCGAGCGCGCGCTGGTTTACTCCGGCCTCGACAACAGCACCACCGAGTCGTACGGCTACCTGAAGGCGTACGACCTGGGTGGCCAGCCCGTCCGGGCCGGCACGGTGCTGAGCTACTGGGTCTACCCGCAGAGCAATGCCGGCAGCTGGGGCCTGGCCTCCGGCAACAACAGCACCTGCATCGGCATCGACCTGATCTCCACCGACAACAGCGCCCTGCGTGACGCCGGGGTCGTCGACACCCGCGGCATCAGCGCCCACCCGGCCAAGCACTGCGGCCAGCTGACCATGGACAAGTGGAACCAGGTGGTCGTGCCGATCGGCAAGTGGGCCGGCAAGCGGCTCGCGCGCCTCGCGATCGGTTACGACCAGCCGGCCAACACGGGCGGATACCGCGGCTACATCGACGAGATCTCGATCTCCGAGGACGCGTTCAACACCGGTGTGGAGACCGGCCAGACCGTCCCGAAGTGGACCAGCACGGTCTCCGACGGCGGCGGTTCGCGCGGCGGCTCGAAGAACGTCGGCGGCATCACCGCCAGCGTGACCGGGCCGGAGCTGCTCACCGGCACCGCCGCGGCCAACGCGCACACCGGCGCCGGCGAGCTCGTCTACACCGGTCTCGACAACAACGCCACCCAGTCGTACGCGTACATGAAGGTGTTCGCTCCGGCCGACACCTACGTCACGCCGGCGACCAAGTTGTCCTACTGGATCTTTCCGCAGAGCGAGACCGGCAGTGCGGGGCTGGCCAAGGGCAACAACAGCGCCTGCGTCGCCGTCGATCTGATCTTCAAAGACGTGGTGACCGGATCCGAGTCGGCCCTGCGTAACAGCCTCGCCCCGGACCAGCGCGGCGTCCCCGCGCACCCGGCCTGGCGATGCGTCAACGCGACGCTCGACACCTGGAACTACGTCAGCGTCCCGCTCGGCGAGCTCTTCAAGGGCAAGCAGATCATCCAGCTCGACATCGGTTACGACCAGCCCGGCAATACCGGCGGGTACCGCGGCTTCATCGACGACATCCGCATCAGTCGCTAACCGCCCGGGCAGGCTCGCGCCGTGATGGCCGGCGGGCCGCCGTGGTTCCGATCTCGGAAAGAGATGTGAAGTGCTGAAAAGAATTGCGCCCGCACTGGCGCTGATAATGCTGTCCACTGTGGCCACTGTCGGATTCGGGGCCACACCGAGTCATGCCGAGGCGCCGGCCGCGGAGAGCCCGTCGACGTCACTAGCCGAGGATTTCCGCTATCCGGGACAGGCGACGGTCAACGACGTCAAGCTCCTCTCCGGCGACGGCAACATCATGCAGGCCACCTGCGCCACCGGACTGATTTCGGTACGCGTCAGCGCCGCCACCAACGGCGAGGTCTGTTTCCGGGTGCTCGCGCTCCCGGGCAACGTCACGATCCAGGTCCCGTCCCTCACCGAGATCCGCGGCGACGGGCACGACCTGGTGGCCCTGATCAAGCCGGCCGGCTCGCTGCCGTCGTCGATCCACGTGACCGCGGCGACCAGCACTCCGGTCGTCGGTGCCACCGGCGACACCACGCTCGTGCTCAACGCGGCCACGCCGTCGACGGTCGCGAAGCCCACGATCCGCTGGCCGAACTGGGACGTCAACAACCTGCCCGACCGGGGCTGGTTCGCCATGACGAACTGGTCGCAGATCCCGCACTCCTACTCCGGCGAGGAGGAGCGCGAGTGGTCCTGCCAGATGGGTGCGGAACTGCACCACGGCGGTCCGCGGTCGCAGGCCCTCGCCGCGTCGGCGCTGCTGCAGCCCTCCGGTGACCCGGAGGACCTCAGCGACGACTTCGAGGCCGCGCGGGACATGGACACCGCCGACTACCCGCTGACCGACGAGAAGCGTGCCCCGCAGGAGGCGGCCTGGATCGCGCAGCTCGCCACGCTGTCGGGGGCGGGCAACATCCCGCCGTCGTTCGGCTACCCGTCCGACGACTTCCTCTGGGAGCACGTCAACTTCGACCGGGTCTTCGACATCGTCCCCGAGGCCACCGACGCGACGACCGCCAAGGTCAAGGAGATGGTCGCGGCGAAGGTCAAGACCGATCCGTTCCTGATCGCCTACGCGGCCTACATGGACCACGTCTTCCAGGCGTTCGGAGCCCCGCCGGGCTACGGCGAGATCGGGGCGACCGAGGCCCTCGCGAGCATCTCGGCCGACGACGCCCGCCGGTTCCTTCAATATGGCGGCTTCCCGATGACCGCGCCGGTCAAGGGCACGCCGGAGTTCCGGGTCGCGGTCGAGGAGATCAAGGCCCGCTGGGCCTCCTGCGACATCACCAACCCGCAGGACCCGTACTCGGTGCTGACCGAGGTGGTCG
This sequence comes from Actinoplanes sp. NPDC026619, assembly GCF_040638295.1. Taxonomy (NCBI): domain Bacteria; kingdom Bacillati; phylum Actinomycetota; class Actinomycetes; order Micromonosporales; family Micromonosporaceae; genus Actinoplanes; species Actinoplanes sp. NPDC026619. Next base: position 161,701 of record NZ_JBEZYA010000009.1, read on the forward strand.
CCACCGCGCAGACCGAGTGGAACGCGGAGCGGGACGCCCAGGCCGGCGAGCGCAAGACGATCGTCAGCGCGCACATGTCCGCCTGGACCGCCATGCGCGGCGCCAACGAGGCCATGATCGAGTCGGTCGGGCAGGCCTGGGTCGCCGAGCGCGCCCTGGTCTGGCAGAAGAACCGGCTCGCCAACGGCACGCCGCTGACCACGGCCGAGCAGACCGCGCTCAACGCCGTGATCAAGGGCGCACAAGACAAAATCAGTGCACAGATCACCAAGGCCAATCAGTACGTCGCGACCGCGACCGCGGCCGGCACGAGCGCCGACAACGCCCAGACCGCCGCCAACGCGAAGGCCACGGCCGCCGGATATCCGGCCGGACGCGGGCTGACGTACGCGCATCAGTCGGTACAGGTCACGAAGGCGCTGATCGGCGCGGCCACGTCGTCGGCGGCCGCCTCGAACACCGCCCTGCAAGCATCCAAGACCACCGGCTCGACCAGCGAGGCGCTGTGGGCGCAGTCGCAGGCCGAGATGTTCGCCGTGCAGGCGAAGTTCCGCCGCCAGGCGGCCGAGTACGCCCAGTACGAGGCACACCAGGCAGCCCTGGCGGCAGCGGGCGAGGCACAGAAGGCCTCCGACGCGGCCGACCGCGCGCATCAGGATCGCCTCGACGCCGAGGCCGCCGAGGCGGTCGCCAAGACCAAGGCCGCCGACGCCCACGCCAAGATGCTCGTGGCACAGAGCGAGCGCGACAACGCCGCGGCCAAGCGCGCCGAGGCGGACAAGCAGCGCAACAACGCCGCGGCCGCGCAGACCCGGGCCGAGCAGCAGCGCGACATTGCCGTCGCCAAGCGCAACACGGCTCAGACCGAGGCTGGTGTCGCGTCCCGCAAGCGCCAGGACGCCGAGCAGTCGGAGCGGTACGCGACCGATCAGCGCAACATCGCGATAAACGCGGCGATCGCCGGCAACACCCTGGAGCAGCAGGCGGCGACCGCCGAGGCGTACGCCGATGCCGACGATTCCCAGGATGACGCGGCCGATGCGCGTGCCGCGGCCACCGCGGCGCGTGCCGCAGCCAATGCCGCGACCAGCGCCGCCGGCCGGGCACAGTCGGCGGCCAACGAGGCGACCGCAGCGGCGGTGCTGGCCCGCAAGGCCGCCACCGAGTCGCAGGCCGCGGCTGACCGGGCCAACGCCGCCGCCGACGCGGCCGAGGCGGATGCCGCGGCCACCGCGTCGCAGTTGCGGATCGCGCAGGCGGCTGCCGCCGACGCGATCAGTGCCTCGAAGGAGGCCGCGGCGGCGGTGACGGCCGCTCAGCAGCAGGCGACCATCGCGGCCGCCAAGGCGCAGGAGGCTCGGGACCAGGCCGCTGCGGCCCGGTCGGCGGCGGACCTGTCGCTGGGAGCCAGCGCCGACGCGCTGGGCCGGGCGACGGCCGCGAGCGATCAGGCGGCCGCGACCCGAGACGCCGCGCTGCGTACGTACGCAGCGGCGGACGAGACGGTCTCGATGGGGACGCCGTTCGCGCAGACCGACACCTCGGCCGGTATGGCCGTGCTGGTCGGCATGGATGCGAAGTCCATTGCCGAGCAACAGACGGCCGCGGCCGACGCGAAGGCGGCCGAGGCGGCCCGTGCCGCACAGGCGGCACACGCCGCCGCGGCGCAGGCCGACGCCGACGCCAAGGCGGCCGCCGAGGCCGCCGCGGCAGCTGCCGACGACGCCGTCGCCGCGCAGAACAGCGTCAAGGCGGCTGCGGCGTCCGCGAAGCGGGCAGCGCAGGAGGCGTCCCTGGCCGCGGCGTCCGTGGCCCGGACGGCGCAGTACAACGCCAACGCCCAGGCCGACGCCGCCACGGCGGCCCGGTTCGCGGCCGAGGCCGACAGCGAGGCCCAGGCTGCCTGGGACGCTGCCGACGAGGCCGAACGGGACGCCGCCGCGGCCCACGTGGCAGCCGATCAGGCTTCCGCGGCGGCAGCCGATGCCCGGGCGGCGGCCGACCAGGCCGAGCGGGACGCGACCGCGGCCGAGGCGGCCGCCCAGCGTGCCCTCGAGGCCGCGCAGGACGCCCAGAACGCCGCAGCCCTGGCCGAGCAGAATGCCGATGCCCAGGCCCGCGACGCACTGGCCGTCAGCTCGCCGGCCGGTGAGGCCGGGGTTCAGGCGATACCGCACGTGGAACCACAGGTCATCAGTCAGACGCCGATCACCTGCGTGCCGTTCGGATTCTGCGAGACCAAGGTCACGTTCCGCATGGTCGGCACGATGGACCTGGTCCTGGTCACGTGTCCCGACCTGTCCCAGACATCGTGCCCGGGTCAGGAGAGCAAGGACCTCCTGAGCACCATCGCCATCAACGATCCGCCGCAGACCAGGACCGTCCAGCTGGACCGCAACGACGTCCTGGACATCCTGGGTCACGTCGTCACCTCGCTGATCAGCGACTACATCACTTGTTTCAAGGGTGTCACGGTCAACGACGGCAAGATCGACGGAAGTCAGGCCAAGGACTGGGCGATCGCCTGCGCCTGGGTCGTGGCGGACTGGGTCCTGCCAGCAGTCGTGGGCAAGGTGGCCAAGGCCATCAAGGCCATGCGCATCGCGATGCGTACCGGCGTCGGCTTCGGCGAGGCGTACGAGGCACTGCGGGCTTCCGGAATCTCGGCCACCGCGATCACCAAGATCGAAAGCGAGATGTACGAGGCGGTCGTCCGCCTCTGCGGCGGGCACAGCTTCGCCGCGGACACGCCGGTGGTGCTGGCCTCGGGTGGGACGAGACCCATCAGTGAGGTGGCGGCGGGCGACCTGGTGCGGGCAACCGACCCGGTTACCGGCCACAAGGCGGACGAGCGGGTCACCGAGCGGTTCGTCACCCAGGACACCGAGCTGACCGACGTCACGGTGCGCAATGCCGCCGGTCGCACCGGCGTCCTGCACACCACGCCGCATCACCCGTTCTGGGCCGGCGCCTGGGTCGACGCCGAGGACCTGGCCAAGGGCGACCAACTGACTGGGGACGTCACGGTCGAATCCGTCCACACCTACCCGGGTGCGGCGACCATGTACGACCTCACCGTCGACGAGCTGCACACGTACTTCGTCGAGGCGGCCGGCGCCGACGTGCTGGTGCACAACGTCAGCTGCCCGCTCTGGGTCACCCGGGCGCTGACGGCGCTCAAGTCCAAGCGGATCACCACCGGGCAGATGTTCGACGACTCGGGCAACCAGCTGTTCGTGGAGATGACCAGTGGGGCCGACTCGTCGACGCCCCTCATCGACGACTTCCTGGCCAAGTCGCCGGACATCTCGGGTGGTCCGTTCTCGGCGGCCAAGGACACCGAGACGAAGTTCGCCTGGTGGATGCGTCTGTACAAGGGCGACGGCAAGGTCGACGTGGTGATCAACAACCCCAAGGGTCCGTGTAAACCGCCGAACGGCTGTCAGACGCTCGTCCCGACGATCCTCAAGCCGGGTCAGGAGATGCACGTCTGGTACCCGAACGCGACGGAACCGGTCGTGCTCAAGGGCCGGTCGACGGTTCCGTGATCGGCACGTTCCTGAGGTAGACCTGAGATCGGAAGCGCACGCCGTCCTCGACGGCGTGCGCTTCCCTCAGTTGCGGTGCGAAGATGTTCGACCGGCTACGAGATGGTGTGGAGTGGCATGACGATCTGGGAAGTTATGGCGGACGCGGACCGCGAGCGATGGGAGTACCTGCCGTCGATCAGCGTCGGGCCGCTGCGGTTCGGGATGAGCCCGGCCGAGGCGGCCGCCGTCCTCGGGAATTTCACCGCCGAATTGACCCCGGTGCGAGCCGACAACGCCCTGAAGGCCGAGTACCGCCGGCCCGCCCCGCCGCCGTGGTTCCGCGGCGCGGTGACGGCGTACTTCGGACCGTCCGACGGCCTCTTCTGCGTGGTGGTCGACGCGCAGTCGGGGCCGCAGGTGGTCATGGACGATATCGAACTGGTGGGTCGGGTGCCGTCGCACGTCGAGGCGCAGCTTCTCGAGCACCTGAAGGCGCGGGACATCGTGCTGCGTTACCAACCGGAAGGCGACCCGGAGGCCGAGGAGTTGGGGCTGACGATGCGCGCCCAACGGGTCGGTGACCTCCTGCTGACCCGCCCGGTCTTCGCCGTTCTTGGCGAGCGGGCCTACACGCTGTGGGACGTCGTCCCGGCCGACGAGCTGGAGGTCCGCTGACGCGCACCGTCCTTGTTGAACAGTGTTGGCTCTAGACTCTCGCTATATCGATCGCGGCCACATATTATCGGTCTGTGACCGCTCAATATACGCAGCGTCATCATGGCAGGTGGGTTCGATGACCGCCATGGGCTGGATCGCGCTGGCCCTGACCATCTTCGGCGCTTTCGCCTTCGCGGCGGCCTCGATCCTGCAAGCCGTCGGGGCCCGCCGCAGCACCGGCATGGCCAACACGCTCCGGCATCCGCTCTATCTTCTGGGCACCTTCCTCGACCTGCTGGCCTGGGGCTGCTCGATGGTCGCGCTCAGCGAGCTGGCCGTCTATCTGGTCGAGTCGGTGCTGGCCGGCTCGCTCGCGATCACCGTGGTTGCCGCCCGGGTCATCCTCAAATCGCATCTGCGCGGGGTCGACGTGGTGGCCGTGGCGGTCTCGGTGGCCGCGCTGACCGTGCTGGCCATGTCGGCCGGTCCGCAGGACACGGTGGAGACCTCGGGCATCTTGCGGCTCGCGTTCTGCGGCGCCGCGGTCACGATCGCGCTGCTCGGCTGGGCCGCCACGAAGTTCGCCCCGCCCGGCGTGGTGGCCGGGTTCGCCGGTTTGTGCCTCGGCGGCGCCGCCCTGGTCGGCCGGGCGCTGACTTTCCCCGAGGGCGCCTTCGGCAGCTGGAACTCGGGTCTGCTCGCCGTCGTCACCTCGCCGCTGATCGGTGCGCTGCTCGTCTTCGGCGTCACCGGCATGGTGCTCTACGCCGATGCGTTGCAGCGTGGCTCGGTCGGCCCGGTCACCGCCGTGCTGTGGATCGCCGAGGTGATCGCCCCGTCGGCGGTGGCCGTGACGTTCCTCGGCGACACCGTGCGCCCGGGCTGGGAGATGGCCTCGATGGGGGCCGGCCTGGTCGTGGTGGTGATGGCGGTGGTGCTGGCGACCGCGCCGGCGACCGCCTCCACCGTGCTGGCCGCCGAGGGCCTGCCCGCCCTCGAAGCCGCGCCGGCCCGGCACGCCCTCCCGGCGGCGCCGACTCCGGCGGTTGCCGCCGCCGCTCCGGCCGGCGCCGCCCGGAAGCCGCATGCCGAGCGGATCATCTGGTGGGGCGCGCCGCCGATCTGGGTGCCGCCGGGGCGGGTGCGCCCGGCGCTGGCCGGGCACACCGCGCCCGCGCTGTCCTGGGCGCCGCCCGAGCGCCAGCCGCTCTGGGCGCAGCCGCGACCGTCCGATGCCGACTCGACGGAGATTCCGCGCCCGGCCGCCCCCGATTTCCCTGCGCAGCCGGATGCGCCACTCTTCCCCGAGCCGGCCCGCCAGCGTCCCTGGCACGACCTGCCCGCCGCCTGACCTTTCAGCACTGCCAGGTGAGCGGCCCCGCGTAGGTGTTGAGGCTGGTGCGGGCCATGCCGACGACCAGGCCGTTGTCGGCGACCGCGGTGGCGGTCGCGGTCAGGCCCTTGGCCGTGGGCAGTTTCAGCGGGCCGTCGGCCAGCAGCACGTAGCCGCCCGCCACGATCCAGCCGAGTGCGTTGACCGCCTCGCCGGGCCCGACCCCGTCCAGGGCGGGCGGCAGGTCGGCGCCGGCCGGCGTCTTCAGGTGGGTGAGCGCGCCGGTGCGCAGGTTCCACAGCGCCGGTTCCATCGCCGGCCACAGGCCGCCGGTCGCCCAGTCGCCCTGGGAGTGATAGGCGGCCGTGGTCTGGCCGGGCTCGGTCTTCAGCTGGTGACCCCGGCCCTGCTGGTCCCACACGTACCCGGCGTCGGCCGACCCGTCGATGTAGATGCTGCCGATCAGGGTGCCGTCGTCGTTGAGGTCGTAGGCGTTGCCCCCGGCGGGCAGCGGGAGCTTCGTCGCCTTCGTCGACCCGGCCTTCCAGAGGATCGCGAAGCTGTCCTTGCCGCCGCTGTTGCCGCGGGGCTCGACGTTCAGCACGACCTCGCCGCCCGCGTTGATCTGCGGCTGCGGGTAGGCGTGCCACTTGCCCGCCGGCAGCGAGAGCATCTGGTAGGAGCCGTTCTGCCACAGGAACGGGTAGTCCTCGTTGTCGATGTCGATCATGCCGACCACCTGGCCGGCCGCGTTGACGTCGGTGAGCTGCACCGACTTCCCCGGGATGTCGAGCACCTCCGCCTTGCCGCCGGTCCACAGGATCGGGTGGTAGCCGCCCTTGCTGTAGGAGTGGCCGAGGATGTATTTCCCGGTCGGATCGACCGCGGTGACTTCGATCTCCTTCGCGCCCTTAGGCACCGGCAGCTTCGCCATCTCGCAGGCGATAGCAGTGGCGGGCACCGACTTTTTGGGGGCCGCGGAGGCCGGGGCCGGCGAGGCCGAGGTCGACGCCGATGGGCCCACGTTGAACATCGCGTCGTGGAACGCGCCGGTCAGCATCGGCGGCACGCCCAGCAGCACCCCGATGGCCAGGACCGCGCCACCGGCCGCCCGGGTCGTCCGGCGGCGGCTCTCCCGTTTGCGGCCGGCGGTGAGCAGGTCGTTCAGGTCGACCCGGCTCGGCGGGACGTCGAGCCCGTCCAGCCGGTCCCGCAGTTCGCGCTCCTCGTTCACGCTTGTCCCGTTCCCCTCGCGACCCGAAGCGGACCCGCCTCGAGAACGCCGCGCAGCGAGGCCAGCCCGCGCGACGCCTGACTCTTCACATTGCCCGTCGAACAGCCGAGCGCCTCGGCCGTCTCGTCGACCGAGAGGTCGACGAAGTAGCGCAGCACCAGCACGGCCCGCTGCCCCTTCGGCAGCCCGCGCAGCGCGGTGACCAGCGCGTCCCGCTCCTCGAACGCGTGCTGCGCGGGGGCGGCCTGATCGGGCAGGAAGTTGCCGAGCAGCACCTTCGACCACCGGCGGCGCTTCTCGTCGAGGAAGCGGCGCACCAGCATCCGATGCACGTACGCGTCGATGTTGTCGGCGCCGCTCGCTCGCTTCCAGTCCACGTAGAGCGAGGTGAGTGTGGCCTGCACTATGTCGTCCGCCTGGTGCCGGTCGGAGCAGAGGATGTACGCAAGACGGTGCAAACGAGACAGTCTTCCGGTCACGTACTCCACGTACTCCCGCTCGGTGTCGGGCCGCATCCGGTTCCTCCCCCTGGACCTGTCCGTTTCCTTTGTCGTTGCCGGGCCCGCAAAAGGTTGCATTACAGTTCCGCCGTGCAAAAGATGCCGGATCTCGGGGCGTTCGCGGTCCTGTGGCCGGGTTCCGCGTGGTCGGGATCGTCGCGATCACCGTCATGCTGTTCGGGGCGGGGATGGTTCTGGCGAGTGGCCTGCGGTTCAGTTGCGCCACGTTCTACGAAGGGGCGCCGCTGACGCGGATGGGCCGGTCGCTGGCGCGGCCGGCCCATCTCGACGTCGTCGCCGGGCTGGTGTTCGTCTCCTGCTTCGGGCCACTGGCCTACTGATCAGCCGGCGGCACCGGTCAGGTCAGCCGGCGACACCCGGTCAGGCGGTCGAGCAGGAGACGGCCGGCCAGGTCCAGTTGCCGTTGTGCTGGATCGTCACGCCCCAGTTGTTGCCGCTGCCGTTCGGCTTGGCCACGAGCACCTGCGCGCTCGGGTAACTGGCGGTGATGTTCCAGGTGGAGAGGACCTTTTCCGGGGAGGGCAGGGTCATCGTGACGGTCCACGCGCTGGAGCCGCTGACCGCGACATTGAGGTTGTAGCGGTCACTCCACGAGGAGCCGGCCGACAGGGTGGCGGTGCAGCTGCCGGTGCCACCGCCGGAGGTCGGCGGGGTGGTCGGGGTCGACCCGCCTCCGCCGCTGCCGTCCGGGGCCACCGCCCGGCCGGTCGAGGTCGAGATCATGCCGGCGCAGAGGTTGCGGCTCGCCAGGCCCTGGGCGATGCGCGGGATGGCCGAGCGGGTGTTGGCCGGCCAGTCGTGCATCAGGATGACCTGGCCATTGGTGAGCCGGGCGTTGGCCGCCACGATCGCGTCGACGCTCGCGTTGTTCCAGTCCTGCGAGTCGACGTCCCAGATGATCTCCTTGAGGCCGTACTTCGCCTCGACCGCCTGCAGCGTCCCGTTGGTCTCGCCGTAGGGCGGCCGGAACAGCTTGGGCGTGCCGCCGCCGGCATTGGCGATGGCCGATTGGGTACGGGATATCTCCGAGTCGATCGACGCCTGGCTCTGCTGGATCAGGTGCGGGTGGGTGTAGCTGTGGTTGCCCACCCACATGCCCGCGTTGACCTGGGCGGCGACGTACGACGGGTACTGCGCGGCGTATTGCCCCTCGTTGAAGAACGTCGCCCGCAGCCCGTTCTGCTGCAGCAGGCTGAGCAGGGTCGTGGTGCTGGTGCCCGGCCCGTCGTCGAAGGTGAGGCCGACGTATCCGTTGCAGGTGGCGGCCTGGGCCGGGAGGGTGAGCCCGACGAGGCCGCCGGCGGTCAGGGCGGCGACCGCGAGTCCGGTGATCAGTTTCTTCCGCATGTCGCTCACGCTCCCGCGCACGAGACGGTGGGCCAGGTCCACGAGCCGTTGGCCTGGATGGTCACGCCGAACGAGTTGCCGCTGCCGTTCGGCTTGGCGACCAGCGTCTGGGCGTTCGGGTAAGTGGCGGCGATGTTCCAGGTGGAGAGCACCTTCTCCGGCGACGGCACGTTCATCGTCACGGTCCAGTTGCTGGAGCCGGTGACCGCGACGTTGAGGTTGTAGCGGTCGCTCCAGGACTGTCCGGCCGAGAGGGTCGCGGTGCAGCCGCTGCTGCCGCCCCCGGTGCCGCCGCCGGAGGTCGAGCTGTCCACCGTGATGTTGGAGTTTCCGCTGCTCTGGTAGCCCTCGGTGGCCAGGATCTGGTAGTCATGGGTGCCGAGGTTCATGCCCTTGCCCGCCCACGCGTCGAAGTGATTGCCGGCCGTGATGGTGCCGCCGGTCTTCTTCGACTGCCGGACGCTCCAGTACTGGTAGAACGTGGCCGTGCCATCGATCGACGGCTGGTTGACCCGCTGGGTGCGGTAGATGTCGTAGGTGCCGCCGTCGCTGGTGACCGTGCCCATGAAGGTGCCGGTCGGGCGGTAGGTGCCCCAGTTGTCGACGATGTAGTACTCGACGAGCGGGTTCCGGGTCCAGCCGTACAGGGTCAGATAGGCGTTTCCGGAGGGGTTGAAGCTGCCGGAGTAGGTGACCGCGCGGCGGGTGCCGGGCTTCCAGCCCTTGCCGGCCACGAAGTTGCCGGTGTTGCTCCAACTGGTCGAGTAGTTGCCGGCCGAGCCGAGGTTCATCGAGACGGTGCCCTGGCTGTCGGTCCAGAACGAGTAGAAGTAGCCGTTGTTGGTGCCGGTCTGGTTGGTCGTGACGGCGGCCATCGCGGTGCTCGGCAGGATCACCGAGGCGGCGGCCAGCGCCAGGGCGCAGACGATGCCGAGCAGGACGCGCCGGCGTGTTCGGGGAACGGAAGTTTCGGTCATTGCGCGCTTCCTCCGCGGGGACGGGGAAAGGGCCTCGGGGCTGGCCCTCATCGACCTGAATCGATGGCGACAGTATTGAACCGGCCGTGACGAAGTGTCAACAAGTTGCGGAAACTTAGCGGTAACTGTGAGCACCACAAAAGGCCGTGAGCACCGGAAAGAGGGTTCCGGTGCTCACGGCGTACACAATCAGGGTTGGACTTTGTCGTTGAACTTCCGAAAGTTACGGAGTCCAGGCGCCGTCGATGCCCCAGCTCGAGTCCTCGGCCCACTGCGCGGTCGCGTCCCACGTGTTGGTGCCGCCGTTGCTGGCGATGTAGACCGCGTTGTTGTAGTGCCGGATGAACCGGGTCGAGTAGTTGCTCGACGCGAGCGAGTAACCCTGGCCGCTCTTGCCGGCCGAGGAGCAGAACGTCGCGTCCGAGGCGAACAGCGAGGTGCCGTCGTTCGCGGCCAGTTGCAGCTGATAGCTGTAGTGCCGCAGGTACTGGCCGGAGGTGTTGCGCGACTCGAACGAGAAGCACGAGCTGTTGGCCAGGCCGGGCCGCACGTACCAGGACGCGTTCGCCTTGTCGGTGGCGCTGCTCGACGCGGTGATCGCGGTGGTGTTGACCGTGCTGCCGGAGTGCGTGAGGTAGCGGGTCACGCAGCAGCCGGTGGTGGCCCGCAGCGAGACCGCCCGGCCGGAGACCAGCGGGGTCGCGGTCGTGGTGGTGGCGTAGGCGGCAGCGGTGATGTTGGCCTGCACCGAGTTCTCGGTCGCGTCGGTCGGGTAGCCGGAGGTCATCACGCCCTCGTAGAACGTGCCCTGCGCGCTGACGCTGTTGTCGCCGCCGATGCCGAGGATGATCGCGCCCTCCTTCTTCATCGGGTTGTAGCCCGAGACGTTCGGCCGCACCCCGTTGTAGTAGGTGGAGAGGCTGCCGGACTGGGCGTTGCCGCCGCGGATCGACCAGTGGTTCGGCTCGCCCTTGAGGACGGCGGTGATGAACCGGTTGCTGATCGTCGGGTCGCCCGCGTTGTAGCCCGCGTTGACACCCGAGAACAGGCCGTTCTCCAGGTCGGCCATGATCCACGGGCCGCTGCCGGCGCCGTAGCCCCAGCCCTTGGAGTTGCCGAAGTAGAGCGCCTCCATGGTGCCGTTGCCGTTGTCCCGGCTGTTCGTCTCGGCGTTGCCGTAGTCGAAGCAGCAGCCGCCGTTGTATCGGGTGCCGTCGAAGATCGCGTACATCCCCTCGGCCGCGTCGCCCTTGGCGATGCCGTTCGTGCTGTTGTTGCGATAGCCGGTGCCCGGCGCGACCAGCACGCCGTAGGCTCGGTGACCGCCCACACTGATCGGCGCGGCGTTCGCGTCGGCGAGGTTGTCGTAACCGCCGCTCGCCGGGCCGCTGAAGCCGCCGGGCGGGGCCTGGGTCAGGTGGTTGCCCTTGCCGGACTGGTCGTAGATGACCGTGATGACGCAGGACGTGCCGGCGCAGAACGTGTCCTGGGTGGCGGAGTTGGCGACACCACCGGCGCTGAGGACGCCGACGTTGGTGGTGGCGTTGTCCGAGGCGCGGCGGACCTGGTAGAGCGAGCCGCTGAAGCTGCCGTAGAGGGCGCGGGTGGTGCTGTGCGCGGCGACGCAGGGGGTGCCGCCGGTGGCGTAGATGTCGCACGGCCCGGTGGTGGCCGCCTGCGACGGGTTGGCGGCGATCGTCAGTCCGGTGATGACGACGCCGGCGGTGATCAGAGAGAGGACGGAGCGGCGCATGTGGACAACCTCTTCCATGGAGGTCTATCTATGTGAACGTTAACATAGACGTCACATGTGCGAAATTCAATGACTTCAAACCATCAGCCGGTACGCGCGATGACCGTCGCGCCGAAGTTCTGGCCGGTGCCGAATCCGGTCGGGCGGGTGGCCGGGGTGAGGACCTTGGTGAAGTAGCCGGTGATGCAGGCCGAGACGATGCAGAGGACGTCGTTGATGCCCTGGGCCAGGCCACCGCTGAGGATGCTGGTGAGGCCCTTGATCAGGCCGCCGAGCAGGGTGTAGTAACCGGTCGGGACGAACGGCGCGAACCCCACGATGTGGTACTGCGGCGCCACCGACAGGATCGGCGAGAACGACGGGACCAGCTTGTCGTAGATCGGCACCATGATCGGGTTGCCGGCCGCGGCGTACGCCTGGAGCAGCGGGACGCAGGTCAGGCCGGTGAAGGCCAGCGCCGACGAGCGGGGCAGGTCGTCGACCTTGATGTTCATCATGCAGTTGCTGTCCGGCGCGGTCAGGTCCTGGTACATCAGCCAGCCGTAACCCCGGGGCACGGTGGTGTCGAGCGGCGTCGTGCAGCTGGGCACGACCGAGCCGAGCAGCACGGTCGACCCCGACTTGACGATCGAGCTGTCCGCGCCCGAGACCGGGTTGGGCAGGCCGATCGTGGTGTAGAGGCCGAGGACCGAGAGCAGCGAGCCGATCGGGCCGTAGTAGACCGTGCCGTTGCCGGTCATCCGCTTCCAGTCGCACAGCGAGATGCCGAGCGCGAACACCTTGGTCGTGACCGGCGGCCCCCAGTTGACCCGCGCGCACGTGCCCACCTGTTTGCCCTGATAGTTGGCGCCGCTCAGGGCGCCGGCGAAGGTCGGCGGAAACAGCGTGCTGTTGGTCGAGGTCAGGGTGGAGGTCCGCACCTCGACGTAGCTGCCGACCACGGTCCCGGCCGCCGGGGTGAACATCGTCGGGCAGGTGATCGCGGTGTTCCAGGTGGCCGGGCAGCCGGTGTTGTTGATGCAGATCTGCGCGTCGGCCTTCTTGTCGCCGCCGGCGTTCTTCGAGGCGTAGCTGACCGCGGTCGCGGTCTGGGCCGCGCTCGTGCAGGTGTTGCCGCGAATGCAGCTGAGCGCGACGGCCATCGAGGCGGCGTCGGCGCCGGTCTGCAACTGCTCGCGCTCGACGTAGAGCTGGCCGACGTCGATGACCAGGGCGCCCATGCCGAGCAGGACGCCGCCGGCCATCAGGGTCGCGATGACGGTGGCCACCGCGCCGTGGTCGGAGTCCCGTCGCTTGCGGCCCCAGAGCCCAATTCCGCGGATCGAGAACATCAGGCCAGACACTATGCGATATTCGCTAGCTTTTGTGCCGTTTCGGGGCCACCCGCGTCACGCATTCGGGGGCTCCACGCTGATCCCGCCGGAGGAGTTGAGCTGGTGGCTGGGCGACCACGTGCATCGGTGCAATACCGAGATGCGGCAACGGATCGCGGCGGCCGAGGTCCCGAAGGGCGCCTATCCGCCGAAGTCGCTCGACTATGAGTCGATCACCGACGGCAGCAACGACGTTCCGGCGCCGGGTTACCGCGGGAAGGTGCTGTGGGTGCTGCGGGTGGCTTATCTGACCGGTACGCCGTACCGGAAGCTCGGCCGGGTGGTGCACGGCATCCGCTAGAACCCATCGAAACAGGCAAACCAAACGATGGGTTGTGACATAGGTCATCTTCTGGAGACGGTCCGATCCCCGGTTCATAGCATGAGCGCGCCGCGCCGCTGGCACGCCCGCCCGGCCGGTTCACGGGGGAAGGGCCTGCTTGATGCTGCCTGCACAATTTCGACTGATGTCCCGGTGGAGACGCGCCGGGATCGTGGCGGTGGCGCTGTTCGCCACGCCCGCTCTGATCGGCGTTTCCGGTCCGGCCGGTGCCGCGCCGAAGGACGTCAGCATTCCGAGTCCGGTGACCCCGAAACGGGTCGAGCTGGCCGACGCCCGAGCCCCGAAGCGGGCGCCGGCTCCCGCGGCGTACACCCGCTTCGATCCCGGCAAGCAGGCGGCGTTGCCGAAAGCGCAAGCCACGACGGTCTCGCTGCGAGCCGCCGGCTCGGCCGGCACCTCGCCGATCTCGATCGCCCGGGCCAAGGGAACGACACCCGATCAGGTACGCCTGACGACCGTCGACCAGAAGGTGGCCCAGGCCGCCGGCGTGCGCGGGGTGATGTTCACGCTGGGCGCCGCCTCGGGCAGCGTCGCGGTGAGCGTGGACCCGTCGTCGTTCCGTAATGCCTACGGCGGCGGTTACGCCTCCCGCCTGCACCTGGTCCGGCTGCCCGCGTGCGCGGTGACCACGCCCGAGGCCGCGGCCTGCCGCACCCAGACCCCGGTGTCGTCGTCGCTGACCGCGACGGTCGCGCTGGCCTCGGCCGACACCGTCCTGGCGGCGACCAGCGGCGCGGGCGGGGACAGCGGTGACTACTCGGCGACCAGCCTGTCGCCCGGCGGCACCTGGGGCGTCAGCGGCAACACCGGCGCGTTCACCTACAGCTACCCGATCACCGTGCCGCCGCCGATCGGTGGCACCGCGCCCAGCCTGGCGCTGTCCTACAACTCGGCCGCGCAGGACGCCCGCACCGCCGGCACCAACAACCAGTCCTCGTGGGTGGGTGACGGCTGGTCGCTGAGCGAGAACTTCGTCGAGCGCTCCTATCAGAACTGCACCGACGTCACCGACTCCGGCGCACCCAAGAACTCCGGCGACCAGTGCTGGGCGGGGGAGGTCCTGACCCTGTCGCTGAACGGGAAGTCGACCGCGCTGGTCTACGACGACAAGGCCAAGACGTTCCGCCCGGCCGACGACGACGCGACCACCAAGGTCGACCGGCTCACCAACGCCACCAACGGCACCAAGAACAACGAGTACTTCCGGGTCGTCGAGAACGGCACCCAGTACTACTTCGGCCTGAACCGGCTGCCCGGCTGGACGGCGAACGCCGAGGTGACCAACTCGGCCTGGACGATGCCGGTCTACCAGGCGGGCGGCGGGGTCTCGGCCTGTCCGTCGTCGTCGACCTTCGCGGACACCGCCTGCACGCTGGGCTACCGGTTCAACCTCGACTACGTGGTCGACCCGCGCGGCAACGCGATGGCGTACTACTACACGCCGGAGGCCGGCTACTACGGCCCGAACATGAAGGACAAGGCGGTCTCGTACGTTCGTGGCGGCTACCTCGAGCGGATCGACTACGGCATCACGCCGTCGACGGTCTACTCGGCCACCGCGCCCGAGCAGATCGTGTTCAACACCGCCGAGCGCTGCATCGGCGAGTGCACCCTCAGCGAGTCGCACCCGGAGTACTACCCGGACGTCCCGACCGACCTGAACTGCGCCGCGAGCGGCGACTGCACCAACCACGGGCCGAGCTTCTGGTCACGCCGGAAGCTCACCAGCATCGTCACCGAGGTCAAGGACGTGCCGGTCGACCGCTACGACCTGACACAGACCTTCCCGGACAACGGCGACCACGCGCCCACCCTCTGGCTCGAGTCGATCAAGCGGACCGGCGTGAACCGGCTCGGCGGCGGCGCCGCGGACACGTCGGCCGGCACGGTCAGTTTCAACATGGAACAGCTGCCGAACCGGGTCGGCACGGTGGCCGGGCTGCCACGCATGTACTTCAACCGGATCAAGAACATCGTCACCGAGACCGGCGCCGAGACCGTCGTCACCTACGACACCCCGGACTGCGCGAGCCTCCCGTCCGACCCGGCCACCAACACCACCGGCTGCTTCCCGGTCTACTGGACCCCGGAGTACCAGCCGGAGCCGTTGCTCGACTGGTTCTACACCCACCCGGTCACCTCGGTGGCCACCACCGACGGTCACAACACCTACCAGGACGGTTCGCAGCCGTCGTTGCTCACCCAATACAAATACGTGGGGAAGCCGGGCTGGCACTTCGACGACAACGAGGTCGTCAAGAAGAAGTACCGCACCTACGGCCAGTTCCGCGGCTACCCCGAGGTCGACGTCACCACCGGCAACCCGTCGGTCTTCCACTACACCGACGGCGCCGAGACCCACGACCGCAAGACCCTGACCAAGACGTACTACTTCGTCGGCATGGGCGGCACGCTGACCAGCACCGACGCCAGCATCACCACCACCGACAAGGACGAGTACGCCGGCCAGGTCTTCGAGACGGTCAATTACACCGGCGACGGCGGCTCGGTGGACACCACCGCGGTCACCGTGCCCACCACCATCGGCCCGACCGCGTCCCGTGCCCGCGACGGGCTGTCCACGCTGCAGGCCAAGATGGTGCGCACCGCGCGCACGGTCAACCGGCAGAAGGTCTCCTACGGCTGGCGCAAGACCGAGACCCTGACCTTCGCCAACAGCACCCTCGGGCAGAGCACCACCGGCATGACCGTCCAGGTCGACGACCGGGGTGAGACCGGCGCCGCCGGCAACGTCGCCAAGTGCACGTTCACCCAGTACCTCGACGGCAGCGTGACCCTGCCGGACGGCTCGAAGGCGCCGCTGGTCCTGCCCGCTCGGGTGGTCTCCACCGACCAGGACTGCACCGCGGCCGGGGCGAGCCGGTCCGGCAACCTGACATCCGAGGTGCGCAACTCGTACGACGGGAACGCGTTCGCCTACAACGGTGACGGGCAGAGCAGCCCGGCCGGGCCGACCAAGGGCAACATCACCCTGGTCCAGCAGGCGAGCGCGGCCACCGGGGCGACCGCGTCCACGTTCATGGACGTCACCGCCACCACCTACGACAGCTACGGCCGGCCCACCTCGACGACGCGCACGCCGAACTCGAAGGCCGCCGACGGCAGCAGTCTCGCCCAGGCCTCGTACACGAAGTACACGCCGGCCTCGGCGGCGCTGCCCACCACCATCAGCACGGTCACCCAGGTCACGGCCGGATCGAGCTGCGCGGCGGTCACCACGTCCAGCGTGGACTGCCAGGTTGCGTCGGTCACCCTCGACCCGGCCCGGCAGGTGCCGATCACCAAGACCGACGTGGCCGGCGCCCTGACGTCGATGACCTACGACGGCCTCGGCCGGCTGACCGCGGTGTGGCTGCCGAACAAGAGCAAGGCGGCGAGCGCGCCCGCCAACTACACCTACTCGTACCAGCTGTCCACGACCGCGCCGAGCGTGGTCACCAGCCGCACGCTGACCGACGACCCGGACACCCCCTATCTGGAGAGCAAGACGCAGCACGATGCCATGCTGCGCACTCTCGAGGTGCAGACCACCGGTGAGAACGGCAGCACGGTCGTCAGCGACACCCAGTACGACTCGCACGGCTGGACCGTGCTCACCAACGACTCCTACGCCACCGCCGGCGCACCGCGGGACACGCTGATCTCGGATCGGCTCTCGCAGGTGTCGGTCCCGGCGACGACCGTGACCGACCACGACGGACTGGGCCGGACGACCCAGGTGACGGCCGAGCACAACGGGGTCAAGACCTCTTACACCCGCACCGCGTACACCGGTGACAAGGTCACCGCCGTGCCGCCGACCGGGGCCGTCGCCACCACCGAGACCACCGACGCCCGCGGCCGCATCACCAAGCTGGAGCAGTACACGACGAAGCCGGGGCTGACCGGCACGGCCGGCGGCGGATTCACCGCGACCGGCGGCAGCAGCCAGTCGATCGCGTACGAGTACACCCAGGAGGGCAAGCCGGCCAAGGTCACCGGGCCGGACAACTCGGTCTGGTCGTACACCTACGACCTGCTCGGCCGGGAGACCTCGCTCGCCGACCCGGACGCCGGCACCGGCCTCACCGCCTACGACGACGCCGGGAACACCGTGCTCACCCGGGACGCCCGGGGCATCCAGCTCGCCTACACCTACGACCTGCTCGGCCGGAAGCTCACCGGCGTCGACAAGTCCAAGAGCAACTTCAAGTTCGCCTCCTGGACGTTCGACACCCTGAAGATCGGCAAGCTGACCTCGTCCTCGCGGTACGTGTCCGGGGTGACCGGCAGCTACACCACGACGATCACCGGCTACTCGACGCTCGGCAAGCCGCTCGGGCAGAACATCACCCTGCCCAGCACCGAGAAGCCGCTGCCGGCCTCGTACACGACCGAGGTCGCCTACTCGCCGAACACCGAGCTGGTCGCCCGGCAGACCGACCCGGCCGTCGGCGGGCTGCCCGGCGAGGTGCTCACCTACGGCCACAACCTGCTCGGCGCGGCCACCTCGACGTCGGGCATCGACCTGTACGTGTCCGGCTCCACCTACACCGACTTCGGGCAGCCCTCCCGTCTCACCATGGGGGCCTCCAGCAACGAGGTGCAGGCGCTGTACTCGTACGACGAGTACACCCTTCGGCAGTCGGGCCGCGCGGTCTACCGCAGCCAGGGGATCGGCCCGCTGGTCGACAAGACCAGTTACACCTACGACGACGCCGGCAACCCGCTCTCGGCGATCAACGAGCAGTCGGAGAGCGGCAACATCGTCACCGATGCACAGTGCTTCCGGTACGACGATCTCGCGCGCCTGGTCGATGCGCGAACCTCGGCCGGCACCTGCGCTGACCAGAACGTCGCATCCGGCGCCGGCTCCTACTGGCAGACGTACAGCTACAACGCGATCGGCGACCGGACCCAGGTGGTGGACCACTCCACCAACGGCGGGGCCGACCTCACCACCGGCTACACCAACGGGTGCAGCAGCGGCTGCAACCGCACCGGCGTCCAGCCGCACACCCTCACCGCCACCACCGGCGGTGCGGACCCGACGAAGTTCGTCTACGACGTGGCGGGCAACCTGCTCACCCGGACCCCCACCAAAGCGGCCGCGCAGACCCTGACCTGGGACGACGAGGGCAACCTCGCCTCGGTCACCGCGGCCGGCGCCACCACCAGATATCTGTACGACGCGGACGGCAACCAGCTGATCCGACGGGAAGCCGGCCGCACCACCCTGTTCGCCGGCGACACCGAGATCGTCGTCGACACCGGCACGGCCCAGGTCGGCGCCGTCCGTACCTACTCGCACGGCGGCTCCGGCGGAGCGGTGGCGGTTCGGTCCACCCTCCCCGGCGGCGGCGCGCACTACCTGTTCAGCGACCGGAACAACAGCGCCACCCTGGCCGTCGACACCACCAGTCAGGAGGTTTCCCGCCAGCAGATGAAGCCGTACGGCGAGGACCGGGCCAACGCGAACACCACCGCCTGGCCGGACCTGACCCGCGGCTATCTGGGCGCGCCCAAGGACGTGTCCACCGGCTACACCGACATGGGCGCGCGCAAGTACGACCCGGCCCTGGGCCGGTTCCTCAGCCCCGACCCGATGCTGCAGTTCAGTGACCCGAGCCAGCTCGGCGGTTACGCCTACGCCGCGGACAACCCGATCACCTCGTCGGACCCGTCCGGCCTGTGCCCGCAGGACCGCTGTGACGGTTACGGCAAGAGCCCGGCGCCGGCTCCGGTCCCCACGGCGGTCACGACCGACACCAACCCGACGACCAATTCCGGCAAGACCATCTGCCGGGGATCGCGCTGTGTGAAGCAGAAGCACCGCTGCGGCAGCGAGATGACCTGCAGCATCATCTACACCAAGTACTTCGATGTGCTGGCCGGGTTCGCCGACCAGTGGGACGACCTCGGCGAGCCGTTCGGCCCGACCTACGGCTGGGAGGTCGTCTACAGCGACCCGACCATCCTCGGCCGGGCCTGGGTCGCGGTCTACCAGGATCTGCAGAAGCACGACCCGGACATGCTCCGCTACATGCAGAGCCCGTCCGAGCTGGTCTGGCAGATGGTCGAGGCGCACGCATCCCAGGGCCTCGGTCTGGGGCCGAAGAACACGCCGTTCCTGCCGGGTCTGAAGAACCCGTTCGGCAAGTCGCTCTACGGCTGCCGGAGCTTCAGCGCCGACACGCTGGTGCTGCTGGCGGACCGCAGCACCAAGCGGCTCGACCAGTTGCGTCCCGGTGACGTCGTGCTGGCCAGCACCCCGGAGACCGGTACGACCGAGGGCCGCGAGGTCGAGGTCGTCTGGGTGCACGACGACGACCTGTACGTGCTGACCGTCGACGGCGGGCGGCTCGTGACCACCGAGGACCACCTCTTCTGGAGCGTCACCGACCAGCGTTGGGAGGAAACCAGCGAACTGGTGCCGGGCGAGCTGATCCGGACCCCGGACGGCACGGCGCGGGTCGACGGTTTCGACGCCACGGCCCATCGCCGGGCGCCGGCGTACACGCTGACGGTGGCCGATCTGCACACGTTCTACGTGCTCGCCGGGAACACGCCGGTTCTCGTCCACAACGGCTGCGAGATCATCGCCGGCCCCAAGCTGGGCGTCCTGCGGGTCACCGCGGCCAACCCGTCCGAGTCGGAGGTTCGCGGTGCCCAACACATGGCCGCCCGCGGCGGTAACGTGGAGCTCCGGGACCCGGTCGGCACCAGAAAGGGCGGCGCGACCAGCGACCTGCTGGTGGACGGCGCCCGGTGGGACGTCTACACACCGAAGACCCGGAAGATCAACCAGATCATGTCCGGCATCGCGGGGAAGCACACCCAGGTGCACGGTGGTGGCGTGGTCGTCGACCTCACCGGCACCGGCCTCTCGGCCGGTGACTTCCCCAACGCGCTCAACCGGGCCAACGGAATGATCCGGAGCTGGGACGCGAGCAACACGCCGATCAGCGGAGTGGAATTCATTGGTGGTAAGTGATGGCCAAGTTGTCATGCGTCTGCGGGACGCTCCTGCGCGACGACGACCCCGACAACGCCTTGCGGATGCTGTCGAACGATGAGTTCGACGTAGACCGCGACGCGACGTACCTGTTCGGCCGATCGAAGCTCGTCCTGCACTGCCCGGTCTGCGGGCGGCTGTGGGTGTTCTGGGAGCCCTACGGGGACGCCTCGGAATACGTGTTCGTCCCGGACGAGTCGTAGGACGCCTGGCCGGCGTGATCTACCAGGAAGCTCGGTAGGTCGCGTCGGCCAGTTCGTTCTGGCCCTTGGCGTTCGGGTGGAAGTAGTCGACCGAGCTGACCTCGTCGAGACCGAAGCGGATCTGGTGGACGCTGCCGTTGTCCCAGCGGCAGCGTTTGCCGTACGCCTTGCACGCCTGCCGCAGCTGCTCGTCGTACGCGTCGATGCGGTCGCGCACCTGCCGGCGCCGGGCCTCGTCGGCGTCGGCGGTGGAGGCCGGGTTCGCGAACATCGACGGGCAGATGGTGGCGCGCGTCCACACGCGTACGGCCGCCGCGTTTGATTTTCCCAAATCCCACAGCCGGTAGAGGTCCGGGATGCTGGCCACCAGCACCCGGCTCTTGGGCAGGCCTTTCTTGAGGCGGGCCAGGGCGCGATCGACCTCGGACCGGAACGTCGTCACCGGCGTCATCGCGCCGGCGGTCGGCGCGCACGCGTCGTTCGCCCCGATCAGCACCGTGACGTACGCCGCCTTGGCCTTGACCGCCCGCGCCGCCTGGCCGTCGAGGGCATCGGCCTCGGCCCCCACCTCGGCGTAGTTGTGGGTGTTGCCCTTGATCTTCGCGTTCTTGGCGAGGATGCGGCGATAGTGGCTGTCGACCGCGTCGGCGCTCCCGGTCGACCAGGAGTTGCGGTTGCACACCACGTAGGTGCCGCAACTGCCCAGGCCCGCGGTGATCGAATCACCGATCGCCGCCATCGACGACGGATAGCCCGATTTCGTCGGCGAAGTCGTGGGATCGGAACCGGCGGCGCCGCCTTCGCAGGCGAGGGCCAGGAAGCCGAGGAGCGCGAGAACTACCAGGTGCCACCGGCGGATCATGAGTCTCCCGTCGCAACGGAAAGCTACTTCCTCCGCACCATACGTCATCGGATCCGGCGTTCGGCTCTCACCATCGCCCGGTAGGGCGATGGCGAGGAGTAGTGTCACCGACCGATCATCTGCAGGCGGCGCGGGCCGTCGATGCAGGTTGTCCTTGCGAAGATCCCTACCGGGGAGGGTCCTTGTCCAGCACGAGTCTCAGCACGCGTCTCACTACGCGTGAGCGTGTGTGGCTGCAGTTCGAGTACGTGCGTACCGTCGGTCCGCTACAGGGTGTAACCGTCGACGCGGTGCGCAACGCGCTGATCGGGCTGCACGCCACCGATCCCCAGCATCGCGCCGTGTCCCGGCTCGACCGGGCCAACGCCCAGTGGGTGCACCTGGACGCGGCGACGTTCGCCCGTTATGTCGAGGAGGCGGTGACCGACGCCGGCGACCTCGACATCGTCGCGGCCACCCGGAGCCTGCAGGCCGAGCCACGCGCCCACCACCCGGTGCGAATCCTGGTCGGTCCCGACTTCGTGGCGCTCAAGATCTCCCACTCGTACGGCGACGCCGGGCCGGTCAACGTGCTGCTGCGCGAGCTGGTCAAGGCGGCCGCCGAGGGCCGGGCCGCGGCCATCCGGCCGTCCGCGCCGCACCGGGGCGCCCTGCTCAAGGCCTGGTTCAAGCAGATCGCCCTGAAGCCGGGCCGCTGGCGGCAGGGTCTCGACCTGCCCCGGCCGCCGCGCACCCAGCCGGAGGCTCAGCGCCCCTGGCGCGACGACATCACCTGGCGGACCACCCACTCCGCCGAGGCGCTGGTGCAGATGCGTAAGTGGCGCGACGCCAACGCACCCGGCGTGACGACGTCCGCCATCACGTTCGCGGCGTTCGCGGCCGCGCTGCGTGACCTCGGCGCCAACCCGAACCTCAGTGGCGGCATCTTCCTGGCCGACGCCCGGCGCTTCCTCGACAAGGGTGTCGAGATCGACAGCGACTTCTGCATGGGCATGTGGCTGTCGCCGGCGGACATGACCGACCCGGCCACCATCCACCGGATGCTCAAGGCGGAGCTGACCGTTCCGCGCATCCTGTCGGTGATGGTGCTGGAGGAGACAAAGATCGTGGCCGGCGGCACCAAGGGCATGCCCGATCCGTACCCGACCGAGATCGACGCCGAGACCCGGGTCCGGCATACGTTCAGCAACCAGGGCCGCCACGACATGCTGGCCGACCTGCCGTGGACCGCCGAGCCGGTGGAGCGTTACAACTTCAGCGTGCCCACCCTGTGCGAGCCGGACGGCATCGCGCTGGCCACCACGGAGATGAACGGGGTGCTCCACCTGGACGCCACGTTCCACGCGTCGACGTTCGACCCCGACCTGATCGCCAAGGCCCTCGACCTGGTCTGCACCGACCCGGCCGGCCTGATCATGGCCAGCCGCTGAGCATGGCCGATCGCTGATTCGCATCGCCCGCGCCGGGCTTCGGCGCGGGCGAAGCCGTGCGCGGCTACGATCGGGACATGCAGAACCTTTTCGGATGTGATGGCGCGTGCCTTCTTCGCGCCGGCGGGGACGTGGAATGACCGGCAACGCCCAGGCGACGTTCGTCGTCGAATACCCGTGTGACCGGTTCTGCCGCATCGAGGTCGACGTGAGCCGTGAGCGCGGCCAGCTCACGCTTCAGCAGATGCGGGACAAGGCCGAGAAGCTGCACCAGCAGGAGCACGGGCCGGAGCAGGGCGAGGGCGAGGCCGAGACCCCGGTGGTCGAGCAGGACACGTCGGGCCGTCCCGCGCCCACCGTGTTCCTCTCCGCCCCCGGCCGGACCACCGAGTCCGCCCCCAGTCGGAGCCCCGAGTCCGTCCGCGGACGGGGCTCCGAGCGGCGCCGCTGAGCCTGACGAACGGGGGCGTGAGCGCAGCGTGAGAGGATTCGCCCCATGGGAACTCAGCGCGTGACTGGCGATATCGATGCGCGGGTCTCCGTGGCACACGACCGTTCGACCGATCCCGGGGTCCTTTTCGAATTGGCCTCGGACCCGTCGGCCCGGGTTCGGGCGGCGGTCGCGGCACACCCGGAGGCGCCGGCGGAGGCTCTGCGGCCGCTCGCGCGCGATCGTGATCGTGACGTCCGGGAGGCCGTGGCGCGCAATCCCGCGTCCTCCCTGGCCAACCTCCTGCGCCTCGTCGGTGACGCGGACCGGTGGGTGCGCTGGGCGGTTGCCGCCAACCCGGCGTGCAACACCCGGGTCCGTCAGCAGATGGTGAAGGCGCAGGACAAGGAGCTCCGCGGTCTGCTCGCGGAGATGCCGGCGCTGGAGCCCGACCTGGCCGCGATCCTGGTCGAGGACTCCTCGCCCGAGGTGCGGGAGAGGCTGGCCGCCCACACCGGCGACCCGGCGGTCATCGCCGCGTTGTTGCGCGACCGCACGGTGCGGGTGCGCAAGGGTCTCGCCATCAACGAGCGGACCACCGCCGAGCAGCGCAGCGCCCTGGCCAAGGACTCCTCGCCCGATGTCCGCGCCACGCTGGTGCGCGCGCTGCGGCTGGACGAGGCCGATCTGCTGTCCATGGTGGACGACCGGTCGGTGGATGTCCGGCGCTCGCTGGCCACGTCGGCCGTCACCCCGCCGCACATCCGGCAGGCGCTGGAGAAGGATCCGGACGAGTCGGTGGCGGAAGACGCCCGCCGGTACCGGGATCTGCCGCCCGCCGACAAGTCAGCCGCCAGTAAGCCAGCCGCCAGTGAGCCAGCCGCCAGTGAGCCGGTGGCGCCTTCGCGCCCCGGTCACCGTCGTGCGGCCGGCAAGCGGTTCCCCGGCAAGCCTGCCCGCTGAGTTCGTTATCGGCGGTCGGGCTGCTGCGGCACGCGGGTCAGCGGCGCGAGCTGCACGGTCCAGGTGCGCGCGGCCCCGACGACGGTGCTGGCCCGGCGCAGGAGGTCGCAGCCCAGCTGCGGGCTGCCCTCGGCGAAGCCGCGGTTGATGAAGCTGATCGCTTTCGGGTGGTCGCCCGCTTCGAGAGCGGCCTCGAGGCCGGCGGTCAGGACCGCGGCGAGCGCGGCGTGGAAACTGTCCGCCCCTTTTTCGCGAAGCGTTTTGGTGGGCTCACGCAAGGGCACTGACAGGGAGGTCAAGTCGTACTCCAGGGGTGTCGGTATTGCTCGGTCAGGCAAGCCGAAAGTAGCCGATTCCTCACCCAGAGTCGGCTAAAAGGAAGAACAGTCGCTGGTCGCGGCCGTCTCTCCAATCCTAACGTCTTGCCCGGCACTGTTACCCGGCTGAGACCTCGCGAACCTGGGACTATGGTCGGCTATGTCGCGTTCCTGAGCTTCCGGCCATTCTTGCCCGCGCGATTCCGCAGCGCCGAAAGGACACGAATGCATCCGCGACTCGCCGAATTGGCCTGGGCCCCCACCCGCATCGGCGAAATCAGCCTGCGGCGCCGCCTCGAACCCACCACAAACATTGAGGTGTACGAGGTGAAGCTGGGCGACGAATACCTCATGTCCAGCCTGTTCACGGTGGCCGAGGAGGAACTGACCAGGCTCGGTCTCGCCGCCCTGCCGAACGCTCCGCTGGACGTCGTCGTCGGCGGTCTCGGCCTCGGTTACACCGCCCGCACCGCCCTGGCCGACGACCGGGTCCGGTCCCTGATCGTGGTCGAGGCCCTGGCTCCGGTGATCGACTGGCACCGCCGCGAACTGCTCCCGGAGGCCGGCACGCTCACCACCGACCCCCGTACCACTCTGCTGGAGGGTGATTTCTTCGCGCTGCTGCGCGACGGCTCGGGTTTCGACCCGGCCGACCCCGGCCGCCTCTTCGACGCCATCCTGGTCGACATCGACCACTCGCCGGTCAACGTCCTCGACCCCACCCACGCCGACCTCTACACCGCCACCGGGCTGGGCCGCCTCGCCGATCGCCTGCGCCCGGGCGGAGTGTTCGGGCTGTGGTCCGACGACGCGCCCGAGGAGGGGTTCCTGGCCGTCCTGCGGCAGTGTTTCGCCACCGCCGCGGCCCACGTGGTGCCCTTCGCCAACCCGCTGACCGGCGGCACCTCCGCCAACACCGTCTACGTCGCGACCACCGCCGGCTGACCCCGGGCGGTGTCTGCCAGGACACAACGCCGGTTGAAATATCGAGTCCGGCGGATCGGTTGACGAGGTCGATCACCCTGGAGGTCAGCCATGAAGAACGGAATCCACCCCGACTACCACTCCGTCGTGTACCGCGACCGGAACGCCGACTACGCGTTCCTGACCCGCTCGACGGTCACCAGTGACCGGACGATCGAGTGGGCGGACGGCCACACGTACCCGGTGGTCGACGTTCAGATCTCGGCCGCGAGCCACCCGTTCTGGACCGGTCGCAGCCGCGTGCTCGACACCGCGGGGCGCATCGAGAAGTTCCGGGCCAAGTACGCCAAGTTCACCAAATAATCTTTTCCGCCGGTACGGCCGTGGGATAGATCGCGGATCTTCGGGTCGCCGTCCCGCGGCCGACCGGCGCCGAGTACATATGTCATATGTGGTTGCCCTGGCAGTACGCGGCCTGGCTGGCAGTCGGACTCGCGGTCACGGTGGCCGTCATGCGGGTCCGGGTGCCGCCACGGCGCTGGCTGTGGGTTCGCGACCTGGCCCAGGAGGCCGCGGTCTTCTCGGTCCTCTACGCCACCTGGCTTCTCGTCGGGCACGTCAGCCAAGGAGACACCTCGAACGCGGTGAGCCGGGGCCTCGCGCTCTTTCGGCTCGAGCGCACCGTTCACCTGCCGAGCGAGGAGTGGGTCCAGCAGATCGCCCTGCACAGCCACCTGATCATCAAGGCGGCGAACTGGTACTACATCGTCGGGCACACGCCGGTGATGGGGATCTTCCTGGTCTGGCTCTACGTCCGGCACCGCCCTGACTTCGCCCGCTGGCGGACCGTGCTGGCCGTCGGCAGCATCGTCGGCGAGGTCATCCAGCTGTTTGCGGTGGCGCCGCCCCGCCTCGCGCTGTTCCACATCGTCGACACCATGCGCCTGTACGGCCCACGGGTCTACTCCGACGACGGCGCCGGGTTCGCGCCGCAGTTGGCCGCGATGCCCTCGCTGCACTGCGTGTGGGCCATCACCACCGGCGCGGCGGTCTTCAGCATCGTGAAGAGCCGGTGGCGGTGGATCGGCCCGGCGCACGCGGTGGCCACCGTGCTCGTGGTCGTGGTCACCGGCAACCACTACTGGCTGGACGCGCTCGCCGCTGTCCCGCTGGTGCTGCTCGGCCTGGCGGTCGCCAACGCATCCGCCTACCTGTGGCGACGCGTTCCTTCCACTTCTACCGAGCCGGACGAGGCCAGCCCGGCGGTGCCGGTCAGACGGTGAACGGGACGCCGGTGAGGCGCTCGCTGTCGCGCCACAGCGCCGTGCCGGTGGCCCGGTCGTCGGCGTCGCGAGGCAGGCGGGCCGGTTTCGGCGTGCCGGAGTCCTGGCGGCGGCCGGCCGGCCCGAGGAAGGCGCCGCTCTCGACCGCCGGGTCGGTCGCGGCATAGAGCGAGGGCCAGGCGGCGCCCTCGGGTGAGCCCATCGCCAGCCGCCCGAGCAGCGGCATGAGCAGCCGCGAGGCCACGCCCTGGGAGTGCTGCTGGAGGTTGGTCAGGGCGGCCCCGGGGTGCACCGCGACGGTGGTCATCGGGGTGCCGGCCAGCCGGCGGGCGAGCTCGACGGTGAACACGATGTTGGCCCGCTTGGATTTCGCGTACGCGCTCATCGGCCGGTATTTCTCCTCGCTCATCAGGTCGGTCAGCTCGCCGCTGCGCCAGCGGGCGGCGATCGCGCTGACCGTCACCACCCTGGCGGCCGAGGCGGCGCGCAGCGCGGGCATGAGCTGGGCAGCGAGGGCGAAGTGGCCCAGGTGATTGGTGCCGAAGGTCATCTCGAAGCCGTCGGCGGTGGTCTGCCGCTCGGCGATGTTCATCACGCCGGCGTTGTTGACGAGCAGGTCCAGCGGGCCGGCATCGACGACCCGGGCCGCCGCGGCGCCGACCGACTTGAGGTTGCCGAGATCGAGCACGAGCGTGTCGACCTCGGCTGCCGGGACCTCGGCGCGGATCGCGTCGGCGGCGGCCGCGAGCTTGCCGGGATCGCGCCCGGCAAGCACGACGCGGGCGCCGTGACCGGCCAGGACGCGCCCGGTCTGCCGGCCGATGCCGCTGTTGCCGCCGGTGATCAGGGCGACGCGCCCGGCCTGGTCGCTGATCGTTGCGGGGGTCCAGGTGGCCATCATGACTCCTTCGTAATGAACACTCATTCAGTAACTACGAAGGTAGGTTGCCATGCGGCGACTTGTCAAATGAATGTTCATTAAGAAGACTGGGGGCATGCGGACACGGGATCCCGACACCAAGCGCCGGCTGTTGATCGAGGCGGCGCTGGCCGAGTTCGCGGCGTTCGGGGTGGCCGGCGCCCGGGTCGACCGGCTGGCCAAGCGGGCGGGCATCAGCGCCGGGCTGGTCTACTCGTTCTACGAGAACAAGGACGGCCTGTTCGACGCGGTCTTCGACCTGATCGTCGAGCAGACCGTCTCGGCCGTCCCGATCGACGCCGACGACCTGGGGGAGTATGCGGGCCGGCTCTGCGACGCCGGCCTGGCGAACCCCGAGGTGTTGCGCTTCGTGGCGTGGTACCAGTTGGAGCGCGGCGCCCCGGCCGCCCGGCGGGCCTCGACCACCGCCGCGATGGCCGACAAGGTCGAGGTGATCGCGCAGGCCCAGAGCCGGGGCGTCGTCACCGACCGCATCGCGCCGGGCGAGATCCTCGCCCTGGTGCTGACCCTGGCGAACATGTGGCAGTTGCGCGAGCCGGAATTCCTCGACCTGGTCGAGCACGGCCGCCGCCGGGCCGCCGTGGTCGAGGCCGTCCGCCGGCTGACCGCCCCGGGAGATTCGCGCTAGACCTGGTCGGTGGGGCGGATGACGATCTCGGCGACGGCCCGGCGGCGGGGGCCGGTCACGATGTAGGACACGGCCTCGGCGATGTCGTCGGCGTGCAGTCGCTCGACGTCGGCGAACCGGGCCGCCATGTTCGCCCGCACGGCGGCCTGCTGGTGATCCTGGCGGCGGCGCGGCAGGCCGGATAGCCAGCCGCTTCGGAAATCGAACCACCCTGCCGGGCGCTACTGTGTCGAAGATCGAAGCATCAGAGGGGCGGCGCAGGCGATGACGGCACCCAGGCCAGGCCAGCCGGTACGCGGATCGAGCACCGGGCGACCCCTCATGGCCGCACTCGATCTGTTCGGCCGCCGGTGGAACCTGCGCATCGTCTGGGAGCTGCGGCACGGGCCGGTCGGGTTCCGGGCGTTGCAGCAGCGCTGCGACAACATGTCCTCCAGCGTCCTGCGGCAACGGCTGACCGAGCTGCTTGACGCCCACCTCGTCGCCCAGCAGCCGGACACGGCCTACCTGCTCACCGACCTCGGCGTTGGCGCCTACCAGGCATTGCGCCCGCTCGCCCGCTGGTCCGACGCGTGGGCCTCGGCCCTGGGCGACGACGGCGAGACCTGATGGCCGGCCCGCCGGTGGCAGTGGTGAACGCCTGCACCCGCGACGGGCGAGGCGGCAGCCCCACCGCCGTCGTGATCGACGACGCCACGCTCACCGACGACGACCGGCAGGCCACCGCCGGCAGGACCGGCACCTCCCACACCGCGTTCATCGACCCCGGCACCGCGGACACGCCCACGGTGCGCTTCTTCACCAGCGCCGGGGAACTCACGAACTGCGGCCACGGCATCATCGCCGCGCAAGCCGTCCTGCTGCACCGCAGCGGCGCCACCGAGCACCACGGGCGCCAGCGCACCGGAGGCCGAACCTTCGCCACGACCGCCATCCGACGTCACGACGGCGTCGAGGTCTGGTTCGACCAAGGCGTCATCACCCTGGCGGACCACGCCGACAGCACCGGCGGTGGCCTCATCGCGGCCCTCGGCCTGCAAAGAACGGACATCGCCGCCGACGTACGGGTCGCTTCGCCCGGCACACCACGACTCCTCGTCCCCGTCCGGGATCACCGCACGCTGCTGTCCATGCGGCCCGACTTCGACCGACTGGCAGCCGAGTGCCGCCGACTCGGGTATCTCGGCTGCTTCAGCTACGCACTGTCGCCGACCGCACGAACGGCAACGGCCCGCATGTTCGCCCCCGCGATCGGCGTCGACGAGGACATCGCGAACGCCAACAGCGTCGGCTGCCTCGCCGCCCACCTGCTCGACACATCCGGCAACGGCGACATCGAAGTCCACCAGGGCGACACGCTCGGAAGACCGTCATCGGTCTTCGCCGCCGCGACACACACCGGATCCGGCATCACCGCCCGAATCGGCGGAGTGGTCGCTCGGCTGACGATCTAAGTGGCCGCGTTCCGTACCGACTGGGCCGGTCGCTCGATGATCCGGACGCCCCGGACCATCGCCGACTACGACGAGGTGTCGACCCGATCCGCAACGTCCGCCGGCAAGCCAGCGGCCGGCAATTCGGCGACCCCGCACGCGCGGCCGCCGCCGTGCTGAGGATCATCGGCGAGCCGCGGCCGCCACGGCACCTGGTGCTCGGCTCGGACGCACTTCGTCTGACCGCGGTTCGCTTCCACTGCGCTCGCTTGAACGCTTGGTTACCGACGAGGAACTAAGCATTCGGAGTGCGCCCAGTCGGGCATGCTTGGATTGCTGCCCATGGCCCCTCCCTTGCAGTGCCGCACCGGTCACCCCGGGTCGCGCATCCTGAGCGTCGCCACGTACCGCCCACGCACCGAGGTGGGCAACGAGACGATCGCCGCCCTGATCGACTCCAGCGACGAGTGGATCCGCCGCCGCTGTGGCATCGAGTCGCGCCGACGCGCCGCACCCGACGAGGACCTGATCACGATGGCCTCCGCGGCAGCCTCCAAGGCCCTGGCCGGCGCGGGTGTTGATCCGCACGACGTCTCGGCCGTCCTGGTGGCGACGATGTCCTACCGCGGTCGCGCGACCACCGCAGCACCCCTGGTGGCCGACGCGCTGGGCGCCACCGCGGCGGCCGCGATGGATCTGGGAGCGGCGTGCGCCGGATTCCCGTACGCACTTGCGACCGCCGATGCGCTCGTCCGCAGCGGTTCGGCCGGCTACGTGGTCCTGGTCGGCGCCGAGCGCATGACCGACATCATCGACGAGCGCGACCGCGGCACGGCGTTCCTCTTCGGCGACGGCGCGGGCGCGGTGGTCGTCGGCCCTGCGCAGACGTGCGGCATCGGCCCGGTGGTGTGGGGCGCTGACGGTTCGAAGAGCGAGGTGCTGCGGTACGACGAGGCGGGCATTCTGCGCATGGCCGGCCCTGAGGTCTTCCGCTGGGCGACCTCCGTCATCCCCGACCTGGCCAGGCGCGCGCTGGATGCGGCGGGCATCTCCGCGGCCGACCTTGCGGCCTTCATCCCCCACCAGGCCAACCTGCGCATCACCTCGGTCGCCGCCAAGGCTCTGGGGCTCGGCTCGCACGTGCGGGTGGCCACCGACATCGTCACCAACGGCAACACCGGCGCGGCCTCCATCCCGCAGGCGATGGCCGCCCTGCCCGACACGACGGGTCCCGCACTGCTCGTGGGCTTCGGCGCCGGCCTCTCGTACGCGGCTCAGGTCGTCACATTGCCCTGACCCGCTATCCCGACTGAAGCGGAATGACGGTCAGCCGATCGCTGCGCTGCGCGAGCACAGCAGCATCGTGCTGGCCGCTGACACCTGCACCAGCGTCCCGAAGAAATCGAACCGAGAAGGCCCGTGACCAGGCGTTCCAAAAAGAGCAAGGGCGCATAGCCGGAAAGCTATACGCCCTGATGATGCATGGTGCGCCGCGTAGGACTTGAACCTACAACCCGCGGATTAAGAGTCCGCTGCTCTGCCAGTTGAGCTAGCGGCGCTCGTTGGCAACGACGAAAACGTTAGCACGCATGCCCATGATCCTTGAAATCGGCCCCCTCCCCCCAAGTTCACAGCTTGAATCAGCCTCAGGGAGGACCCGCCCGCTTGCATCCATGGGGCAGGATGTGGTCGCAAATTCAAGAACGAGGTCTCGGGGATGGTCGGCATGCGGCGCTCGCTGGTGGCGTTCGTGGCTGCGGCGGTGATTGCGCCATTGGCGCTCTCCGGCTGCGGTGACAAGAAGTCGGGCAGTTCGGCCGCGTGGGCGGCGCCCGACGTGAGCGCAAGCGCCGGCGCGGACCCGGGTGCGAGTCAGGGCCCGATCACCGAGTCGGCGACCGTTCCGGCCAGCCTGACCGTGACGCCGGCCGCGGGTAAGAAGGATGTGCCGGTCAGCACCGAGATCGCGGTGGCCGGCGGCAAGGTGACCACGGTCGCCCTCAAAGATTCGGCCGGCAAGGCCGTGGCCGGCGCGCTCCGGGAGGACGGCTCGAGCTGGGTGCCGGCTGCGCCGCTGAAGACCAAGACGGCGTATGCGGCGACCGTGACCGCCACGACGGACGGCGGCGCCACGCAGACCGCGACGACCACGTTCACGACGATGGGTGCCCCCGCCCACAAAACGGGCACCGGCCTTTATCTTTTCGACAATCACACGTACGGCGTAGCCATGCCGGTCGTCGTCGAGTTCAGCCCGGGGATCAAGAAGGCCGACCGCGCCGCCGTCGAGAAGCGCATGTTCGTCCAGACCACGCCGTCGCAGCCGGGTGTCTGGTCGTGGACGTCGAGCGGCACCCAGGCGTACTACCGCTCGAAGGAGTATTGGCAGACCGGCACGACGCTGAAGGTCCGGATCGCGGTGGGTGGCCTGCCGACCGGCAAGGGGCTGTATGGCGACCGCGACCGCTCGGCCACCGCGAAGATCGGCCGCGACCTGGAGATGAGGATCGACAACGCCACCAAGAAGATGACGGTGACCCAGGACGGCAAGGTCGTGCGGACCGCGCTGGTGAGCCTGGGCCGCAAGAGCAAGCCGTCCGTGAGTGGCGCGATGGTGGTGATGGAGAAGAAGTCGGAGACCGTCTTCGACACCACCGACACCGACGGCGCGGCCGGTTACCAGACCGAGATCCAATTCGCACAGCGCATCACCTGGTCGGGGCAATACGTTCACTCGGCGCCGTGGTCGGTGGGCTCGCAGGGCCACACCAACGTGTCGCACGGTTGCGTCAACGTCAGCCCCTCGAACGCGCGGTGGCTGTTCGACAAAACCCTGGTCGGAGACCCGGTGACGGTGACCGGCACGGGTGTCAAGCTGGCCTACGGCGACGGCTGGACGGCGTGGAATGTCAGCTGGCCGGAATTCGTCAAGGGAAGCGCTCTGCCGGTACCCGACAGTCTGAAGTGAGAACTGCGACGCAACGTTCTGGTGAGCCGGATGCGTCTGTGGGGTAGGAAACGAAAACCCCCTGGTCCCAAGAGCGCTGAATCGGGCGATTTACGGATATCGCGCGTGTACGGCTTACGCCGGCGGCACGAATCCGGGATTGGTCAGTTCGCCTCCATAGAGCAGTATTGGGCGCCGGGGAAGAACGACGCCGTGAGGGGACCATGAACAACAGTCGAGTTCGCCGGCCGTGGCGGGTTGCCGCGGCCGCGTTGATTGCAGGCACCGTCCTGCTCAGCTCCGGCTGCGGTCGCGACGACAAGTCGCCGTCCTGGCAGGGCGCCGGTTCGAGTGCGCAGCCCGACGGCGGCAGCTCCGACACCCCGTCGGCCGCGCCCACGCTGAGCACCGTGGCCGTCACGTCGCCGGCCGGCGAGGCCAAGGACGTCGTGGCGATCACCGAGGTGAAATACACGAGCGACGATCCGGAAAACACCACGGTCACCGTGACCGACCCCAAGGGCGACGAGGTCAAGGGCACGCTCGACAAGGACGCGAAGCTCTGGAAGCCGGAGAAGGCCCTCGCCTGGGGCACCAAATACACGGTCACCGTCAACGGCACCGCGTCCGAGGGCAAGAACGGCTCGACCACCAGCGCCTTCACCACGATGGCCAAGCCGTCGAAGCTGATCCGGGTGACCAGCTTCCTCGGTGACCAGCAGAAGGTCGGCGTCGGCATGCCGCTGATCATCAAGTTCAGCAAGTCGATCCCGGAGAGCTACCGCGACGACGTCGAGCGCCGGATGACGGTCACCGCGACGCCGTCGCAGGAGGGCACCTGGGGCTGGATCAGCCCGACCGAGGTGCACTACCGCCCGAAGGTGTACTGGCAGGCCAACTCCAAGGTCTTCTACAAGGTGCAGCTGGCTGGTGTTCCGCTGGGCAGCGGTTACTACGGCAAGAGCGACCTCACCGTCGATCTGAACATCGGCCGCGCGTTCGTCATGACGGTCTCCAACAAGACCAAGCAGATGACGGTCAAGGAGAACGGCAAGGTCCTCAAGACCATCCCGGTGAGCCTGGGCAAGTCGAGCACGCCGTCGTCGAGCGGCACGATGGTCGTGATGGACAAGCAGCGCAAGACGGTCTTCGACACCACCGACACCGACCCGGTCAACGGTTACAAGACCCCGATCGACTTCGCCCAGCGCATCACGTACAGCGGCCAGTTCATCCACGCCGCGCCGTGGTCCGAGGGCAGGCAGGGGCACACCAACGTGTCGCACGGCTGCGTCAACGTGTCCGAGGCGATGGGGTCCTGGCTCTTCTCGCGCACTCTGATGGGTGACCCGATCACGGTCTCCGGCACCGAGGAGAAGCTGAAGGACGGCAACGGCTGGACCGACTGGAACATCAGCTACGAGCAGTTCAAGAAAAAGAGCTATCTCTAGCTCGGTCCGAAGGGGGCGCGGTCGGCGACGGCCGCGCCTTTTTCGTGTGTACGGCGTGAGCACCCCTAATATGGACAAATGCGACTTTTTCTTGTCGTCATTGTCCTGCTGTCGACGGCCGGGTGTGGCGGCAGTGACGTCCCGGCGGTTACTCCCGCCCCCTCCGTCGCGCCGTCGGAGTCGAGTGCTGCCGACGACCCGTCCGGCTCGGCTGCCTGTGCCCGGCTGGCGGCCGCGGTGGCTGCCGGCAGCCTGATGGACGCCGGAGTGGCCGACGACATTGTTTCGTCGAGCCGGACCGCCGACGCGCCGTTGGCCGACTCGGCCGACCGTCTCGAGGCGGCCTACCGTGCCGCTGTCGCCGCCGCGGGCAAAGCCGACGAACCCGACAAGGTCGCGGCGGTTAGTGCCGCCGCTTCCGACATGTCCGGCGTGTGCGCGGAGAGCGGCCTGCAGACCGTCGGGTGATCTTGCAGAGATGATCGTCGATGCGAGTCGTGACCAGGGAGTTCGCGGCTTGCGAGGACTTCGCGCGTTGTTTCGACATCTGTAGTCGGGACGTGACGAAAGTTCCGTCACAATCCTTCCCAGCCAGGTGATCAAGCAGGCAGGATGCTGCACCGGACCAGGTCCCGGGGCAGGACCGCGGTCGTGGGCGTGAGGGGACAGACGTTATGGCACAGATCCATCATTTCGACCACGGGTGGCTGACCCCGACCGTCAGCTACGTGCTGTCGGTCCTGGGGTCGATGCTGGGGCTCACTCTCGCCGGGCGGTTCCGCACGGCTCGCAGCAACGGCGAGCGCAGTTGGTGGCTGATCCTCGCCGCCCTCGCCATCGGCGGCACCGCGATCTGGAGCATGCACTTCGTCGCGATGATGGGCTTCAGCGTGGTCGGCACCCCGATCCGCTACGACGTCGGCCTCACCGCCGCCAGCGCGATCATCGCGGTCGTCGCGGTCGGCGTCGGCCTCGCCATCGCCCTGTTCGGGCAGCACGCCCGCAACCTCCGCATCCTGATCGGCGGCGTCATCGCCGGCCTCGGCGTGGCCGCGATGCACTACACCGGTATGGCCGCGATGCGCCTCAACGGCGACATCAGTTACCAGAGCACCCGGGTCGGCCTCTCGATCGGCATCGCCGTGGTGGCCGCCTCGGTCGCCCTCTTCCTCGCCGTCACGGTCCGCAAGCCGCTCGTCATCTTCGTGTCCGCGCTGGTCATGGGCATCGCGGTGAACGGCATGCACTTCACCGGCATGTCCGCGATGTCGGTCTTCGAGCACAGCCCGGCCGTCACGCTGCAGGGCGCCACTGCCACCGGCCTGCTCGTGCCGATCGGCCTGGCCGTCGTCTTCGGCATCATCGGCCTGGCGTACGCGCTGGCGGCCGCGCCCACCGAGGAGGACCGCGCCGCCGCGGCCTACCTCGCCGCCCGCCGCGAGGCCGGCGCCACCGGCGTGATCCCGCGTCAGCCGGCCGCCGCACCCGACGAGCCCGGCACCGGCGCGATCGGGCCGCGCGGCGACTCGCAGCTGCGCGGCGGCTCCTGGACCTACCGGGACCGCTCGTCCCGATAGCGCGAGTGTGACGTAGGTCAGCGGCTCGCCGGTCGCTGCAACCCGGCCGCACCCGGAATAGACCCGGTTCGCACCCTCCCGTTGCCAAATTCGCCAGGACAGGTCCTGGGCGGTGGCACGGGGGAGCTCGAAAGACGTGGCGACGCTGGGCGATCTCGCCAGGCCGGGAGCTGTGCTTCCGCCGCACACGACGACCGATCAGATCGACTCGCTGCTCCGGGAGAACCCGGACTGCCCCGGCGTGATCACTGCGCACGGCGGCGTCCGGCATCTCTTCGACCGGGCGCGGCTGGACTCGATCATGCGGGACGGCCCGGCGCGAACGCCGCTCGCCGCGCTGACCGAGGAACCGGCCCTGGTGCTGCCGGCCGCGACGGCCTGGGACGTCGCCGCCCGCGCCGCTGCACGAGCCGATCACCGTCGACGGCGTACGCATCCAGGTCGAGGCGTCGCTGGGCATCGCCCGCGGGCCGGCCGGCGAGGCGCTGCTGGCCAAGGCCGACGCGGCCATGTTCGCGGCGAAGCGGGACCGCACCGTGTTCGAGCAGTGGCGACCGGAGCTGCGCGCCGAGCACCGGACCGATCTGAGCCTGCAGGCCGAGCTGCGCAGCGCGATCGCCGACGGACAGCTGGTGCTGCATTACCAGCCTCTGGTGGACCCGACGGGCCGCGTACGCTCAGTTGAAGCTCTTGTTCGTTGGCAGCACCCGGACCGTGGCCCCCTGGCGCCCGCCGCGTTCCTGCCGCAGGCAGAGCGCTCGGCGGTGATCACCGACCTCACCGACCGCGTCCTCGCCGACGCGGTCGAGCAGGCCGCCCGCTGGCGAGCCGCGGGCGTGCACCTGCCGGTCGCGGTCAACCTGGTCGCGCGGATGGCGAACGGGCTGGGCCTGACCCTGGTGGCCGAGGGCGTCGAGGACCAGCACACCGCCGACGTGCTCAGCGGTCTCGGGTTCGACCTGTTGCAGGGCTACCACTTCAGCCGTCCGCTGCCGGCCGATCAACTGGCCGTGGGCGAACGAACCACGGTCTGACCTCAACTCGGGCGATTCGGTGCCGATTGGGTGCGGTATGGCTGTTGGCATTCTGGGAACCGGCTCCTACCTCCCCGCTGAGGTAGTGACTAACGCTGAGCTGACCACGCGGATCCCCGACGCGGACCCGGAGTGGATCAGCCGGCACACCATGATCGAGTCACGGCGGTTCGCGGCGCCCGACGAGGCCGCCTCCGACCTGGCCGCGCACGCCGCGCGGGCGGCGATCGCGCATGCCGGTCTCACCGCCGGTGACATCGACTTCCTGATCGTGGCGACCTCGACACCGGACTCGCCGCAGCCGCCGACCGCCAATCTGGTGCAGACGGCGATCGGCGCGAATCGGGCGGTCTGTTTCGACATCAACGTCGTCTCGGCCGGTTTCGTCTTCGGTCTCGGCCTCGCGCACAGCCTCATCGTGGTGAACCCGTCCGCGCGGGTGCTGGTCATCGCGTCGGACGTCTACTCCCGGGTCGTCGACTTCGCCGACCGGGACACCGCGGTGCTCTTCGGCGACGGCGCCGGCGCCGCCGTGATCGGCACGGTCGGGCACGGGTACGGGATTCTCGACCTCGAACTGGTCTCCCGCGGCGCCGGCCACGGCTTCGTCCGCGTCGACGCCGGCGGCAGCCGCCTGCCGGCCTCGGAGAAGACCCTGGCCGCCGGGGACCACTTCCTGCGGGTCGACCCGGCCGGCGTCCGCGACTTCGTCGCGTCCGAGGTGCCTTGGGCTTTGGAGGCGCTGTTGCGGCGCACCGGGGTGTACGCGGCGGCCATCGACCACTTCGTTCCGCATCAGCCCGACGGCGTCACCGTGAACGAGTTGGTCGGCCTGTCCGGGCTGCGCAACGCCCGCACCCACGTCACGGTCGACCGTTACGGCAGCCTGGGCAGCGCGTCGGTGCCGGTCACCCTCGACGAGGCGGCCCGCTCGGGCGCGCTCCGCGATGGTGACCTGGTGCTTCTCGCCGGCTTCGGCGGTGGCATGTCGGTCGGCGCCTGCCTGCTGCGGTGGCACCCTATCGAGGCTGCACCAGCCAGTCCCATGCCTTCTTGAGGCTCTGCCCGAGCGAGTCGTCCTGCTCGGCGGCGCGCGCCGCAGCGTCGGCACTCGGCTCGGGCAGGTCGGCCGCCGCCACCGACATGATCACGCCGTGCTCGAAGAGCCCGTCGACCACCGTGGCGGCGGCGAACCGGTGGCCGGCCGCCGTCTTGACGATCAGGCCGTGGAACACGTCGGACTTCTCATCGGCGAGCACGTGCTCGACCGCGCCGGCCCGGTCGCCGGACGTGTCGAAGACGGGCGTGCCGTCGGCGAGCACCAGGTAGGAAACCGGAGCGCCGAGGTCCTCGGGAGCTTGGTTGTCGGTCATGCGTTCCGGGTACCCACCGCGCCGGGCACCTACACGGGGCGCTCGCCGGGCAGCGTGGCGACCTCACGGTAGAACCGGTCGATCTGGCGCACGGTCGACTCGAAGTCGTCGAGACCGAACGGCTTAGTCACGTACGCGTTGGCCCGCTGCTGATAGCTCGCCACGATGTCCGGCCCCGCGCCCGAGGTGGTCAGAATGACCACCGGGATCGCCTTGAGCTGGTCGTCCGTCTTGATCGCGGCGAGCGTCTCGCGGCCGTCCATCCGCGGCATGTTGAGGTCGAGCAGGATCAGGTCGGGGCGGGGCGCCTCGGCGAACTTGCCCTCGCGCCGAAGGTAGTCGAGCGCCTCGCGACCGTCGGCGACCCGCTCGACGTTCGTCTGTCGCTCTGATTGCTCGAGTGCCTCAGAAATCATGAGGGCATCGGCGTCATCGTCATCCACGACGAGGATTTGCAGACTCCGCACGGATGTCCCCCTTGTTTGCTGTGCCGCAAGCATAGGGGCAGGGGTCGATCGGAACTACGGTTGGGTGGTATGAATTAACGTCTTCTCCAGCTCACTCTCCGTGGCCGCCTCAGCGGTCGGCGCAGTGGCCGGCTCAGCGGTCGGTTCGCTCTCCAGTTCGGCGAACCAGCGCAGCACCTGGCCCGGTGACAGGTCATAACCGGTGGCCCGCGCGCCCGCCCAATTCACTCCGACGAGCAACCCGTCGTGTTCGAGACTCACCATCCAGTTGGACAGCCAGTCGTCGATCGTGATCGGGACGACCTCGAATCCCTGGTACGCCGTGACGTGCTTGACGACGAGTTGGGCGCGGGTGGGTTTCGACCAGAACGGCACCGCGCGCCGATCGCCGCCGGTATCGGCCGGGGCCGGATAGCCCTCGGTATCCCGGATCGCGTAGACCCGGCCCTCCAGCGACACCTCGCGGCGAAACGCTGCCCTGTGGGCTCCGCTGAGCGACATGAGGCCTCTCCCTCCTAGGCGTGCGCCTTTCATGGTGGCCGCCGTTTCGGCGCGGGCGCAGGTACTCACCTTTTCGGCCGAGTACGACTAAACATTTTGTACAGGAAAGAGTAGATAAGTACGAAACGCACCCTGAAAGCGCACCTCTGCGGGCGAGTTGACCATAGTGTCCGTTCTGCCCGGTATGTCTTCCGACTGCGGGCAAGACAGATCAGCCACCGGAGGAATGGGATGAAGAAGAGTCGGCGAATCGGAACGGTGGTCGCCCTGGCGACCGCCTCCGTCGGGATGGCAACGGTCACCGCGACGTCGCCTGCCGAGGCGGCAACGCGCGGCCCGCAGCCGGTCTCGAACTGGCTGCGTGCGGTCCGCGCCCACACCGACAGCTGGGTCAGCATCAACTGGCGCACCGACCGGCGCATCTGCGACGCCGAAGTCCGGATCTCCGCCCGCGACGTCGACATCGACTACCGGGGCCGCGGCAACTCCACGACCTTCCTCCACGGCGACTCCCTGCGCCCCGGGCGCACCGACTCCACGGTGGTCCAGGTCAACCCCGATTTCAACGTGGCGGGCATCGCGCGGCTCCGGGCAGTCATCTCGTACGACAACTGCAGCCGCCGGGCACGCACGGAGTACCGCTCGTTCACGCTCTCCCTCCCGGTCCTGCGCAGCAACAACTGGCCCGGCCAGGGCGGCTTCCCCAGCGGCCCGGGTCAGCCGGGCGGCCCGGGTCGCCCGGGTCAGCCGGGTGGTCCGGGTCAGCCGGGTGGTCCGGGTCAGCCGGGCGGTCCCGGTCGACCGAGTCAGCCGGGTCAGCCGGGTCAGCCAGGTGGACCTGGTCGACCGGGCCAGCCGGGTCAGCCAGGTGGCCCGAGTCAGCCGGGTCAGCCAGGTGGACCTGGTCGACCGGGCCAGCCGGGTCAGCCAGGTGGCCCGAGTCAGCCGGGTCGACCGAACGGGCCGAACCAGCCCGCTCAGCCCGCGAACCCGGCTCAGCCCGCGAACCCGGCTCAGCCCGCGAACCCGGCTCAGCCCGCGAACCCGGCTCAGCCCGCGAACCCGGCTCAGCCCGCGAACCCGGCTCAGC
>NZ_JBEZYA010000009.1:201733-348550 GCF_040638295.1 Actinoplanes sp. NPDC026619
CGCCGGACCAGCCAGGTCGGCCGAACCGGCCGAGCCGGCCGAACCAGCCGGCGAATCCGGCGCAGCCCGCGAACCCCGC
This sequence comes from Actinoplanes sp. NPDC026619, assembly GCF_040638295.1. NCBI lineage: Bacteria > Bacillati > Actinomycetota > Actinomycetes > Micromonosporales > Micromonosporaceae > Actinoplanes > Actinoplanes sp. NPDC026619. The sequence continues at coordinate 201,813 of NZ_JBEZYA010000009.1, forward strand.
GCAGCCCGCGAACCCCGCGCAGCCCGCGAACCCCGCGCAGCCCGCGCAGCCGGCGCAGCCCGCGAACCCCGCGCAGCCGGCGCAGCCCGCGAACCCCGCGCAGCCCGCGCAGCCGGCGCAGCCGGCGCAGCCTGCGAACCCGGCCCAGCCTGCGAACCCGGCCCAGCCTGCGAACCCGGCCCAGCCTGCGAACCCGGCCCAGCCTGCGAACCCGGCTCAGCCCGACCAGCCCGCCAACCCGGCTCAGCCCAACCAGCCTGCGAACCCGGCTCAGCCGGACCAGCCCGCTAATCCGGCTCAGCCCGCTAATCCGGCTCAGCCCGCTAATCCGGCTCAGCCCGCTAACCCGGCTCAGCCGGCCAACCAGGACCGGCCCGTGCGACCGGGCCGGCCGACGAACCCGAATCAGCCCGCCAACCCGGACCAGCCCGCCAACCCGGGTCAGGGCGGCCAGGACCAGGAGCCGGGGCACAACGGTTCGGGGCGCGGCGGCCCGAACAAGCCGGCGTGAACTGACCGACTCCGGTCTATCAACCGGTAGTCGACGGCTTGCAACATTTTGGTCCCGGGCGGCGGCGGTCACCTCCGCCGCCCGCGGACAGCGCTGATCTGGCGGCGGGCAGCCAGAACGAATCGGTGAAGCTCGAATGCCGGACTCGCGGCCCGGTCGGCAAGCAATTGCCTCGCCCGGACGCGGCCTGCGATGAACCCGAAATGGCGGAACTGTCAACCCGGCGGGGACCCGACTCGCGTACTCGCAAAAGGGCCGAGATTGGCGCCAAGCGTAAGCCGACCGCTCGGCGTGGTGAGCGCGGAGCGTCGTCGACGGTTGGTCGATCGCCAGGTGGTTCCCGGTGCGACCGCTGGGCAAATTGAGGAAAGGCGCCACCTTTGCGTCGCCGGCTTCTAGGCTCGGCTGGCGCGGAAGTTGGTGCCGGATCGGCTCCGGCCGTTGCCGGAGACAGGCGCGCGGCCGAGCTCGGTGCCGGTCATTGCGCATGGCCGACCGCGGCGCCGATAGCACGTTTCTACCCGGTGATTTCGCCGGCGACTCACATCGCGGGGATCTCGCCGAACACATAAAAAGGGATGCGCCCGGCCGGTTGGGGGGCAATACCGGCCGGGCGCAGGTCCTGATTCAGCCCGCGCGCCCGAAATCGGCGCGGACGCGGGCCAGAATGCCCGCCGGATTGGTGCACACCACATCGAGCGCCCGGCTGATCAGTTCCGGGTCGTAGGTCGAAGCGTGGAACGTCGCCTCCAGATGGAGAGTGCCGTCCAGTTCGCTGGTGGTAAGCGTGATGCCTTCGGGGTCGCTGTGCGTGGGGACGCTCAGATTTGCGCGTGATGCGGCGTCAACGGTCCAGGGCAGGTCGGACAGAATGTCATGACGGCCCTGATTGCTGAGCGTGAGCCTCGGGCGTGGGCTTTCGGACATCCGGCTGGGGTACGGCCCTGGCGTCCCGGACGATCCGGTGATCGCGATCCGGCTCATTTCCCGCAGCATCATCCCGAGCACGCGGCCGGATGCCAGCTCCGCCCGCAGGGTCTCGCCGACCTCGCGGGGGTCGGTCAGATCGCGCGGGCTGAGGCGAACGGCGGTGCTGAAGTTGCTGTCGATGCGGGTGTGGTGGTCGAGGTAGCGCCGCGCGTCGACGTGCACGACCGCGCCGCTCAGATCGGGCTCGAGACCCACGTCGCGCAGGGCCGCCGCGAAGGCCGCGAACGTGATGGCCGTCGTCGTGACTCCCGGTGCCGCCCGATCGCGCCACTCCCGGATGTGTCGCAGGATCTCGCCGGAGCGATCGCTACGCGCGGTGAGCTGCGGAGACCAGTCCCGCACCTCGGGGCCGGCCGGCAGTGCGGCCACGACCTCGCGGTCCGGCCACAGGCCGAACCGCTGCCACCACGCCCTGACCAGCGGATACCGGATGTGATGGCGGGCCGGTGGGAAGGTTGCGGCCCGGTCCTCGGCGGCAGCGTGGATCAGCTCGTGCAGGAGCTCGTTGATCGGCTCGGCGTCACCGTACGCATGCGCCACCTTCAGCGCCACGTAACCGGCCCCGACGACGATGCGCAGCGGGTGAAGACCGCGCGGCTCGGCCTGCAGGCGGGTGGTCATCTCGTCGACGTCCACGGTCCAGTCGCCCAGGTCGCTGACCGCCGCGTTCACGTGGAGCGCGAACGTCTCCGCGTCCAGGTGCTCCCATTGCTGGCCGGGCCGGTCGAGCCGGGACACGGCCCGGTGCTTCGGGTCGGCGGCGTGCAGGCCGGTGAGCGCGTTGCGCATCCGCTCCGCGGTGACACCGTAGAGCGGCCCGACCGTGCGGATGGTCTCGAAGGGCAACCTGGCCTGCTCGCTGGCCGTGAGATCAGTCGCGGACACGCACTCTCACCCCGATCAAGCTCGTAGTCACCGGGTATCAACGCTAGTTACTCGGCGTAGCGGCCTCTACGGGAGAGCGGGTGAGATCGGGCGTTCCGTCCGGAGTGGATGCAGCGAAATAGTGGTAGCTGTCAGTGACCGTTCGGCGGATTTCAGAGCCAGCCGGCCCTCTTGAGCCGCCAGTAGAGCCCGCCGCAGACCACGACGATCACGGCGATGACGACCGGATAGCCGTACGGCGAGTTGATGCCGGGCATGTGGGCGAAGTTCATGCCGTAGATCCCGGCGATCACCGTGGGGACGGCGGCGATCGCGGCCCATGCGGCGATCATGCGCATGTCGTTGTTCTGGTCCATCGACACCTGTGCGAGGCGTGCCTGCAGGATCGAGTTGAGCAGGTCGTCGAAGCCGGCGACCCGGTCCACGGCCCGGGCGAGGCGGCCTTGCACGTCGACGACGTACGGGCGCAGGCCGATCGGCAGGATGGTCAGATCGAGCAGCCGGGCTAGGGGTTCCTGCAACGGCAGCACCGCCCGCCGGAATTCCACCATCTCCCGCTTCAGCTGATAGAAGTGGGCGATCTCGGGGGAGCGCTCCGGTGCGAACGTCTCCTCCTCGAGGCGTTCCAGGTCCCGCTCGACGGCCGCCGCCACGTCCAGGTAGTCGTCGACCATCCGGTTGCCGATCGCGTACGCCACCGCCCACGGCCCGAGCTTGAGCACGGCGGCCCGCTTCTCCAGGTCCTGCCGCACCGGCCAGAGCGCCCCGGCCGCGCCGTGCCGCACGGTGATGACGAACCAGCTGCCGATCAGCACCGTGACATCGCCGGTGTCGACCACCTCGGAGGTGGCGGTCAGCTCGTCGTGCTCCACGTAGCGGGCGGTCCGCAGCACCAGCCGGCTCACGTCGCCGATCGTCTCCAGGGTCGGCCGGTGCCCACCCTCCACGCTCTGCTCGACGACCAGCTCGTGCAGATCGAACGATTGGGCGACCGACCGCATCATCGCCAGGTCCGGTTCGTGCAGCCCGAGCCACACGTAGGTGCCGCGCCGCCGGGCCACCCGCGCCGCCTCGGTGTAGTGCAGCCCGCCGGGCCGCCGGACTCCCGCGGTGTAGACCGCGCAGTCCACCACCGCGTCCGGATTGTGCCGCCGCTGCCGAGGAAGCGCCCGCTCCGGCCGTGGGCTGATTCCCTCGATGAGCCGCCCGATCGCCCGCGGAAGAATCTCCGCCGCCCCACCCCGCCGCCACCCGAACATGCGCCCCTCCGCGTTCTAGTCACCGCGCGGCTCGACGTTAGCGGCCACCCGCACACTTGATCGCACCCAACACGGCCCTGTGCCGGTTGCGGACAGATTGTGGCCGCAATGTGGTGGACTCTGGGGTCATGGCCAACACCAGCGCCCGGATGCTGCGTCTGCTCTCCCTTCTGCAGACGCACCGCTACTGGCCCGGCGCCGAGTTGGCCGGCCGCCTGGAGGTGAGCGCCCGCACGCTCCGCCGGGACGTGGAGCGCCTGCGTGACCTCGGCTACCCGGTGGACGCCAACCGGGGCGCCGCCGGCGGCTATCAACTGCAGGCCGGCGCCGCGGTGCCGCCGCTGCTGCTGGACGACGACGAGGCCGTCGCCATCGCGGTCGGGCTGCGCACCTCGGCGGCGGGCGCGGTGGCCGGCTTCGAGGAGATCTCGGTCCGGGCCCTGGCCAAGGTGATCCAGCTGCTCCCGCCCCGGCTGCGCCGCCGGGTCGACGCGCTCCAGGCCGTGACCGCCCCCGGCGTCTTCGGCGGCGGCCCGACCCTCGACGCCGAAGTGCTCACCACGCTGGCCCTCGCCTGCCGGGGCGAGGAACGCCTGCGCTTCGGCTACACCGCCCGCGAACAGGACCTCTCGGCCCGGCATGTGGAGCCGCACCGCCTGGTCTCCCTGGGCCGCCGCTGGTACCTGATCGCCTGGGACCTGGACCGCGCCGACTGGCGAAGCTTCCGCGTCGACCGCCTCGCGGACCCGGCCGCCACGGGCGCCCGCTTCCGCCCCCGCGACATCCCCGGCGGGGACCCGGTCGCCTGGCTGCGCTCCCGGATGGCCGCGATTCCGGCCCGCCACGAGGTTTCGATAGTCCTCCATTCCCCGCCCGAGACGGTGCGGGCGGTGGTCGGTCATTGGGGCATGGTCGAGCCGCTGTCTCCCGGAGCGGCCGACAGTTCATCTGTTGTGGAGGGATGCCGGCTTCGGATGAGCGTGGATGATCTCGGCTGGCCGGTCATGGTGCTCGGCGTGATGGGGGTGCCCTTCACCATCGAGTCGCCGCCGGAGCTGCGCGATCGCGCTCGCGCGGCGGGCGAGACCCTGCTGCGCGGCACAGCCTGAGCGGCGTCTCCCGAACCGGGCCAGGCTTTGGACGGATCGGCGCCCCCGTGGCGCCGATCCGCACGATGAAGCTATCGACCGCCTACGACATTTTCCGGCACCGATTAAGGCAGCGCTTATATAAGATTCGACCGACTTCCGAGCGGCCGGCCAAAGCCTCTGCCGGGCCTCGGCCGAGCCTCTGCCGGGCCTCGGCCGAGCCTCTGCCGGGCCTCGGCCGAGCCTCCGCCGGGCCTCGGCCAAGCCGTGGCCAAGCCGTGGTCAAGCCGTGGTCAGAGCCGAAAAGCGGTGGCGCGGTCCAGCAGAATGGACGCGTGATCCCCAGCCGCGTGGAAGACCTCATCGCCGTCCCGGAGCAGCGCAAATACCTACTGTTCTGGGGCCATCGGCCGCAGCGCGACGGCAGCATCGGCGCCGGCTGCCTGAGTCAGTGGTGGCCGGTCGAGTTCACGGTGGACGGCGTGGTGTTCCGCAGCGCGGAGCACTACATGATGTGGCGCAAGGCGATGCTCTTCGGCGACACCGAAATGGCTGCGCGAATCGTGGCGGCCGGGCATCCGCGGGACGCGAAGATGCTCGGCCGCGGAGTTGCCGGCTTTGACGAGAAGATCTGGGTCGAGCAGCGGTTCCCGATCGTGATCGAGGCGAGCCGGGCCAAGTTCGGCCAGCACGAGGACCTGCGCACGTGGCTGCTCGGCACCGGCGCCCGGGTGCTGGTCGAGGCGAGCCCGACCGACCGGATCTGGGGGATCGGCCTGGCCGCGGCCGACCCGCGCGCGGCCGACCCGGCGCAGTGGCGGGGGCTCAATCTTCTCGGGTTCGCGCTGATGCGGGCCCGGGCCGACCTGGCAGAGTGAGTCGCATGATTACGGGTCGGCGCGATCGCGCTTCCGCAGAACCCGCCGGAAAGCCTTCGGGCGATCGCGCAGGCCGCGGATTCGGCCGGCCTCGCCGAGCTGTGGCTCTGGGAGGACTGCTTCCTCAGCGGCGGCGTCGCGGCCGCCGCGGCCGCGCTGGCCTGGACCGAAAATCTCCGGGTCGGCATCGGCATCATGCCGACGCCGTTGCGCAACGTGGCCCTCTGCGCCATGGAGGTCGCCGCGCTCAGCCGGATGTCCGGCGGCCGCGCCCTGCCGGGCCTCGGCCACGGCGTGCAGGAATGGATGGGCCAGGTGGGTGCTCGTCCGGCGTCGCCACTGACGCTCCTCCGGGAGTACGCGATCGCACTGCGTTCCCTGCTGAGCGGCGAGACGGTCACCACCGAGGGGCGGTACGTGCGGCTGGACGGCGTCAAGCTCGACTGGCCGCCGGACCAGGTGCCGCCGATCTTCGTGGGCGCGACCGGGCCGAAGACGCTCGCGCTGGCCGGCCAGATCGGCGACGGCACGATCCTGACCGGCGGCACGTCCCCGGCCGGCGTGTCAGCGGCGCTCGGCCACATCGCCGCGCCGGTCGCGCACGAGACGGGGCCGGTCGCGCACGAGACGGGGCCGGTCGCGCACGAGACGGGGCCGGCCGGCCACGAGACGGGGCGGGCCGCGCACGAGGCCGGGCCGGCCGCGCACGAGCTGGTCCTGTTCGTGCCGGCCGCGTTCGGCCCGGACGGCGCCGATCGGCTTCTGGACCAGCAGAAGCGGTACGGCATCGACGTTCCCGGCGTCTCCGGCACGCCCGACGAGATCGCTGAAGGCCTGCGCGAGTTCATCGACGCCGGCGCCACCCGGCTGATCCTGCAGCCGACCGTGGACGAACCGGACCCGGTCGATTTCGTGGTGCGCGTCGCTGAGGAGATCGGTCCGCTGATCAACTGACCGAGCGACCCCCGTCACGTGTTGCCTGATCTTGCCGGTTCGGTTGGATAGCCTCATACCGGCCGTCGACGGGAGGATCTGTGGTGACGCGATTCGTGGCGATCGGGGACAGCTTCACCGAGGGTCTCGGGGACACTCTGCCGGACGGCACCGAGCGGGGCTGGGCCGATCTGGTCGCCTCCGGCCTGGCGGCCGGGCAGAGCGAAACGGTGCAGTACGCCAATCTGGCCATCCGCGGGCGCCTGTTGCAGGCGATCGTCGAGGAGCAGCTGGAAACCGCGCTGTCGTTGTCGCCGGCGCCCACGCTGCTGTCGCTCAACGGCGGCGGCAACGACATGATGCGACCGGGCGGCGATATGTCCCGCCTGGTCAAGCTCACCGAGCGGGCGCTGCGCCGCTGCGCCGACGCCGGCGTGCGGGTCGTGCTGCTGTCCGGGGCGGATCCGTCCGCCCGGCTGCCGTTCGGCAGCGTCATGCACCGGCGTGGCGAGGAACTGACCTCGGCGGTCGCCGAGATGGTGAAGGACCACGACCTCACGTTCGTCGACGTCTTCAACGACGTGGAGATCCGCCGGGCCGGCTACTGGTCGCCGGACCGCCTGCACCTCAACTCGGCCGGTCACCGCCGGGTCGCCGGGCTGGTGCTGACCGCGCTGGGCCACGCGACGGAGGCGCACGTGATCGACGCCGGACCGGAGGAGCGGGGCGGGGTGCTGACCGAGGCCCGCTACTACCGCGAGCACGTCCTGCCCTGGATCAACCGCCGCCTGCGCGGCCACTCGTCCGGCGACGACCGCACCGGCAAATACCTCGACTGGACCCCGGTCAAGGTCGCCGCCTGAGCAATCGTCAGCCCACGGCCTTCCGGATGAGCGCGGCCACCTCCGCGGCGCCGTCGGCGGTCAGGCTTTCCAGGGCGTACGACGTCGGCCACAGCCCGCTCGCCTCGTCGAGCCGCGCGTCGACGCTGAAGCCCAGCGTCGAGTAGCGCGCCTTGTCCATCTGGCCACTGCGGAAGAACACGACGACCTTCCCGGCCTCGGCCCAGCCCGGCTGCCCGTAGTAGAGCTTCGGCGAGAGGCCCGGGGCGGCCTCGGCGACGATCGTCCGCAGGCGCTCAGCCATGGCCCGATCGGGTTGCGGCATCTCGGCGATCTTCGCCAGCACCGCGGCCTCGTCGGCCGCCGCCTTCTCCGCGGCGCCGGCCCGCCGGGAATCGGCCTTCAGCTCGGCGGCACGTTGCTTCATGGCGGCGCGCTCCGGGGCGCTGAACCGTCCGGTCTCGCCGGCTTTCGACGCAGGGCTCATTCGTGGTCGTCCCCTCATGGAGCGGCGTGGTTGTCGATCTCCACGTTAGGAGGGGGCGCTCGCGCCGCGCTTCTCGAATCCTGACGGGTTCAGGGCGCGCAGGCGCACGTAGTCGTCGTGCCAGACGTCGCCGACCCGGAACCGCTTCACTCCGATCACGTCGAAGCCCTGCTTGGCGTAGAACTTCGCGGCCCGCTCGTTGCGCTGGTTGACCCCGAGCCAGCAGAACTCCGCCCCGGCGCCGGCCGCCTCGGCCAGTGTCGCGGTCATCAGGGCCGACGCCACCCCGGAGCCGTGTCGCTCCGGCGCCAGGTAGAACTTGCTCAGCTCGATGCTGACCCGCTCATCGACCGCGGCCGCCACGGTGGCCGCCACCGACGCGTCGGTGATCGGCCCGCCGATCAGCATCGAATAGCCCACCGGCACGCCGTCCTCCTCGGCGACCAGGAGGATCCGCTCCGGATCCGCGAGATAGCCGCGGAAGCTCTCCGCGGACAGGTTCCCGGCGATGAACGCGTCGATGTCGCTCTGCAGCGTGCCGGGCGGGCAGGCCAGCCCGAACGTGCGCGCCGCGAGGTCATGCAACATGCCGGCGTCGGAAAGCCCGGCCAAACGGGTCGTGATCGACATGGAAAGACAGTTTAAGGTTTCTCGGGTGCGCGCAACCTTGAGACGGCTCGGCGACGTCATCCCCCTCCCGGTCTCGGTGCGGCCCGACCCGGCCGCGAACTTCCTGGTGTCTCCCACGGTCTCGGTGAGCACCGACCCCGCGGCCGCGGACATTGCCGACCAGCTGGCCGAACTGCTGCGGCAGGCCACCGGCCACCCCGTCCCGGTAACCGGGACCGGCGGCTCGGTCGAGATTGTGCTCGGGGGGTACGACAAGAGCGAGGCGTACCGCATCGACATCGCGGCAGGCGGCGTGACCCTGCGCGCCGGCGGCAACGAGGGCCTCTTCGCGGCCGTGCAGACCCTGCGTCAGCTGTTGCCGGTGGCCGAAGCGGACGAGGTGACCCTCCCCGGCGGAACCATCGAGGACGAGCCGAGATTCGCCTACCGCGGCACGATGCTCGACCTGGCCCGCCACTTCTTCACCCCGGACGAGATCAAGTCCTACGTCGACCTGATCGTCCAGTTCAAGATCAATCACTTGCACCTGCATCTCACCGACGACCAGGGCTGGCGCCTCGAGATCCCGGGCTGGCCACGCCTCACCGAGGTCGGCGGCGGCGCGGGCACCGGTGTCGGCGGAGTCGGCGGCGGCTTCCTGACCGCGGCGGAGTACACCGATCTGGTCGCGTACGCCGGGCAACGGTTCGTCACGATCGTCCCCGAGATCGACCTCCCCGGCCACGTCAACGCCGCCCAGGTCGCCTACCCCGAGCTGACCTGCGACGGCGAGCCGGTGTCCCCGCGCACCGACGCCGAGGTCGGTTACAGCTCGCTGTGCGCGAACCGGGACGAGACCTACGCCTTCGTCGAGGACGTCATCCGCACGGTCGCCGCCCTGACCCCCGGCCCGTTCCTGCACATCGGCGGCGACGAGGCGTTCTCCACCCCGCCCGAGGACTACCGCAGGTTCCTGGCCCGGGTGCTGCCGATGCCCGGAAAGTACGGCAAGCGGACGGTCGGCTGGCACGAGATGGCCGCGGTGGACCTGCCGCCGGGCGCGGTGGCGCAGTACTGGCGGATCGAGCCGGCCGACGACGGCGTGGCCCGGGCCGCGGACCGGGGCCACCAGGTGATCATGTCGCCGGCCGACCGCAGCTACCTGGACATGAAGTACGACAAGGACAGCCCGCTCGGCCTGGACTGGGCGGGCGTGGTCGGGGTGCAGCGCTCCTACGACTGGGATCCGGCCGACCGGCTGCCCGGGGTGGGGGAGGAGTCGCTGCTGGGCGTCGAGGCCCCGCTCTGGTCGGAGACACTGCGCTCGCCGGCCGACATCCAGTTTCTGGCCTTCCCCCGGCTGTGCGCGATCGCTGAGATCGGGTGGACCCCGCGCGCGGCCCGCAACTGGCCGTCGTTCCGGGAGCGGCTGGCGACCTTCGGCCCGCGCTGGACCGCCCAGGGCATCAACTTCCACCGGTCCGCGGAAGTTGACTGGCTGGACTAACCGACCACGATCCGCGGCCCGCCGGCCACCCGGGCCGGAATTCGGGACAGGTCGATCGACAGGTCCTGCGGCGGCAGGTAACAGGTGAGCCGGGCCAGCCGCTGGGCGATCGTCGCGAGCACCGCGACGGTGATCTCCTCGCCCGGGCAGCGGTGCCCGGTGCGCGGGTTGCCGCCGCCCTGCGGGATCAGCTCGAACTCACCGATCGGCCGGTCGACGAACCGCTCCGGCAGGAAGAGGTACGGCTCCGGCCAGACCCGCGGATCGTGATGCTGCCCGTAGACGTCGAGCAGCACCGTCGTTCCCTGCGGGATCGGCGTCCGCTGGAAGTAGAGGTCGCGGGCGGCCTTCCCACCGAGGAACGGGACGAACGGGTAGAACCGCCGCACCTCGTGGGCGACCGCGACCGCGTACCGATCGTCGTCGGCCACTCGCGCCCGGATGCGCGGCCGGCGTTCCATCGCGTGCGCCGCGAAGGCGACCAGGTAGGTCACGGCCGCCGCCGGCCGGATGATGTTGAGCACCTCGACGGCGGCGGTCCGGGCGTCCATCAGATAGCCGTCGGCCGTGTGGTGCGCGATCGTGGACAGCGCGCCAGGGCCGGGCTCATCACGGCGTACCTCTTCGATGACCTGCGCAAAACGACGTTCCCAGCGCCGTCGCGCCAGGCGGGCCCGCGCCTGGCGCGGCCCCGCCGTCGCAAACCCATCAACCATCGCCAGGAGATCCCGGGCCAGGGCGTCCCGCTCGCGCTCATTGAGGTGTACGCCGACCCAGCGCCCGACCGCCTCGGTGATCACTCGGGCCGTGGCGTCGAAGAGATCGATCGACGGCCCGCCACGCCACCGGTCGGCCGCCTGGTCGAACGCCTCGCCCACGTGCTTGGCCAGCGTGTCCGGGCCGTCGCCCATGAGCAACCCGACGAACAGAGCCTTGCGCAGCTCGTGGGCCCGCCCGTCGAGGGTGTGCACCGCGCCCCGGCCGAACAGCGTGTCGAGCACCATGCCGGGGATCGCGCCGTGCCGCTCGACGTTGCCGGCCGCGTAGAAGAACTGGGCCGCGGCCGGCCCGCCGATCGCCACCGCCGGCTTACCCAGCAGCCGGATCGGCGCGGGCCCGCCGTGCGTGCGCCGCCGTAGATCCGGCAACCAGGCATAGCCCTTGATCGCCAAGGCGAGGGTCTGGTCGAGGACTGCCGTGGCCATCCGTATCCCTTTCCGTCACCGCCTGCGGACCGGCGCCTAAAACTTCCTTAATTCTTGCCGCCACCGGACTCCGCGTCTGGGTTTTCTGTCGGTGGCCCGTTCTAGGCTGTGCCCCGTCCGATTCGATGGAAGCGACGGAGGTCGGGGTGCGCGAGGGCAGCCATGCACGGGTCTCCGCGGCCTTGTTCGCCGGTTTCGTGGCGACGGCCTGGCTCCAGGTGGTGGCGGTGCTGGCCGCCGTGCTCCTGGTGCTGTCCGCGCTGCCCGGCGCGACCGCGGTGCGGATCGGCCTCCCGCTGGTGATCGCGACGGCGGGCCTGCTGTGGTTCGCGACCGTCCGCGCCCTCCGGCTGCGCCGCCCGAGCCCGGCCGGTGTGCCCGTGACCAGGAAAGACGCGCCCGCCCTGTGGTCGATGATCGACCATGCGGCGACTGCGGCCGGGGTCCGCCCGCCCGACGCGGTGACCGTGGTGGCCGGCGCGACCGTGACTCTCGTCGAGCACCCGCGACTGTCCGGACTGCGAGCCGGCCGGCGCGAGCTGTTCCTCGGCATGCCGGCGCTGCTGGCCTGGGACGAGACGTGGCTGCGCGCCGCCGTCGCGCACGAGCTGGCGCACGGCACGCCGATGCTCGGCCGGTTCGCCCCGCTGGCCTACCGCGGCCGGGCCGCGCTGGCCCGCATCGTGCCGCGCATCCCGCGCCGCAGCCCGGCCGGTCCGGTGCTGCGGGCCTACGCGAGGTGGTATCGGAAGGTCGACGCGCCGTTCGCCCGCGAGCAGGAGCTGCTCGCCGACCGGGTCGCGGCCGAGTTCGCCGGGGGCCGCGCCGCCGCCGGGGTGCTGCGCGACGGTCCCGTCCTCGAGGGCCTGCAGCAGCTCTTTCACGCGGAATACCTGAGTCCCGGCTGGCAGGCCGGCGTCGTGCCGGACGACGTGTTCGGCGGCTTCCTGCGGGTGCTTGCCGCCCGCGCCGACGAGCTCGAGCTGCTGCGCCTGGTCGAGCCGGAGCCGCCGGGGGAGTGGGACCCGCATCCGCCGACCGCCGAGCGGGTGGCCGCGTTGACCGCGTTGACCACCGAGGGGCCCGACCCCGAGCCGGCCGCGGCCGGCGATCTCCTGCCCGAGCTGCCCGCCCTGGGCCGGGCGCTGCAGGCCGTGGCGTTCCCGCCGTCCGGGCGCACGGTCGCCGGGTGGGACGAGTTCTTCGGCGCGGCCCGGCTCGCCGAGATGGAGCGGGAGGCCGACGCGTCGCTGCGGGCCATCGCCCGGGTCGCGGGCAGCCCGGTGACGGGCGCCGCCGACGTGCTCGAGCTGGCCGCCGACGGCCGCCTTCGCAAGATCGCTGAGACCGTCTTCGGCGACCTGCCGGCCGAGGAGACCTCCGGCCGGATCGCCGAGCTGATCGCGCTGCTGCTGGCGCTGGCCGCGCTGCACGGCGGGGTGGCGCGCTGGCGGCACAGCTGGATGGGCACGGCCGAGGTGGTCGCGGCCGACGGCTCTCATCTTGATCTGACCGGCGCCGCCGAGCTGGCCACCGACCCGGCCACGGTCGGCACGGCCCGGGAGCGGATCGCCGCGATGGGCATCGACCCGGCCGCCGCCGCGCCAACCGGGCCGGGCCGCCCGCAGCCCCGGGTGCCGGTTCTCGGCGGGGTGGTAAATGTGCTGGTCGACGGCGTGCGCAGCGACCTTCTTGTGGTCGAGACCGGTCTGGTGCTGGTGCCCGGGCTGCCGCGCTCGCGCAACGGCGAGGCAAAACGCCGGTTGACCCGGCTGGCGGCCGACGGGGTGCTGGCCGACGGCACGCCCGCGGTGAACGAGGCCGGCGACAGCCGGTTCGTGCCGTTCACCGAGCTGGCCGGCGCGTCGGCGACCCGCAACGGCCGCCGCTCCTGGGAGATGAACCTGCGCGACGGCGGCAAGATCAACGTTCGGACGGCGCTGGATTCCGACGAGCTGCCGGGCGGTTGGACGGCTCTGGATGATGCTGTGGTGTTCCTCACTTCGACCCGTTGACGGAGCGTGTCGCAAACTGCGCGGAAACCGGCAGCGGCCTGGCTGAACCTCCCGGCGTGCGCTTCCGTGCCCCCTGGTAGACGTCTCATCCACGACGAATGAGCAACCTATCGGTCACCTTCAGTCACAATGGCCTCAGCGGTTGTTCGCTTGGCGTTTTCCGAAATGGGTAGTGGTGTCACGGGATGCGGCCGGATGATCGTGTTGACACGGGGGAGGTCACTGATGAATCGGGGACCCGCGGCACTCTTCGGGGCGATCGTCGCGGTGGGATTGGGTCCGGCGATGTGGTTGGGGGTCCGGCTCGGCGCGGTCGAGGTCGCGCCGCCGAAGCCACCGGCCGTCGTCAGCGAGCACACTTCTGGTCCGGACCGCCTGGTCGGCGGCACGGGCGCGGGCGACAGCCCGATCGACAACCGGCCGGAGGTCTCGGCCACACCGCGCGGCAGGGTGCTGCCGCTGACCTCGGCCTCGTCTCCGGCCGCCGCCATCACGTCGTCGCCCGCCACCGGCACGCCGGCGACCCCGAGCAGCGCGCCCACCACCGAGCCGCAGTCCACCCCACCCACCGAGTCCACGACCGCACCCACCACGCCCCCGACCGAGACCACCACCGGGTCCACGCCCCCGCACGACCCGCCGTCCGGCGATGACGGCAGCGGCGCCCCGGGCGGCCCCGGCGCGGGCCTGACCGAGAGCGGCGACACCGGCGGCATCGCCGCCGGCTCAGCGGTCGGCTGACCAACCCGGCCCGTCGGCGAACGACACCGATCGAAGCGCGTCCGGGCTGTCCCGAGCCTGGCAGCGGCCGCGCCGTGCGTGCCATGCATCCGGGGGCTGTCCCGAGCCGCGGCGGCCGCGCTTTGTTCGCGACTCGTTTGCGCTGGTCAGGCGCGGCGGCAGTGGGACGGCAGAGCGACGGCAGTGGCGCCGCGGGCGGGGATCAGTCGGTGGCGGGGACCGCGAGGTAGGTTGCGGCCAGGCCCCGGGCCGTCTCGGCGAGGCGGTCGCGGAGCTCCGGCGGGGAGAGGACCTCGGCGTCCGCGCCCAGCTTCAGCAGTTCGATGTGGCCGTGCTTGATCGACTCGATCGGGACGGTGGTGACCAGCCGACCGTCCGCGTCGGGCGGTTCCGCTGACTCGCGGGCCACCCGGGCCATCTCCGGCGGGAAGACGAAAGCCATCAGCTCCAGCGCGGTGGTGGTCATCCGGACGGTGGCGGTCATCGTGTAGACGCTCCGCTCGTACCGCTGCGTCCATTCCTGCCAGTAGGCCGCCAGATCGAAGCCCGCCGGCCGGACGGCCGGCTCGTCGAGGACGACGGCGTCGAGAATGCTCGCGACGCGGTACGCGGTGGTCCGCTCCCGGCCCGTCGCCACCAGGTACCACCGGCCGGCCTTCAGCACCACCCCGAGCGGATGCAGCGTGCGGGTGACCTCGCGGGGCGCCTTCCACCGGCGGTAGCGGACCTCCAGCATCCGGGCGCCCCACACCGCCCCGGCCACGGTGGACAGGTGCGGTGTCGGCTCGTCGCCGCGGAACCAGCCGGGCGCGTCCAGGTGGAATCTCTCGCGTACCTGATCGGCGCGGTCGCCCAGCTCACCCGGCAGCGAAGCCCGTAGCTTGAGCTCCGCCGCGGCGAGCACCGATCCGAGCCCGAGTTCCGCCGCCGGTCCGGGCATCCCGGCCAGGAACAGCGTGCCCGCCTCGTCCTCGGTCAGCCCGGTGAGCCGGGTCCGATAGCCGTCGAGCAGCTGATAGCCGCCGGCCGGGCCCCGGTCGGCATAGATCGGCACCCCGGCCGAGCCGAGCGACTCCACGTCCCGGTAGACGGTCCGGACCGACACCTCAAGTTCGTCGGCCAGCTCGCGCGCCGTCATCCGGCCCCGGGTCTGCAGCAGCAGAAGGAGCGACACGAGGCGGCCGGCGCGCATCACCGCACGTTAACCCCCGGAAACGGAAGAAGGGGAGCCGAGGCTCCCCTTCTCCGAGCAGAACTGCTTACAAGCCGGTGAGCCGGTTGAGCAGGTCGCGGTAGCCGCGCAGCTGAACGCGCAGCTGCTCGGTGTCGTCGGAGTCGCCGCCGAGGGCGTCCTTCTGCGAGTTGAGCGCCAAGGTGATCTTGTCGACCGCCTCACCGACCAGGGCGGCGGCGTCGGCGGTGGCCTCCTTGGGGGTGTCCACGAAGCGCAGCTGGATGTCGCGGAACCGCTCGGCGAACGAGTCGCCGTCCGAGAAGAGCCGATCCAGCGGCTGCTCCGGCACGCTGCCGGGGGTCGCGGCCGCGGCGACGGGTACGGCGGCGACGGTGCCGACGGCCTCGCCCTCGTCGAAGGTGGTGCGGTCGTCGGCGTCGAGGGCCGGGACCGGCTCCGGGTCGACGGCCACGGGCGAGCCGTTGAGCGCGTCGGTCCGGTCCTCGTCGGTGTCGAGGTCGTGGTCCGGCTCGTCGGCGGGCAGCTCCTCGACGGTGGCCTCGGGCTCCTTGTCGCCGTTGTCCTCCTCGGCGTCGAGGGAGTCGAGGGAGTCGCCGGTGGCCGGCTCGACGGCTTCGGGGCTGTCGAACGTCCCCTCGTCCTTGATCGTCCGGTCCTCGTCGGTCTCGTCCTCGGTGGTGACCCGGTCGTCGGTGTCGACCGGCTCGTCGGAGCTGGTCACGGTGCCGTCCGGGCCGTACGTCGTGGTGACCGGCTCGGAGACGTGCTCGTCGCGCGGCTCGTCGATGTCCAGATCGACATCCGAGTCGGTGCGGGAGTCAGTGTCCGAGACGGCGTCCGTGTCCGAGTCCGAGACGGCGTCCGTGTCCGAGTCCGTGTGGGAGTCGGTGTCCGAGTCCGTGTGGGAGTTGGTGTCCGAGTCCGTGTGGGAGTTGGTGTCCGGGACGGAGTCGGTATCGGAGTTGGTGTCGTCGCGGAGCTCCTGCTCGGCGATCTCGGCATCCTCGTCGTCCCGGGTGTCGTCGTCGGAGCGGTGCTGCGGCTCGCGGTAGTCGGCCGCCGGCTCACCGGGCGTGTCGCTCCAGGGCGACCCGGCCCGCTGCTGCGGCACGGCCACCGGATCGGACGTCGCCACGTCCGAGCGGTCGTAGCCGGGGTCGTTCTCTTTGGCCTCGTTGGAGAAGAACTTCATGGCAGGTGACTCCCTCAGCGGCTCTTGTCGGGGGCGGCGTCCGTGTCGGCGGCCGTACGGGGAGCGGGCGCCGGCGCTTCGTCGGGAACGGTTGTAGTAGTAGCAGGAGTGGTCGACACCGGATCGGCGCCGAGCAGGTCGGCGAAGAGCGCGCGGTAGTGCACCAGTGCCTGGCGCAGATCCTCGGTGCTGGCCGAGCCACCCTTGTTCCGCTCGCTGATCTCGTGCGCATCGCGGTAGTGCTGCAGCGTGCTGGCGTGCTCGACGGATAGGTCGGCGAGCCGGTCGTCGTACTCGCCGGTCGGGTAGCCCCGCTCGGCGATCAGCCGGGTGACCAGTTCGTCAGCGGTGCCGACGGCCTCGGCCGGGCTGTCCACGAACTGGATCTGAACCTCTTCCCAGGCGGTGCGGTACCGAGCCTGGGACTCAGGGCTGAGCTCGGTGAGCTCCAGCTCGGCGTGCCGCTTCTCGCGTTCGCGCAGTTCCTTCTCGGCCTCGGTCCGGTTGCCGGTGTCGGCCACCACGCGGTCGTACTCCGGCCCGAAGGTGCTCTGCAGCTTCTTACGTCTGCCGGTCTGCACGCCGTACACGATCGCGGCGATGACCACCAGGACGACGATGATCAGGACGATGGTGAGTATGGGGGACATCGGCCTCCTCCTTCTTCATTGCCGGTATTCCCACTCACTGCCGTTCGTCAATCCCCTTTCACCGCTCCGGAAGCGGATGTTTCCGGTCTGTCACATGAACGACTGTCGCAGCGGATGCCACTGTCCCCGGACAAATAGGACAGTTAACACATATTCCTATTGCTGGATGGTGGCTCTGCTTGAAGGTTTTACGTATTCTCCGGAAGGCGCACACGGCCGGTGATGTCCGCCAACTCGGCGGCCGTGCGGCTGGAACCTGCCAACCCTCGGGCGGAGCCTGATGAGAACCCGCAACTGGTCGATCCGTTCGAAGATCATCACCATGGTGACGGTGCCGCTCGTGGCGCTGCTGGCACTGTGGATCTTCGCGACGGCGCAAACCGCCGGACCGGCGCTCAACCTGCTGTCCGCGCGGTCGCTGGCGGACACCATCGGCAACCCGGGCGAGGTCATCGTCGGCGAGCTGCAGCGGGAACGACGCCTCACCGTGCAGTTCCTCTCCGACCCGAGCGCCTCGGTCGGCCAGCTCACCGAGCAGCGTGCGGCCACCGACCGGGCGATCGGCGACTTCCGCTCGGCCGCCCGCGACGGCGACGCCTGGCGCGAGGGCAGCGACACCATGCGCCGGCGGGTCGAGCAGTTCTTCACCGAGATCGACACGCTCCCTGCGCAGCGCGAGCATTTCGACCGCCGCGAACCCGACCCGATCGGCGCGCAAGGCCTCTACAACGGCATGATCCAGGCCGGCTTCGACATGTTCGCGGCCACCGCGACCTTCCCCGACGACGAGATCGACCGGCAGATCCGCGCGCTGTCCACGGTCGGCCGCGGCCAGGAATACCTGAGCCGGGTCGACTCGCTGCTGGCCGCCGCCACGGTCAACGGCCGCTTCACCGACGAGTTGCGCTCGGCCCTGGTGCAGGACGTCGGCACCGCCCGGTTCCTGCTCGCCCAGGGCGTCGAGGACATGCCCGACGCGAGCCGCGCGCAATATCAGAAGCTCAGCAGCGGTGACGCATTCGTCCAGCTCAACCGCATGATGGACCGGCTGATCGTGCAGAGCCGCGCGGGTCAGCTGCCCCCGGTCGGCGCGGACAGCTGGCACCCGGCCTTCGAGAAGTCCGCCGATCAGCTGCGCGACCTGGAAAACAACGCGATCGACTCGCTCGCCGACCGGGGCGCCTCGCTCGCCGTCTCCATCCTGCTGCGCCTGCTGCTGGCCGCCCTGCTCGGCCTGATCGCCTTCGCCGTCTCGGTGTTCGTGTCGGTCAAGGTGGGCCGGTCGATGGTCGGCCGCCTGCGCCGGCTGCGCGGCGAGGCGCTCGAGATGGCCACCGAGCGGTTGCCCAACGTGGTGCGCCGCCTCCAGCGCGGCGAGAACGTCGATGTCGACGTCGAGACACCCCCGCTGGAGTACGGCCGGGACGAGATCGGCCAGCTCGGCCACGCGTTCAACGACGTGCAGCGCACAGCCGTGCGGTCGGCGGTCGAGGAGGCCAATGTCCGGCGCGGCCTCAACGAGGTGTTCCTCAACATCGCCCGGCGCAGCCAGACGCTGCTGCACCGCCAGCTCGCCCTGCTCGACCGGATGGAGCGCCGCGAGACCGAGCCGGCCGAGCTGGAGGATCTGTACCGGGTGGACCACCTGGCCACCCGGATGCGGCGGCACGCCGAAGACCTGGTCATCCTGGCCGGCGCCGCGCCGGGCCGCGGCTGGCGCAACCCGGTGCCGGTGATCGACGTGGTCCGCGGCGCGATCAGTGAGGTCGAGGACTACAAGCGGATCGACATCCGCTCGATCGAGTCCTCGGCCGTTCTCGGCCGCGCCGTCGGCGACGTCATCCACCTGCTCGCCGAGCTGCTGGAGAACGCCACCTCGTACTCTCCGCCGCACACCCGGGTGCAGGTCTCCGGCCAGGTGCTCCCGAACGGGTACGCCGTCGAGATCGAGGACCGCGGTCTCGGCATGACCCACGACGCGATCGACGAGGCCAACCGCCGCCTGGTCGAGCCGCCCGACTTCGACCCGGCCGACAGCGCCCGGCTCGGCCTGTTCGTGGTGGCCCAGCTGGCCAACCGGCACGGCATCCGGGTGTCGTTGCGTGCGTCCGCGTACGGCGGCGTCACCGCGATCGTGCTCGTCCCGGGCGAGCTGGTGGTCGGCGCGCCCGGCCCGGCCGAGCTGCCGGCCGGCCCGGACCGCCCGCTGGTCGGCTCGGGCACCGACGACCCGTCCCGGCGCTCGCTCGCCGCGCTGCAGTGGCAGGGCGCCGAGGAACTGCGCGAGCTGACCGCGAACGGCCGGCCGCTCACCATCAACGGCATCGCCACCGCGATCTCGGCGGCAGAGCCGCGGACGCGCCCGATCCCGGCCCAGCGCCGGCCGCTGGCGGCCCCGCCGATCGGTCCGGTGCCGTCGTCGGTCGCGGAGGGACTGACCGCCGACGGCCTGGTGCAGCGCCGCCGGGTCCGCCGCCCGGCCGACCTCGCCGAGACGACCGGGGCCCCGGCCGCGATCCCGGCCGACGGGCCGACCTCGGCGGCTCCGATGCCCACGTCGGCCCCGCCCGCCGAGGCCACCGAGGACGGTCTGCCCAAGCGGGTCCGGCAGGCCAACCTGGTGCCCCAGCTGCGCCGTTCGGCCGAGGCCGTGGCGGACGAGCCGACCGCTCCGCTGCGCTCGCCCGAGCAGATCCGCAGCATCATGAGCGCGCTGCAGAGCGGCACGACCCGCGGGCGGATCGATGCGTCCAAATACGTCAAGTCTGAAGATCGCCCGAAGGCGAAAAATCCGGGCAACGGGGGATCTCCCGGAGGCGCGTCCTTCGAGGATGCGGCTACCGTCAGTTTCCCGGCGATCGTGAACGTCGCGGTTGCCGACTCGCCATCAGCGGATGGCGGCACAGCATCACCAAAAGGGGCAGCACCAGGCGCGGCCGGCGACCGCGAGCCCGACAGTGAGACCAGGCCGGAAAAGGACGCATAGTGACGCAGACGACCAACCAGAGCGCGAACCTCACCTGGCTCCTCGACGATCTCGTCGAGCGGGTGCCCACCGCGCTGCAAGCGGTGGTGCTGTCGGCCGACGGGCTGTTGATGGGCGCGTCCACCGGCCTGAAGCGGGAGGATGCGGATCACCTGTCGGCGATGGCGGCCGGCTTCCAGAGTCTGGCCAAGGGCGCGAGCCGGCACTTCCGGGCCGGCCCGGTCCGCCAGACAGTGGTCGAGATGGAGCAGGCCTTCCTCTTCGTCACCGCGGCCGGTCAGGGTGCCTGCCTGGCCGTGCTGGCCGCCAGTGACGCCGACCTCGGCCTGATCGCCTACGAGATGGCGATGCTCGTCACCCGGGTGGGGCAGAACATGATCGCGCCGGAACGCTCGGCGGTGGCACCCTCCGATGCCGGCTGACCCGCCGCGCCTCGCGCACGACTGGCTCGACCACGACGCCGGTCCGGTGGTCCGTCCCTATGCGGTGACGCAGGGACGGGTGACGCCGACCGGCGACGCGATCGACATGTTGGCGTTCGTCGTGGCGACCCTGCCCGACGACCATCAGGGCGCCCGGCTGCAGCCGGAACACGACGCCATCGTGGCCGCGGCCTGGGAGCCGATCCCGGTCGTCGAGCTGGCTTCCACCCTCGACCTGTCGGTCGGCGTGGTCCGGGTTCTGCTGGGTGATCTACGCTCGGCAGGGCTCATCTCGATGTACGAACCCCCGGCGGCCTCCAAGCCGCACGACGTCGACGTACTCAAGGCGGTTGTCAATGGACTCCGTGCGCTCTGACCGCAACGGCGCATCGTCGCGCATCCCGGTCGCGCTCAAGATCCTGATTGCCGGTGGCTTCGGCGCCGGGAAGACCACCATGGTCGGGTCGGTCAGCGAGATTCGTCCGCTGCAGACCGAAGAGATCCTGACCGGGGTCGAGGGAGCCGACAGCATCGACGGCGTGGAGAGCAAGACCACCACGACCGTGACGATGGACTTCGGCCGCATCACGATCACCGAGGACCTGCAGCTCTACCTCTTCGGCACGCCCGGGCAGGACCGTTTCTGGTTCCTCTGGGACGAGCTGTCGCAGGGCGCGCTCGGCGCCGTCGTGCTGGCCGACACCCGGCGCCTGGCCGACTGCTTCCCCTCGATCGACTATTTCGAGCAGCGTGGCACGCCGTTCGTCGTGGCGGTCAACTGCTTCGATGCCGAGCCCCGGTTCGGCGCCGAGGCGGTCGGGCGGGCCCTCGACCTCGATCCGGGAGTGCCGGTCGTGCTGTTCGACGCCCGCGAGCAGATGGGCGCCCGCAACGTCCTGATCGAGCTGGTGGAATACGTCGCCCGCCGGCAACTGACCTCAGCCGGCTCCCGCTGACCAGCGGGGTGGCCACGCCGCCGGGGCCGGTGCCGGCCCCGGCGGGAGACAGATGAGCCGGTCGGCAAGCTTTCGAACGGCACGAGCGTCGACCAGACCTCGTATCGTCAGATCCTCGGGCCGGTAGAACGGGCCGCGTAACTGCCGGTCCCGCTCGATCTCCGCGCACTGGGGCGCCGGCAGCTTGGTGACCCGGGCGAGTTCCTGCGCGCCCAACTGGTTGAGGTCGATCAGCCCGCCGTCCTGGATGAGGCGCAGGGGCACGTCGGGCCGGCCGACCCCGATCTCCCGGGCCCGGTCGGGATTGAACATGGCGAACTGCCGGGCTCGCTCGCGCAGACGGTGGCCGTCGGAGCGGGCGGCCAGGAACAGCCCGTGCGCGGCCGCGACGACCATCACCCCGCCGAAGTAGAAGATCCCGATGTTGTCCTGGGTGGTGAGCTCCTCGCTGTCCACGCTCCCGTACGGGTCGATGACGAAGAAGAATATGAAGCCGACCGAGAACAGCAGGAAGTAGAAGGCGGCCGCCGCGAGCGCCGCGGCCTGACGCCGGCGGATGCCGACGTAGAGGAAGTAGACCCAGGCCAGCGAGCCGCAGGTGAACAGGGAGGCGGCCAGCGCGCCGATGATCTCCAACGCGACGCTGCCGCCCCGGCCAGGCGGGAAGTAGATCGGCGGCGCGGCCGGCACGGAGATCGGCATGAGCCCCGGCCCTGGCATGGGCGGAGTGACCGGCGCGGGCGCAGGCGGGGGCGGCATGGCCGGCGAGACCGGGACGTCGTTGCGCAGGATCATCAGGTGGGCGGCCTGCATCCGGTCGCCGGGCTCGGCGCCGACCTCGTCGAGGAAGAACTCCCGGGCGTCGCGGTAGGCCGCGAGCGCCTCCGCCTGCCGCCCGACCTGATGCAGCGCCAGCATCCGCTGCACCCGCAGGCCCTCGCGCATCGGGAACTCCTCGATCAGCCGGCCCAGCTCGGGGAGGATCGTGGCGGCCCGGCCCTGGACGATCCCGGTCTCGGCCCAGCGTTCCCACGCGGTGGCGCGCGCGTCGGCCAGCCGGGCGCGGGCCGCCTCGAAGACCGGCCCGGTCAGCCCGGCGAGCGCCTCGCCCCGCCACAGGGCCAGCGCACCGCGCAGGGTCATGGCAGCCTCGGTCAGCCGGCCGGCGGCCTGCTCGGCCTCGGCCCGGGCGAGCGCGGCCTGGAACTCGTCGGCGTCCACGCCGCCCTCGGCCCGCAGCACGTAGCCGCTGCCGGTGAGCGCGAGCAACTCGCCGGGGGTGCGCGGCGCGCGGTCCGGCTCGAGCGCGCGGCGCAGACCGGCCACGTATTTCTGCACGACGTTGGCGCCGTTCTCCGGTGGCTCGTCGCCCCAGACCGCGTCGACGATCTGATGGGTCGGCACCGGGCGGCCCGCCTGCAGCAGCAGCACAGCGAGAACTGCCTGCTGTTTCGCCGGCCCGAGCGACAGCGCCACACCGTCGCGCCACACGCGCACCTCGCCGAGGATCTCGAACCGAAGCGGCGTGCTCACGCGGCCGTCACTCACCGCAGCCCCCTGACCTGCACTGACGTTTCTGCGGCAGCGGAACCGCAGAGGGCAGCAGCATAACGGCAGCGGGACGGGCGCCGTGGTCCTCCAGTCTGTGATCTGTCGGCAGCGACACCACCACCACCCCGAGAAAGACGACCATGAATACTGCACGCTCGACCCGCCTCGCCGCGTTCGCCGCGGTTGCCACCTCCGCCCTCGCGCTCACCGGCTGCGGGATCGCCGATTCCACCACTCCGGCCGGCCCGGCCGCCGAGAAGATCATCACGGCCCCGCGCGACCTCCTCCTGAAGGCGGTTCCCGCGGACGACGCCAAGGCCTACGCGTTCACGATCAAGGGCAACGTGACGCCGGTGTCCGGCGTCGTCGACGGCTCGCACGAGGCCGCGGAGATCAACATGGCGCAGGAGATCAAGGAGGCCGGCACCACCTTGAAGATGGACATCCGGCTGGTGGCGAAGAAGGGCTGGGTGAAGATCTCGTTCAGTCCGAACGTGGCCGGCCTGCCGAAGATGCCGAAGAAGTGGATGCTGCTCGACCCGGCGAAGCTCGACGACAAGTCGATGCTCGAGGAGGACGACCGCACCGATCCCGGCTACACCCAGCTGCTGCTGGAGAACGCGGACGCGGTCGTGCAGACCAGCCCCGGCAACTTCACCGGCACCACCGACCTGACCAAGGCCACCGAGGCTGAGATCGTCGAGGACGACGCCCTCAAGGCTCTCGGCGAGGCGGCCAAGCGGGCGCCGTTCGAGGCCGTCGTCGACGACCTCGGCCATCTGACCAGCCTCGTCGTCAAGATCCCGGCGGCCGGCAAGGTCAAGGCGCACGACTACTCGGTCGGCTACACCAACCTGGGCCACACCGCCCCGGTGGTCGCGCCGGCCGCCGGCGAGCAGCAGAAGGCCACCTCCACCGCCTACGAGATGCTGAACGGCTGATCCGGATGAGACGGGCGGTCGCGCGGGGCACGGGGCCGGCGCGGCCGCCGACCGGATTGGGGATCCGTGATCGAGTGCACGCTCTGTGGTCGTCCGGTGCTCGGCCTGACCGGCCACGACTGGACGGCCCTGCCCTGGATGGTGGCCGACGGCACCGGCGTTCTGCCCGGTCCCTGCCATGTCACCTGTCTCCAGGAACGCGGCGCGGCGCGCAGTTGGGCGGCGGCTGTCGAGGCGTACCACCGCAAGCGTTGGCCGCGCTGGCTGGCGGGCATCGACGCCGGCGTCGGCTGGCGGCTGCACAGCAGCCGCGCCGCACGCCGATTTCATCTCTGGCGCTCCGACGGGGGCATGGCATCTTTCCCGTACGGGGTTCTGGCCGTCGCGCCGTTCCGGACCGAGACCGACCTGGCCGAGACCGGCACCGCGCACGCCGCCGCCCTGCTGGCCGCGATGGGCGCCGACCGGCCCGGCGCCGCGGTCCCGCTGCCCCGGATGATCGAGCGCCTGCGCCTGACCGACCGCTATCCGTTCGTCGAGGGCGTCGTCACCCTACGGCGCAACGTCCTGGTCGCCGACCATCCACTCGTCCTGACCAGCGCCTGCCTGCGCGCGGCCCGCCAACTCGCGGCCGAAGCGGTGGACATCTAGCTGTGCGGTCCGGTGGCGGACATCCGGATGTGATGGGATTCGGGGCATGGGTTCACACGGTGAGTTCGTCTTCGTCGGTGGGTACACGGGTGACAAGGGCGGTGACGCCGAGGGCATCGTCCGGCTCCGCCGCGATCCGTCCTCGGGCGTGCTGACCCGCCTCGGCGTGGCGGCCCGCACCCCGTCCCCGTCGTTCCTGGCCCAGCATCCGGCGCTCCCGATTCTGTACGCCGTGAACGAGCTCGAGTCGGACGGCACGGTCAGCGCGTTCACGGTGGCCGCCGACGGCGAGCTGACCCCGCTGTCGACCCGGCCGACCGGCGGCTCCGACCCGGCCCACCTCTCGGTCACCGCGGACGGCCGCTTCCTGCTGGTCGCCAACTACTCGAGCGGCTCGGTCGCGGTGCACCCGCTCGATCCGGAGGGCGCCCCCGGCGAGCGCACCGACCTGCTCGGCCTCGCCGGCTCCGGCCCCGACGCGGAACGGCAGGCCGGCCCGCACGCGCACATGGTCGTCGAGGACCGCGCCGGCATCCTGATCGCCGACCTGGGTTCCGACCGGGTGTGGCGCAGCCGGCTCGATCCGGTCAGCGGCCGGCTGAGCGCGCCGGTCCCGGCGGTGACCGCGAAACCGGGCACCGGCCCGCGTCACCTGCGCTTCGCCCCCGACGGCACGTTGCTGCTGGTCGGCGAGCTGGCGGCGAACCTGTCCTGGTACCGACCGGCGGCCGACGGCACGCTGGAGCTGGCCGGCGAGGCGGCGACCAGCGACCGGGAGGGCCCGAACTACCCGTCCGAGATCGTCTGTGGCCGGGACGGCCGGTTCATCCACGTGGCGAACCGGGGCCCGAACACGATCACCACGTTCGCGTGGGACGGCAACGAGGCGGTCAAAATCGCCGAGACGCCCGCCGGCGGGGAGTGGCCACGGCACATGATCCTGGTCGGGGATCACCTCTACGTAACCAACCAATTGTCACAGAGCGTTACAACGTTTAGGATCGATCCCGAGACCGGCGTCCCGGAAGCGCAGGGTGAGCCAATGGCCGAGGCCAGCCCCACCTGCCTGTTGCGCTGGACATCGACGACGATCAGATGATTCGTGAGACCGGGCGTTTCAGGCTCTTCGGGTAAAGCGCCAAAAACCGGTCAGACTCTCCTACTGATCGAAATGACGTAACTACCCAAGGTCACTTTGTCGGAGAGTTGACCTAATCCGAGTAACTTTCCGCCAAACGTATATGGCGCTCAGCTTCGGCGGTGCGCACTATAGGACGCGTGTCAGGCCGCCATCGTCGAAACTTTAACCTCCGAGGAGCAGGCGTCGTTGGAGCCGCGATGGCGATTGTCGTCGTCATCGGCGGGTCGTACCTCGGCTACCAACAGCTCTCCGATTCTGGTTGCACCGGCTCCGTCAAATTGACTGTCGCTGCCGCCCCCGAGATAGCTCCTGCCATCGAACAGACTGCGCAGAAGTGGATCCAGGATGGTGCCAACGTCAATGGAACGTGCGTTGCCGTCGCCGTGACCCCGGTGAACCCCGCGACCATGGCCGCGGCCGTGGCGGGGGAGCACAAGGTCACGCTGACCGGCCTCGGCGCCGCGCCCGAGTCGGTGAAGGTTCCCGATGTCTGGGTCTCCGACTCGTCGACCTGGCTGCTGCGCCTCAAGAACGAGGCGCCCGGCTTCGTGCCCACCGACGGCAAGCCGATCGCGACCAGCCCGGTCGTCGTCGCCATGCCGCAGCCGGTCGCCGAGACCATCGGCTGGCCCAACAAGAAGCTCGGCTGGAAAGACCTGCTCGGTCAGCTGACCACCAGCACCCAGATGCGCACCGGCATCGTCGAGCCGACTCGTGATGCGGCCGGCCTGTCCGGTCTGCTCGCGCTCGGTCAGGCCGCCGGCACCGGTGCGGCGGCCCAGTCCGCCAAGGTCGGGGCGATCAAGGCGCTGGCCCAGTCGTCGTCCGCGCTGCGGGACGACCTGCTGCAGAAGTTCCCGCACTCGGCCGACACCAACGACATCGCGACCAGCCTCAGTGCGGCGCCGCTGTCCGAGGAGGACGTGGTCGCGTACAACGCCGAGAAGCCGCCGGTTCCGCTGGTGGCGCTCTACCTCGACCCGAGCCCGATGCCGCTCGACTACCCGTACGCGATCATGCCGGAGGTCGACCTGCAGAAGTCGGCCGCCGCGACCGGTCTGCGCCAGCAGTTGCAGACGGCGTCCTTCAAGAACGCGCTGGCGGGTGCGGGTCTGCGTTCCCCGGACGGCTCGGCCGGTGCGGGCTTCTCGGCTCCGCTCGGCGCGCCGGATGCGTCGCCCGCCGTCTCGGCCAGCGCCGGCAGCAAGTCGGAGGGTGGCACGGCCGCGGCCGGGCTGGACTCCAACACGATCAACCAGGCGCTCGGTGGCTGGGCCGCGACCACGCTGCCCGGACGAGTGCTCGCCGTCTTCGACGTCTCCGGATCGATGCTCGAGAAGGTGCCCACCGCCGGTGGCGCCGACCGGGCCACGGTCACCCGGGGTGCGGCGTCGGGTGGTCTGGCGCTGTTCGACGACAAGTGGGCCGTCGGCGTGTGGCTCTTCTCAACCGATATGGACGGGAAGAAGCCGTACAAGGAGATCGTGCCGATCAGCCCGCTCTCGTCGAGCCGGCAGAAGCTGCAGAACTCGATCGCGCAGATCAAGCCGAAGGCGAACGGCCAGACCGGTCTCTACGACACCCTGCTGGCTGCCTACCAGAACGTGCAGAACAGCTGGCAGGCCGGAAAGATCAATTCGGTCATCCTGTTCACCGACGGTGAGGACAGCAAGGAAGGCATCACGCAGCAGGCCCTGGTCACCAAACTCAAGGCGATCAGCGACCCGAAGCGCCCGGTCCGCGTGGTCATCGTCGGTATCGGCAACGGCGTCAACCGCCAGGAGCTCGAGACCATCGTGAAGCCCACGGCCGCGGGTGGCGTCTTCATCGCCCCTGACCCGGCGAAGATCGGCGACATCTTCCTCGAGGCGATCGCGTCGCGCACCGGCGCGAACTAAACCCTTGTGGAGTACGCAACGACGGCCGTCACCAACCGGTGGCGGCCGTCGCCGTATCCGCGTGTCCGGCCCGGCGCCGGCGGGTGCGGAAATGTCGATGATCGAGAAGGCCGCACGTCACCTGCCCGGAGGCGCGAATTGAGCGCCGTCGCAGGGTAGTCTCTGCTGCACCATGGCGGTTCACGACGGCCCGGACCCGACGCACGCGGCGGCGATCGACGACGCTGCGCAGGCGTTGCTGTCCGCCTGGGACAACGCGCGCGAGCAGGTGACCCCACGGCTCTCCGCGGCGCAACTCAACGCGCTGCTCGCCGTCGAGCGGGCCGAGGGCGTCAACCTGGGCGGCCTGGCCGCCGAGATGAACATGCTGCTCTCCTCGGCCAGCCGCCTCTGCGACCGACTGGTGGCCTCCGGCATGGTCGAGCGAGTCCCCGGCCGCGCCGACCGCCGCGAGATCGCCCTCTACCTCACCCCGTCGTCCCGCACCCTGCTCGGCGAACTGCGCCGCATCCGCCGCCTGGCGCTGTCCGCAACCCTGGAGCGAATGTCCGGCTCCGGCCGCGCGGCCCTGCTACGAGGCCTGTCCGAATTCGCATCAGCCGCAGCCGACGACGCAAAGAGCACCACCTCAGCCCGCACGGCCTAACCACGGGGTGTCCCGTGATTTCGCGGCTCGACAGGTGGCGTAACCCGGCCGGCGTCACGGTTCCGCAGCGTGCAGAGCGCCATCTCGCCGCACCCGGCTCAGCCCGTTCGGGAGCTCGCGCCGGGCGTCGAGCCGGGCCGCGGCCCGCGCTGCGGTGGGGAGCGGCCTACGCCGTACCGTTCAAAAAGGCCGCCGGGTCGTCGATCAGCTGTTGGATCACTGCGCCGGCCGCGCCGCGCACGGCGGCGTCGGCGCCCAGCGTCGCGGCACGCAGCGTGACCGGCGCCAAGCCCGCGGTCAGTACGCGGCGTGCCAGCTCGGCCTCGATGCCCGCGCGCAGCCGTGGGAATTCCGGAGCGTAGGCGCCGCCCAGCACGATGACCGAAATGTCCAGCAGGTTGACCACCGCGGACAACGCGATGCCCAGCGCCGAGGCGGCCAGGTCCAGGTCGGTGGAGAAGGCCTCCTGGCCGGCGTATTGCTCGAGGCAGCCGTTTGCGCCGCAGCGGCATGGGCGGCCGTCGGGGTATACCGTGACGTGCCCGATCTCGCCGCTCCAGCCGCGGTTGCCGCGGTAGAGCTCGCCGTCCAGGACGATGCCCGCGCCGATGCCGATCTCGCCGGAGACGTAGAGGAAGGTGTCCTCGCCGCCGGCGCGTAGTTCGCCGAGGGCGGCCAGGTTGGCCTCGTTGTCGACGGCGATGGGCAGGTCGCCGAGGCCGGGGAGCGCATGGAGCAGGGCGGGCGCGTCGACGTCCTGCCAGTCGAGGTTGGGTGCGACGCGGACGATGCCGTTCGGCGCGACCAGGCCGGGCACCGCGAGGGCCGCGCCGGCGACGGCCAGGCCGTCCGCGGTGGCTGCTTCCAGGGCTTGCAGTGCGAGGGCGCCGATCTCGGCGAGGGAGGAGGCGGGGGAGAGCGGGCGCTGGTCGCGCTGGGCGAGGAACCGGTGCCGGACGTCGCCGGTGAGGTCGATGACGGTGGCCGCCAGGTAGTCGATGTTGATCTCCAGGCCGAGGCCGGCCGGGCCGGAGGGGCTCAGGGCCAGCCCGGCGGCCGGTCGGCCGGCGCCGGTGCGTGGGGCCGGGTCGTGCTCGGTGAGCAGGCCGCCCGCGATCAGGTCGTCGACGAGCGCGGAGACGGTGGCCCGGGTGAGTCCGGTTTCGGCGGCGATGCCCGCTCGCGATGGCCGATCTGCGCTGTTCGCCACGGTTTGCAGGACGAGCGCGAGATTATGGGCCCGGACGCTCGATTGCCGGACGGGAGCCCGGGAGGCGGTCATGATCCGGGCGCTCATGCCCTTGACAATGCCACACCGGCTCCAAATAATTCAACCAATAAACAAATCAAACCCGTTACGTGGAGGTAACCGTGCCGGTCCAACCCACACGCGAAGACAAGTTCACATTCGGCCTCTGGACGATCGGCTGGCAGGCCCGTGACGCGTTCGGTGACGCCACCCGCCCCGAGCTCGACCCGATCGAGGCGGTGCACAAGCTCGCCGAGCTCGGCGCCTACGGCCTGACGTTCCACGACGACGACCTGATCCCGTTCGGGTCCGACGCGAGCACCCGCGACTCGATCATCGCCTCGTTCAAGAAGGCGCTCGAGGAGACCGGCCTGGTCGTCCCGATGGTCACCACGAACACCTTCACCCACCCGGTGTTCAAGGACGGCGCGTTCACCAGCAACGACCGCTCGGTCCGGCGTTACGCGCTGCGCAAGATCCTCCGCCAGGTCGACCTCGCCGCCGAACTGGGCGCCAAGACCTTCGTGCTCTGGGGCGGCCGCGAGGGCGCGGAATACGACGTGGCCAAGGACATCTACGCCGCGCTCGACCGCTACCGCGAGGGCCTCAACCTCGTCGCGCAATACTCCGAGGACAAGGGCTACGGCCTGCGCTTCGCGATCGAGCCGAAGCCGAACGAGCCCCGCGGCGACATCCTGCTGCCCACGCTCGGCCACGCCATCGCCTTCACCAATGAGCTGGAGCGCCCCGAGCTGTTCGGCATCAACCCCGAGGTCGGGCACGAGCAGATGTCCAACCTCAACTTCTTCGCCGGCATCGCCCAGGCGCTGTGGCACAAGAAGCTGTTCCACATCGACCTCAACGGCCAGCACTCGGTCAAGTTCGACCAGGACCTGGTGTTCGGCCACGGCGACCTGCTCAACGCGTTCGCCCTGGTCGACCTGCTGGAGAACGGCCCGGTCGGCGGCGGCCCGCTGTACGACGGCCCGCGCCACTTCGACTACAAGCCCTCCCGCACCGAGAACTTCGACGGGGTCTGGGAGTCGGCGGCGGCCAACATGCGGATGTACCTGCTGCTCAAGGAGCGTGCGCAGGAGTTCCGCGCCGACCCGGTGGTGCAGGAGGCCCTCGCTGCCAGCAAGGTGCTCGACCTCGCGAAGCCGACCCTGAACGAGGGCGAGACCTACGCCGATCTCCTCAACGACAAGAGCGCCTGGGAGGAGTTCGACGTCGACGCCGTCGGTGCTCAGGGCTACGGTTTCGTGAAGCTGCACCAGCTCGCGATCGACCACGTTCTGCGCGCCAGCTGAGCGTCGAGCAAAGGGAAGAAATGACTCTCGTAGCCGGGATCGACAGTTCCACCCAGTCCTGCAAAGTGGTCATCCGCGATGCGGAGACCGGCAAGCTGGTCCGGCAGGGCCGGGCCGCGCATCCGGACGGCACCGAGGTGCATCCGGACGCGTGGTGGGCCGCGCTGCAACAGGCGATCGACGAGGCCGGTGGCCTGGACGACGTGGCCGCCGCCTCGGTGGCCGGCCAGCAGCACGGCATGGTGGTGCTCGACGAGAACGGCGAGGTGGTGCGCCCGGCGCTGCTGTGGAACGACACCCGCAGCGCCGGCGCGGCCGCCGACCTGATCAAGGAGCTGGGCGGCGGCGACAAGTGGGCCGAGGCGGTCGGCATCGTCCCGGTCGCCAGCTTCACCCTGACCAAGCTGCGCTGGCTGGCCCGCAACGAGCCGGCGCTGGCCGCCAGGGTTGCCGCGGTCTGCCTGCCGCACGACTGGCTGACCTGGAAGCTGTCCGGGTCGACCGACATCAGCACGATCAAGACCGACCGCAGCGACGCCAGCGGCACGCTCTACTGGTCGGCAAAGACCAATCAATACCGGCCCGACCTGCTCGAACTCGGTTTCGGCCGGGTTATCGGGACGCCCGAGGTGCTCGGCCCCACCGGCATCGCGGGCCATCTGCCCAACGGCGCCCCGCTCGGCCCCGGCGCCGGCGACAACGCGGCGGCCCTGTTCGGCACCGGCGCCGGCCCCGGCGACGTGGTCGTCTCGATCGGCACCTCCGGCACGGTCTTCGTCTCGGCCGAGGTGTCGCCGGACGACCCGAGCGGCACGGTGGCCGGCTTCGCCGACGTCACCGGGCGGTTCCTGCCGATCGTGGTGACGCTCAACGCGGCCCGGGTGCTCGACGCGGCCGGCAAGCTGCTCGGCGTCGACCACGACCAGTTGTCCCGGCTCGCCCTGACCGCGCCGGCCGGCGCCGACGGGCTGGTGCTGATCCCTTACCTCGAGGGCGAGCGCACCCCCAACCTGCCGAACGCCACCGGCGCGATCCACGGCCTCACCCTCGCCACTTCCGACCCGGCCCACCTGGCCCGGGCCGCGGTCGAGGGCATGCTGTGCGGGCTCGCCGACGGACTCGACGCTCTGGTCGAGCACGGCGCCGAGGCCAACCGGATCGTGCTGGTCGGCGGGGGCGCCTGCAGCGAGGCGGTCCGCCGGGTGGCGCCCGAACTGTTCGGGCTGCCAGTGCTCGTGCCGCCGCCGGGGGAGTACGTCGCCGACGGCGCCGCCCGGCAGGCCGCCTGGGTCGCGCTCGGCGGCGAGGAGCCGCCGGTCTGGACGGCCGAGACCCCGGAGACGTACGAGGCGGTCGCCGTCCCACTGATTCGGGAGCAGTACAAGACGGCCGCTAACCTTCACGCGTGATCAAGGGCGGCTCCGCGCACCGCGTCTACAGCGTCGTGGTCTTCGTGATCCTGGCGTCGCTGGACAACGTGGCGATCGGGCTGGTGCCGCCCCTCTACGGCAGCATCGGCGACAGCCTCGGCGTCGGCGAGGGCCACATCGCGCTGGCCACCACGATCATGTTCCTGATCAGCGCGGTGGCGGCCATCGGTTTCGCGTACGCCGGGGACCGCACCGACCGCAAGCCGGTGCTGATGCTCGGCACCGCGATCTGGGTCGCCGGCACCACCTGGTCCGGCCTGGCCGACAGCTACACCTCGTTCCTACTCGCCCAGGTGGTCGCGTCGTTCGGCCTCGGCGCCGTCGCGTCGGTCAGCTTCGCCGTGGTCAGCGACCTCATCTCACCGAAGCGCCGGGGCCTGGTGATGAGCTTCTGGGGCCTGTCCCAGGGCGTCGGCACCCTGGCCGGCACCCTGGTCGGCGGTCTGCTCGGGCACGCGAACTGGCGGGAGCCGTTCCTGGTCACCGCGGTCGCCGGGGTGGTGGCCGTGGTCGCCTACCTGTTCACCTACAACGTGCCGCGCGGCGACAGCCAGCCGGAGCTGGCCGGGGTCGACTACGACGAGCGGATCCGGGCGAGCGACCTGTCGGTGATCCTCGGCCGGCGCACCAACATCTGGCTGATCTTCCAGGGAGCCACCGCCCAGATCGCCCTGGGCTCGCTGGTCTGGCTGCCGGTGCTGTTCCGGTCCCGCGCCGAGGATCAGGGCTACACGGCCGGCACCGCGGTGCTGGTCGGCAGCGTCTTCGCCACGCTGTTCCAGTTGGGCGGCGCGCTGAGTATCCTCGGCGGGCTGGCCGGTGACCGGCTGCAACGGCGTACGCCCCGGGGCCGCGCCCTGGTCGCCTCGGTCGGTGTCCTGGCCGCCGTGCCGTTCTACATCGTGCTGTTCTTCGTCCCGATGACCATCGACGTGCCGGACGGCGCCGGTTCGGCCATGGTGATCCGGGCCGTGCTCACCGACGTCTTCACCGAGCCGTCGGTCGGCCTGTGCCTGGCCACCGCCGTGTTCGCGCTGATGCTGACGTCGGCGAACTCGCCGAACTGGTTCGCCCTGATCGCCGACGTCAACCCGCCCGAGCACCGCGGCACCGTCTACAGCCTCGGCAACCTGGTCAACGGCTTCGGCCGGGCCGGCGGCAACGCGATGGTGGCGGTGGCCTTCCGGGCGCTGGCCGGCGCGTTCCCGCCACCGTTGAACTACGCGGTCGGGCTGGCCGGCTTCCAGGTCTTCTGGGTGCCGACCGGCGTCATGTTCTGGCTGGCCAGCAGGACGGTGGCGAAGGACATGGCCGAGACGCACGCCGCCCTGCTGATCGTGGCCGGTGGGTCAGACGACGGCCCAGACGGTGACATCGCCGGGGAGCCGTCCGTCGGCGTCGAGGGGCTCGCTCGTGAGCAGGACCCGAGCCCCGGCCGGTAGCGCCACCAGGCTCTTCCCCAGGTTGGACAGCACCAGCACGTCACCGTTACGGAAGGCGAGCACGTCGCTGGACGTCTCCTGCCAGGTCAGGGTCCCGCGCCCCAGGCCGTGCTCGTTTCGCAGCGAAAGGGCCCGCCGGTACAGCTCCCAGGTCGAGCCGGGCACGCCGGCCTGCCGGTCCAGGGCGAACTCGGCCCAGGTGGCCGGCTGGGGCAGCCAGCTGGCGTCGGACGGGCCGAAGCCGTACGACGGCGCGTCGGCCTCCCACGGGATCGGCACCCGGCAGCCGTCCCGGCCCCGCTCGGTGTGGCCGGACCGCTTCCAGGCCGGGTCCTCGCGCACCTCGTCGGGCATCGTGGTGTGCTCCGGCAGCCCCAGCTCCTCGCCCTGGTAGAGATAGACGGAGCCGGGCAGGGCGAGCATCTGCAGGGTGGCCGCGCGGGCCCGGCGCAGGCCGAGACCGGCGTCGGGCTGCGGGTCGTCGGCGCCGATGCCGTTCATCCGCCTCGTGCCGGCCGGGTAGCCGAGCCGGCTGGCGTGCCGCACCACGTCGTGGTTCGACAGCACCCACGTGGTGGGCGCGCCGACCGAGTCGTTTGCGGCCAGCGTCGAGCTGATCACTTTGCGCAGGTCGGCGGCGCGCCAGGGCGCCTCGAGGTATTCGAAGTTGAACGCCTGGTGCATCTCGTCGGGGCGCACGTAGCGGGCGAGCCGGTCGGCCGGCGCCACCCAGGCCTCGGCGACCAGGATGCGGGCGGGCTCGTACTCGTTCAGCACCGCGCGCCATTCCTGGTAGATCTCGTGCACGCCGTCCTGGTCCCACATGGGCGGTCGCGGGCCGACCGGGTCGAGGCCGCCGAGGATCGCGCTGGGCTGCGTCCACTCGGCGAGGGTCGCTTCCTTGATCAGGCCGTGTGCCACGTCGACCCGGAAGCCGTCGACCCCGCGGTCCAGCCAGAACCGCAGGATGCCGGTGAACTCGGCGCGGACCTCCGGGTTGCCCCAGTTGAGGTCGGGCTGGCTCACGTCGAACAGGTGCAGGTACCACTGGCCGTCCGGCACCCGCTCCCAGGCGGAGCCGCCGAACATGCTGGTCCACGAGTTCGGCGGCTGGTCGCCCCGGCCGTCCCGGAAGATGTACCGCTCGCGTTCCGGGCTGCCGGGCGAGGCGGCCAGCGCCGCCTGGAACCAGGCGTGCTCGCTGGAGGTGTGGTTGGGCACCAGGTCGACGATGAACTTCAGGCCCAAGTGGTGCGCTTCAGTCACCAATTTGTCGGCGTCGCCGAGGTAGCCGAAACGAGGGTCGACCGAGCGGTAGTCGGCGACGTCGTAACCCGCGTCGTGCTGCGGCGAGGGATAAAAAGGAGAGAGCCAGACGGCGTCGATGCCGAGCTGCTTGAGGTGCGGCAGGCGCCCGGTGATGCCGGGCAGGTCACCCATGCCGTCGCCGTCGCTGTCGGCGAACGAACGCGGGTAGACCTGGTAGATGACGGCGTCACGCCACCATTCGTTGGGCATGTCGCCAGGTTAGTCGTCGAGGATGGCGGCGAACCGCTCCTCCGCCAGGTCGAGCTGATCGAGGATGTGGTCCTTGGCCGCCAGCGACAGCGGGGTGTCCGGGCGTCCGACGAGTTCGCGCAGCTTGGGCACGAGCGGCCGGTACTTGGTCGCCGAGGAGTACGCCTTCTCGGCGGTGGTGTGGATGACGCCCACCCCGTTGTCGGTGAAGTCGGAGACCTTGATCACCCGGGCCCACGGGTCGCGGTCCAGGCTCGCCTCCACGTGCTCGCGGTACTGCTCGTGGCGGTCGCGGTCCGGGTCGTACTCCGGGTTGGTGACCGAGCGGACCAGCTCGGCCACCTTCGGGTTGAAGCGCCGGGCCAGCTCGCCGATCGCCGATTCGGTCAGCTCCTGGTGGGTGCCGGTGGCGAGCAGGCCCAACTCGGCCGGGTGGTCCTCGACGGCGTCGTGCAGCAGGGCCGCGGTCAGCACGTCGACGTCCCGGATCCCGTAGTACTTGATGATCCGGATGGCGACCCGCAGCAGGTGGTTCATGTACGGCTCGCGGACCCGGCGGTCCTCGGCGTGCAACTTGCCGGCCAGCTCGAGAGCGTCAGCCAACTGGGCCTGCTCGTCCGGCGGGAAGGCGTTGACCTCCAGCAGGAAGCGTTCGCGCAGTCCCGCCTCCCCGTAGACCTCGGTGATCGCATGCAAAGGCATCGACAACAGCATCCGGGCCGCCATAGCGACAGAGTAGCGATCAGGAGTTGGTTGTCGACCGGATCGGAACCGGGCGGGGCGACGGGCGGCGGGTGGCCGGCGCGACCGACGCCTGTTTGAGTGACCACGAATGGCTGTTCTCGGCGTGCACGCCGCGCTTCGGAGTGCCGGCGCCGTCGGTGAACTCCTCCTCGGTCATCGCCTGCAGCGCGCTGAGCGCGACCCCGACGATGGTCGCGGTGGTGATCACGGTGATCGGCACGAGCATCGTGAGTGGCCGGATGCCGTGCACCGGCTCGACGCCGTTGTTGAGGGTCACCGACATGGCCGCCATACCGGTGTAATGCATGCCGCACACCGCGACCGCCATGATCCCGGCGGCGAAGCTGACCCGGGCCCAGCCGCTGACCGAGATGGCGAACCAGAGGGCGACCGTGCTGGCCACCACCGCGATGATGGCCGAGGCCGCCACGAGCGCCAGGTTGTAGTGGATGGCGCCGTTCACGTGCATGCCCTCCATGCCGCTGTAGTGCATGGCCAGCACGCCACCGCCGGTCAGCACGCCGGCCCCGATGACCTTGGGCAGGCTGCGGGGGCCGTGCCCAACGATCAGCAGGCCTAGCCCGACCGCGACGACGGAGAAGACGAGGCTGGTCAGCGTCATGCCGATGTCGAATCGGACCGGGCTGGCCGGCACGTCGAAGCCGAGCATGGCGGCGAAGTGCATCAGCCAGATGGCGCCGCCGCCGATGGAGAAGGCGGCGATGCCGAGCCATCGGCTGCGCCGGCTGCCGGTCCGGGCGTCGCGGGCCCGAGCGGTGCAGAGCAGCCCGAAGAACGAGCCGAGGAACGCCAGCAGGTACGCGGCGATCGGATTGAAGACTCCATAGGTGAAGTGATGGACCTCGGTCACGGCGGAACCTCGCGAAGATCGACGGATGTGCCCGAGTGATTTACGGTCAAATAAGTGCACATCCATCGCACCGCGTGTGC
Organism: Actinoplanes sp. NPDC026619; assembly: GCF_040638295.1. NCBI lineage: Bacteria > Bacillati > Actinomycetota > Actinomycetes > Micromonosporales > Micromonosporaceae > Actinoplanes > Actinoplanes sp. NPDC026619. Next base: position 238,636 of record NZ_JBEZYA010000009.1, read on the forward strand.
GGCCCACCACAAAGAGAACCGGGACCGCCGATGCTCGGCAGTCCCGGTTTCTTCGGGGGATTCAGTTTTCTAGAGCGTGGGCCGATCAGGTGAAGATGCTGACGCCGCCGGGGCCGACGAGCAGGCCGACGATGATCAGGATGATGCCCCAGAGGAGCTGCCGCCGGAACAGCGCGAGGATGCCGGCGACCACCAGGATGACTGCGAGGATCCAGAGGAGAAATTCCATGCGATCCGGATACCCCTACCCACTAATTTGAAAACACGTCTACGAGGCAACCAATTCGGCGTCCACTTTGTCGGACAACAGCTGATAGATGTTGTACGCCTGCTTGATCACCGGATGGGCCACGTTGCGCACCGGCACTCCGCCCGGTGTGCGCCCCCGCTCCGAGCCGTGATGCGCGTGCCCGTGCAGGGCCAGCGACGTCGGCGCCGCGTCGATCGCCCGGCCCAGCTGATAGCAGCCGAGGAACGCATAGATCTCCAGCGGCTCCCCGTGCAGCGTGTCCGGCACCGGCGCGTAGTGGGTGAGCGCGACCAGCGCGTCGCACTGCACCGACTTCAGCGCCGTCTCCAGGCGTTCGGCGATCACCTCGGTGGTGCCGACGAACTCCTTCATCTCCCGCTCGCCGAAGTTGCTGGCGCAGGCCCCGGCGAACCCGCCGCCGAAGCCCTTCACGCCGGCGATGCCGAGCCGGTGCCCGTTCAGCTCCAGGACCGTCGTGTCCCCCTCGAGAACCGTGATGCCGGCCTCGGTGATCACGTCGGTGACCCGGTTCTGCTGGTCGCTCTGGTGGTCGTGGTTGCCGAGCACGACCACCACCGGCACGCCCAGCCCGCCGAACTCGGTGGCGAAGCAGCGCGCCTCGTCGACGGTGCCGTGCCGGGTCAGGTCTCCGGCGATCAGCAGCGCGTCGGCCCGGTCGGGCAGCTCCTCCAGGGCCGGCCGGAACCGGCCGAGCACGTCTTTGTCCACATGAACGTCGCCCACGGCGGCGATCCGGATCATGAAATCTCCTCCACCTCGCTGGGCGCCTGAGCCCGGATGATGCCGATGTCGCAGACGATCTCCACATCCGGAAACCGCTCGTTGATCTGCCGGCAGATCTCGTCCCGCCGCTGCACGGTCTCCACCTCGCCGTTCAGCACCAGCAGGTGCTCGCGGCGATCGACCGTGATGCCCAGTTCGGCGATCCGCCCGTCGGTGAGCAGGCTCTGGATCTCGGCTTCCAGGTATTCGTCAAGTTGAGTGCTCATCTCATCCCCCTACCCCTATCGGCTTGCCCCCCGAAGAGGGGACGACGTCCAAGCGATCGAGCAACATCAGGAAGGCTTCGGCGTACGGCGAATCCGCCGTCTTCCGCCGGACCCGGTCCCAATCGATCTGCTCGCGCAATGAGCGCGCCACCGGGAATCCGGTGGCGAAGTCGCAGTAGTGCTGGCTGTAGCTGAGCAGCTTGTGCACCATCAGCTGGGTGGCCGAGATGACCGGCATGTTGATCGCCTCGACCGAGATCATCTCGGAGTCCTGCAGCGTCTCGTCGGTGACCGGCGTCTCGACCGGGCGATAGATGAGGTCGACCATCCGATCCTCGTCGTACACCTTGACCAGCCAGTCCTCCGGCGGTTGCTCGGTGCGGAAGCCGACCGCGGCCAGTTCCTTGAGCGCCGCTTCCTTGTCCTGTTCACGGATCAGGAAGTCGACATCGTGGTCGCTGGAGTGCCCGCCGTGGGCATAGACCGCGAAGCTGCCGCCGAGCGCGAACGGGATTTCCGCGGACTTCAGCGTGGCGGCCACCCGCTTGAGCGACCCGGCCAGCCCGGCGTCCACGTGGTGCGGCATGGTGTCTCTCCCTGTCGACGTGTGCGGTCCGTGCTGAGTTTTCCTACCCGAGGTCCCTTCCTCTGAACCTCACGTGCCTTTTCTACTGCTTGACCCCATTTTGATACGCCGTGCCGGACGCCTGCTGTGAAACGCTCTGGGCAGGCCCGGTTACCGTTGGTGGGCATGACAGCCCAAGCGCGCACGATCGCCCTCGTCGGCATCGACGGAAGTGGCAAGACCACGCAAGCGCACCGGCTGGCCGACGCCCTGGCCGCCGAGGGGCTGCGCGCCGCCTACCGCCGTAACGCCGGCGGCCGGCGCTGGTTCGGCCGGCTCGCCGCCGGCCTGGGCCGCGGCGACGACGCCGAAGACCTGATCGGCCGCCGCGCGATGCTGTTCGTCGAGTCGGTGCTGCGCTGGCTGGCCATCCTGCGCACGCTGCTGCGCCGGGCGTTCACCGGCGAGATCACCGTCATGGACCGGTACGCGGTGTGCCAGTACGCCTCGCTCCGCGCCCGGGCCGCCCGACCCGCCGCCGAGCGCCGCGCCCGCCTGGCCTACCGGCTGTTCCCGCGGCCCGACGTGACGTTCCTGCTGGCCGTCGACCCGCAGACCGCCCACGACCGGATCGAGGCCCGCGGCTACGACCACGAGAGCACCGACTACCTGTCCGCGTCCGCGGCCGCCTACCGCTCCCTGCCCGAACACCCGGATTTCGTGGTGATCGACGCAAACGCCGGCCCGGACGAGGTCGCCGCCGAGATCCGCAGCCGCCTCCCGCTGCCGGCCCCGGTCACCCCGGCCAGTTCCCGGGTCCGCACCCTGGTCCTGGCCGGCGGCCCACTGCTCGCCGGCGCGACCGCCCTCGGCTGGCAGTTGGCTGAGTCGTTCTGACCGCCTCAGGCCTGGCCGTAGACCGGGATCTGAGCGCCGGTGGTCGGGGCGGACGCATCCGAGGCCAGGAACAGGATCACCGGGGCGATCTGTTCGGGCCGCACCCACCGGGAGAAGTCGGCGTCCGGCATCCCCGCCCGGTTGGCCGGGGTGTCGATCACGCTCGGCAGCACCGTGTTGCAGCGCACACCGGCCTTCTTGTACTCGGCCGCGACCGCCCCGGCGAACCCGAGGACGGCCGCCTTGGCGGTCACGTAGCCGGCCGCGCCGGGGAACGGCGCCACCGCGGCCCGCGACGACACGCACACGATCCCGCCGCCGCCGGCCGCCACCAGGTGGGGCAGGGCCGCGGCGGTGACCAGGTAGGTCGGTCGCAGGTTTACGGCCAGCATCCGCTCGAACTCGGCGATCGGCGTCTCCGCGACGAGGCCGCCCGCGGCGAACGCCCCGGCGAGGTTGACCACCGCGCGCAGCGGCGCCCCGCTCTCACCGCCCGCGACGGCGGCCGCGGCGGTGACGTCGGCCGGGTCGTCCAGATCACCCTCGACCGCGATCGCGCCCTTCGGCAGCGCCGCCGACCGGCCCGGCCGCACCGGCGCGACCACGCGCCACCCGTCGGCCACGAAGGCCCCGACCGTGGCGGCGCCGAGCCCGCCGGCGCCGCCGGTGACGATTACTGTCCGTCCGCTGTCCATGGAGAGCATCGTCCCCCTGTGTTTCTCGTCACTTGGGTGCGGGGGCGACACCCGCCCGGACGTCACTCTTACGGGCGAGTGAACTCCGGGGCGTCGTGCCGCATTGTGGCAGGTGGTCCGGTCCGGGCCGCCGGCATGCGGATCTTTTCGATGAGTCTTTTGTTTCAGGCCGGTCGCGAAGCTGTCGATGCTGCACCTGAACCTGGGACGGCTACCGGCCGTACTGGGTAGTGACGAGCGTCCCAAGGTCAGTGGTGATGCCCGTCGCTGCGACGGATGAGGGGCCGATGGTGTCATTGAGACTCATACGGGTATGCGTGAGGCAGCGCGACGACCACGGCTGCGCCGCGCGGAATGCCGACACCGGCCGGATGCCCTCCCTCAGGAACATCGCACTCGGCTCTCAGGAATCGCTCAGGCATTCGTGACACTTTCGACCCACCAGCCGGAATCAGTGCGAGCAGCCATTTGTTGTGTAGATGCCAGTAGCCGCAATGAACGATCTGCGGACGTTACGGGGAGGAACTGATGGATACAGGGTTTGCCCGTAACGGGTTTAGTAGTGCAAGCAATGAGGGGACCGTGGGCAACGTGGAGAAGAGCACCGTCATGCGGACCGATCAGGTCGCCGAGGAGCGGGACCTGGTCGGCGTCTACCTGCACGAGATCTCCCGGACGCCGCTGCTGGACGCAGCTCAGGAAGTCGAGCTCTCCAAGCAGATCGAGGCGGGCCTCTACGCGGAGTTCCTCCTCGACGAAGGCAGCGCCAAGCCGGGTGTGAGCCGGGAAGAGCTGGAGCGCCTGGTCCAGGAGGGTCAGCGCGCGAAGGACCTGTTCATCCGGGCCAACCTGCGACTGGTCGTGTCGATCGCCCGCCGTTACGTGCGGTCGGGCATGCCGATGCTGGACCTCATCCAGGAGGGCAACACCGGCCTCGTCCGGGCGGTCGAGAAGTTCGACTACGAGCGTGGCTACAAGTTCTCGACCTACGCGACGTGGTGGGTGCGCCAGGCGATCAGCCGGGCCATCGCCCAGCAGGAGCGCACCGTGCGCCTCCCCGTGCACCTGGTCGAGGACGTCAACCGGATGCGCAACGTCACCCGGCAGCTGGTCCGCGAGCTGGGCGCCGACCCGGAGCCCGACCAGATCGCCGCGGCCCTGGGCGTGACCGTCGAGCGGGTCAACGAGCTCACCCGGTGGGCGCAGGACACGGTTTCGCTGGACACGCCGGTCGGCGATGACGGCGACACCAACCTGGGCGACCTGGTGGCCGACAGCGACGCGCCGTCGCCCGAGGAGATCGTGCTGACCGCATTGGAGCGGCAGCGCATCGAGGGCCTGCTCAACCACCTCGACGACCGGTCGGCCGGCATCATGCGGGCCCGCTACGGTCTCGAGGACGGCCGGGAGCACTCGCTGACCGAGGTGGCCTCGCGCTTCTCGCTCAGCCGGGAGCGCATCCGCCAGCTCGAGATCCAGGCGCTCGGCCGGCTGCGCGAGCTGGCTCGCGCCGAGGGCCTGCAGGCCGCGTAACCAACTTCAAGGCAACATCCCCCGACACGAAAAGGCCGGTACCCCGAGGGGTACCGGCCTTCTGCGTTGCCAGTTACTTGACCCGGCCGTAGCCGTACGGGGTCATGATGTTGATCGACCTCTTCTTGATCGGCTCGCCCTCACGGGACGCGTCGATGATCATGCCGCCGCCGACGTAGAGGCCGACGTGGCCGAGGCTGCGATAGAACACCAGGTCGCCCGGCTGCAGCTGGGATTTAGTGATGCGCGCGGTGGCGCTGTACTGCGCCGCGGCGTTGTGCGGCAGCGACTTGCCGGCGGCGTCCCACGCGGCCATGGTGAGGCCGGAGCAGTCGAACGTGTTCGGTCCGGCGTCGCCGTAGCCGTAGTAGGCCGGCTTGTTGGCCTGCTTGTACGCGAAGCTCACCGCGACGCCCGCCGAACCGGCGATGGCCGGAGCCTTGCCCGCGGCGCCCGAGACGCCCGTCTCGGTGGCGCTGCCGTAGGCCTGCTCGCGCATGGCCCGCAGCTTCTTGATGTCGCCCTCGATCTTCTTCTTCCGCGCCTCGATCTCCTTGAACTGCGCAGTCTGCTTGGCCTGCGTGGTCTTCAGGGCGGCGGAGCGGGTGTTGAAGGTCTCCGTGGTCTCGGTGTACGCGTTGATGTCGCGCTGGTTGGACCGCTGGATCAGGTCGAGGTAGCTCATCCGGTCGATGAGGCCGCCGTTCCCGTCGCTGTCGCCGAGCATCGCGGCCATCGGGCCGATCCGCCCCTGCATGTACGACGTGGACGCGATGTTGTTGACCTGGGCGCTGGCGACCAGGAGCTTCGCCTTGGCCGGGGCGATCGACGCGGCCAGGTTCTTCTGGTCGCTCGCCGTCTTGGCGAGGTCGATCTTGAGTTTGTTGTACGACTCGGTGATGTCCTCGAGCTGGTTCGAAGCAGTCTCGATCTGCTTCTTCAGCTCGGTCTCGGAGGGCGCGGCGTGCGCCGGGGTCGCCAAGAACCCACTGACCGCGATCGCCATCGCCGCGACCACGAGTGACCGAAGCCTGGTTCGGGGGTGTGGCACCGGTAACTGGCCTTTCTTCCGCTCGGCCGCCTACCGGGTTAGCTGACGCCGGAGTTCCTGGAGGATCAGTGGGCTCGGAAGACTGCCCTACCGCTTGCGCGGATTCACCCCAGGAACGCGGTTCCCCGGTTCTGCCGCGACGACCGGGAGTGCTCGGGGGAGAGCACGCGGTCACCGCGCCGATTCGGCGGCGTTGGCCGGTGCCACCGAGGGTTTGTGGCTGCGGACCGATCCAACCGCACCAACTTATCGGCGCCTAAAACAAAATCAAGATCTGGCCGGGGAATTTAAGACAAAGGTCAGGAATGCGGTAATGATCCAGATAACGCATTGTCATTTGCCGAGGACGCCGCGTTATTCAGCGGCTCAAACTGGACTTTTCGCCAGCTCGGCGGGGATCCACACGCGAGAGACCTTACGCTCGGCCCAGAACGATAGAAACGGGATCGTGCCGGCCGCCATCACCAGAAGCATGCGCGGAAATGCCCAACCGGCCCGGCGGGCGAGATCGAACGTCAGCACCAGGTAGACCATGAACAGAAAACCGTGCGCCGGCCCGACGGTCGCCACCACGGTGTCGTTGTCGCCCAGGTATTTCAGCGGCATGCCGACCACGACCAGCGCGAGCAGGCACACGCCGACGATCCACGCGATGATCCGGTAGCGGGTCAGGGCTCCCTGCACGATCCACGTCCTATTTCGTCGAGTAGCCGGGGTAGTCCGCCGGGCGCGCGCCCGGGTGCTCGGCCAGCCAGCTGAGGTAGTCGTTGTAGGCGCTCAGCTCGGGGTCGTCGTCGGCCGCGGAGCCGCGCACGGCCACCCGAACCGGACGGCCGACGCTAACAGGCGAACCTGGGAGCCTTTCCGGCTCTTGTTCGGGTTCCTCCGGGGTGGTGGCCGGCGGCTTGAGCGCGAGCTGCACCTCGCGCCACCACAGGAACGCGAAGAAGCCGGCGAAGACCGGCCACTCGAACGTGTAACCCCAACTGAGCGAGTTGCCGCCGCTCGCCCGGCTGAACTGCCACCAGCCCAGGCCGAGGCAGCCGATCACCACGAGCAGGGCAAGGACGTGCCGCGCTATCCACGCCGGCGTCCAGAGCCCCTTCATGAGGCGAGAATACCGGCGAGCCAACTGTGGTCCGCGTCACAACACCTTATGGAATCGCGCGCGGTGACCGACCGTTGATAGCGGATGTCGGTGTGTCCAGTGTCCCCGGGCCTCACCACTAATGCCTTCACGGAATACCGTTCGGCTGGAGCCGTGTCGTGCCACTCGCCGAGAGGCGACATGCACACCGACATCTTGTGGGCGTCGCCCCCGGGTTCACCCGGGGGCGACGTTCTTGTTTGGGGCGCCCTTCGGGCGGGGTACTTGATCAGCATGACTGACGATCGGGTGTCGCAACGCGCCGCGGACCTGCTCCCGGAGGAGCGCGCGGCCGGAAGCGCCGACCCGCAGGCCCAGGCGCAGGCGATCCTGGCCGACTCGGACGAGCGTGAGTTCGCCCCGGAGCCGGCCGAGGAACGCCGCTCGGGCGAGGCGGCCGCGTCCGGCGACGCCACTCGGTAGAGGCAACGAACTTCCGTGCCTGTCGATGGTCGTGGCAGTATGCCCCGCGTGTCTGCCCCGAATCGCCGGATTTCGTCCCCGCTGCGTGGTCCCGCGCGTTTGCTGAGGCGCCCCGCGCGCACCCGCAGCGGTGCGCGTTCCGCCGCCCTGAGCGGCCCGCACGCGGTCGAACTCGCCGGACTCCTGCACGAGCTCTCGATGCTCCTTCTCGGGGCGGAGAGCTTCGCTGCGGCGCTCGAACGCCTGGCGGCCTTCACGGCCGGGGCGGTGCCGGGCACGGTCCGCTGCTCGGTCACCCTGATCGGCGAGGGCGGCCCACCCACCTGCACCGCGCACGGTTCGTGCGGCGAGAGGCTCGACACGCTTGCGTACGAGCTGAGCACCGGCCCCGGGCTCGACGCCGCCCGCACCCGCAGCCTCACCACGTCGGAGGACCTGTCCACCGACGAGCGCTGGCCGCAGTTCGCGGCGCCGGCGCTCGAGGCCGGGATCCACGGCGTGGTGGCGATCCCGTTGGACGTCCCGCGGGCCGAGGTGGGCGCGGTCAGCCTCTATCTCGATCGGCCGGGCGGGCTCGCCCCCGATCTGCTGATCACCGCGATGGCCGTGGTCAACCAGGCCGAGGTGCTGCTCGGCGAGCTGCGCCGGCGGGACCAGACGAGCACCGACGCGACCGTCGACCGGGCGGTCGGCGTGATCATCGCGCAGCGGGGCTGCGGCGTGCGCGAGGCCTACGACGTGCTCGGGGAGACCGCCCAGCGCCTCGGCCTGGACCGCCGGACCGTCGCCGACCGCCTGGTGGCCGCGGCCGCCCGTAACGCCTGAGGACACCCGCCGGGACGACGAAAAGCCGGGACCGCGTGACGGTCCCGGCTTTTCGGTGACGTGCTCCGGGCGTACACCCGGAGGGTCTTGCTCTTAGGTGTCCTTGCCCGCGGGGACCTTGTCGTGGCCCGGGCCGGCGCCGACCTCGCCCGGCACGCCGTCGCTGTTCTCGGCGGCCAGGATGTCGTCAGCGCGCTGCTGCTGGGCCGAGCGCTGCGACAGCGGGATCTCCGGCAGGAAGAACACCACGATCAGGCCGATCACCATGATCGCGAGGGCCATCAGGAAGACCACCTGGATGCCGTCCGAGAAGCCGGTCTTGAACGGGTGGGCGAGGACGTCGGTGAGCTTGTTGATCCACGAGGTGTCGCTCAGGTCGTTGCTGCCGCCGCCACTGGTGGCCTGCTGCAGGATCTTCGCCTGGTCGGGGTGGTCGGCCAGCGCCTTCTGGAAGTCGGGCGTCCGCGCGGCCGCGGTGAACGAGTCGCTGATCTTGCCGGGCAACACGTTGAACAGCACGGACAGGAAGATCGCGGTGCCGAGCGTGCCGCCCATCGAGCGGAAGAACGTCACCGAGCTGGTGGCCACGCCGATCTCCCGCGGGTTGACCGCGTTCTGTACCGCCGTGATCATCGGCTGCATGTTGCCGCCCAGCCCGAGGCCCATGACCACCATGATCAGCATGGTCTGCCAGAGCGGGGTGTCCGCGCCGATCAGCGAGAAAAGTCCCAGCGCGACCAGCATCAGCGAGCTGCCGATGATCGGGAAGATGCGGTAACGGCCGGTGCGGGCGATCAGCTGACCGGCGGTGATCGAGCCGGCCATGATGCCCAGCACGAACGGGATCATCTGCAGGCCGGCCTGCGTCGCCGACGAGCCCTTCACGATCTGCAGGTACAGCGGGACGGTCATCAGGCCGCCGAACATCGCCATGCCGAGGATGCTGCTGGAGGCCGCGCCGACGGCGACCGTGCGGTTGCGGAACAGCCGCAGCGGCAGCAGCGCCTCGTCGCCGTAGGCGCGCTCGGCGAAGATGAACGCGACGATGCCGATGACGCCGACCGCGAAGCAGGCGAGCGACCGGCCGGAGCCCCAGCCCCAGTCGCGGCCCTGCTCGGCCACGGTCAGCAGCGGCACCAGGCCGACGATCAGGCTGAGCGCGCCGGGCCAGTCGATCCGGTGGTCGGTGCGGTGGTGCGGCAGGTGCAGGACCCGGGCCACGACGGCCATCGCGGCGACGCCGATCGGCACGTTCAGGTAGAACACCCAGCGCCAGCCGTCCACCCAGAGGATGGTGTCGGCGCCGGCGAAGAAACCGCCCAGGATCGGGCCGATGACGCTCGCGGTGCCGAAGACGGCCAGGAAGAGGCCCTGGTAACGGGCCCGTTCGCGGGGCGGCACGATGTCGCCGATGATCACCAGGGCCAGCGACATGAGGCCGCCGGCGCCGATGCCCTGGATCGCGCGGAAGGCGGCCAGCTCGTACATGTTCTGGGACAGGCCGCAGAGCATCGAGCCGACGATGAAGATGCCGATCGCGAACAGGAAGAACGGCCGCCGCCCGTAGATGTCGGACAACTTGCCGTACAGCGGCGTGGAGATCGTCGACGTGATGAGGAACGCCGTGGTGGCCCACGCCTGCAGGTTGAAGCCGTGCAGGTCGTCGGCGATCGTCCGGGTCGCGGTCGCCATGATGGTCTGGTCGAGCGCGGCCAGGAACATACCCATCATCAGCCCACCGAGAATGGTGAGGATCTGCCTATGGGTGAACTCTGAGGAGGGCGCTGCCTCGGTCTTGGGGTTGCTCACGCGATCTCCCGTGGTGATGTCGCGGCCGGCTCACTTCGCAGGTGTGACTCGACCGCCGTATTGAATTCGCTGAAGAGCTCGACGAACGTCTCGACACGTTCGGCCGGCCAACTGCTCAGCGCCTCGGCGAGCATTGCCTCGCGGGCGTCGTGCAGCTTCCGGCAGGCGTCCAGGCCGGCCTCGGTGATCGCCAGCCGCGATGCCCGCCCGTCCTCCGGGTCGGCCTCGCGCCGGGCCAGGCCGGCTTTCACCAGTTGTGCGGCCTGCCGGCTGACCGTCGACGGGTCGGCCTGCTTGGCCTCGGCCAGGTCGGTCACCCGCATCGGGCCGAGGTGGCGCAACGGGAAGAGCAGCATCAGCGCGGAGAACTCCGCACCCAGATCTCCCCGGTTGAGCATGCTCTTGGCCCGCGCGCCCAGCCGGAAGAACCGCATAAGTTCGTCGGCCAGTCGGCTCGGACCGGTCCTGCTGTCCGATTCATGCACGCTGTTCTCCGCCGGCTTGATTAATGCATGCAGCCTACAACTGGTTGCGTGATGAAAGCATCTCGGTTTACCGCCCGCGGAGAGTGACGCTCATCGCATCCGCCAGACCCTGGTCGCGAGCGACTCGGCTTCCTCCAGCGCGGCCGGGACCGGCACGACGTACTCGGCCAGCGCAGTGAAGAGCCGTTCTGGGAAGTACCCCCGTCCGGGGTCACCAACCAGGACTTCCGCGGAATTTCGGCGGGCCTCGCGAAGAATTCCGGTCATTTGGGCGGCAACCGTCGGGCTGTAGAAGACGTCGCCCGCCAGGATCACCTCGGGCCGGTCCGGGGTGTCACCGACCGTGACGTCGTTGGCGGCGGCGTTGCGGCGTGCGGCCGCCGCCGCGGCCGGGTCGAGATCGGTGGCGGTGACCTGGGCGGCGCCGGCCTTGGCGGCGGCGATGGCGGCGACCCCGGAGCCGGTGGCCAGATCGTGCACGCGTTTGCCGGCCACCGTCTCCGGATGGTCCAGGACGAAGCGGGCGAGGGCCTGGCCGCCGGCCCAGACGAAGGCCCAGAACGGCGGCGGCTCGTCGCTGCGGAACTCGCCGCCGGTGAGATCGAAGAGGCCGACCCGGTCATTCTCCAGGTAGAGAGAGATCTCCGGGGCGAGCGGGACAGGCGTCAGGGCGGTCGGCACCCGGCGATTTTGCGCCTCCGCGCGCCCGCGCGCCGCCGATTTCTCAGGCGGCGCTCAGTTGACCGGGGTCGCCTCGGCGCGCTGGGCCATCATCAGCTTCGCCCGGTACTCGCTGCGGGCCTCGGCGGCCCAGCCGGCGTCCTCGTCCTCCAGCAGCGGGCGGGTGGCCAGGAACGCGGCCGCGTTCAGCGGCTTCGCGGCGCGCTCGGCGGACCGGCCGCGCGCCGCGGCGATCAGCTCCTCGAAACGGGCCACGTCGACCCGGACCCGGTCGGGGTCGAGGCGCAGGCGGCCGCGATTGATGCCGATCACCGACTCGCGCGAGCTGACGCCCGGTTCCAGATGCTTCCGAAGAACCGACAAGTCGGCCTCAACGGACTTCTTGCTCGTGCCCAGCAGCTCGGCCAGCTCCGAGATGGAGGCCTCGCCACGCAGCGCGAGCAGGGCAAGGAGCCGCCGCGGGCGGTCCCCGCCGAAGTCACGGCCGGCGAGGTGTTCGCCGCGGGTGCGGACCTCGATGCGGCCGAAGAGCTGGATGTCGAACATGAATCGAAACTCTGCGTCTGAGAGAGTTGACCGGCAAGCCCCAACGCGAGGGGTGCAGATCAACCGAAAGACTGGTGATCGCGTCCGCTTGGCCTCATCCTTCTGTCGGGCGTACCGGCGGAACGGATCCGCCCCGTCGCAGCGGCAGGCTGTTGGTAGGGCAAAGATGAGAGCTGGTACTCCTTAGACTTCCCGAGGTCCTTCGGTTGAAAGGTGGCGCATGAACAACGGCGAAGCGATCAGCGTCCTCGTCGTCGACGGCCACCAGACGTTCGCCGAGCTGCTCGGACACGCTCTGGCCGGCCAGCCGGACCTCGAGTACGTGGGTCATGCACGCACCGGAGCGGAGGCGCTGCAGCTGGTCGCACAGCTGCAGCCCAATGTGATCCTCCTCGATCCGGAACTGTCCGATGCGGACGGAATTGCGATAGCTGAGTTGATTCGCGTCCGGCAGCCGGAGACACGTGTGGTGATCCTCACTGCGAGCGATGAGCAGGCGCTCGTCGGCCGCGCGACGGCGGCCGGGGCAGCCGGCTTCCTCTCCAAGAACGGTGCGCTCGGCGACGTGCTCAACGCGCTGCGCACCGCCCACGGCGGCGGCATGACCGTCTCCACCGACATCCTGGCCCGGTTGCTGCGCAGCACCACTCCGGCGGTCGCGCCGCGCAGCAGCGGGCTCACCTCCCGCGAGGACGAGGTGCTGCATCTGATGGCGGCCGGTCTCGACGCCCGGGCGATCGCCCGCCGGCTCGGGATAAGCCTGCACACGTGCCGGGGTTACGTGAAGGCGGTGCTGGCCAAACTCGGCGCGCACAGCCAGCTGGAAGCGGTCGCGATCGCCACCCGGCGCGGCCTGATCCGTCCCAGTCGCTAGTAACTCTAAGTAGTTCCTGCTTGCACTCAACCGCGTGAACTTCAAATACGTACCTCTGACGGGGTAGCCGGATTTCCGGCGATGCGACAGGGGAGAAATCGCTGTGGACCGAGAAGCAGCTGACGACGCGTCCGATGTGGCGGTGGCCGACCCGACGGCCTTCGACACCCGGCGGAGCGGCGGCCGGGAGGGTGACACCCTCTACCGCCGTCCGCCCGCACACCCGCCGGTGGATTCGACCACCGGCGGATCATGGTTCACCGACGGCACCGACATGCCGGCGGAAGCCGAACCGTCAGAACCGGCGTTCGGGCCCGCTCCGCCCAAAACGTCCGGTCGCGCGTCGTTCGGTTTCAGCGACGGCCCGATCTCGCCGAAGCGGTCGGCGCCCACGTCGGGCGCGCCGACCGGTTCCGTGCCGGATCCCGAACCCGGCCTCTCGTCCGGCGATCTTCCGATCCGCCGCAAAGAGGCCCCGTCCGCCGGGCGGCTCCCGGCCCCTTCGCCGGCACCGGCGCCTGTTCCGGCGAGCTGGCAGCCGGCGCCCCCGGCCGACACGGACTGGCCGACATCGCCGCCGCCCGCCGCGGACTGGCCGGCTGCGGACTGGCCGGCATCGGCGCCGGCCTCCTCGAACTGGCCGCCGCCTGCCCGGCTGACGCCCGGCCTGGACACGCTGGACCGGGCGCCGGGTGCGGGCGCGCTGCGCGCCCCCTCCGGCGAGTTCGCGAGCCGCCGGCCCGCCCCTCGCGAGATCGTTCACCACGAACGGGAGGCCGCCCCCGAGCGCCAGCCACGGCAGTCACGTGGGGTGACCGTCGCGATGGTGGTGCTCAGCGCCATCGTGCTGGTCGCCGGCTCGATCGTCGGCGTCATGTACTTCTCCGGCTCCGACGAGAAGCTCGACTCGGTGCTCCAACTGGGTGCGGGCGACACCGGCAAGCGGACCGCGTCGGCGCCGCTGGACAACCGCACCAAGGCCAGTTTCGAGCTGCTCGCCGGGGTCAACACGGTGCACGTGACGATCGGCGAGCTCGGCGACGATCTCTACCGGATCTCCACACCGGACGATGCCGGCATCCTGCCCAACCCGACGATCCGCAACGACGACGTCAAGCTGCAGGTCAGCAAGGACGGCGACGGCACCGGCGGGGAGATCGAGGTGGTCCTGGCGGCCAAGGTGCGCTGGGCGCTGCGCTTCTCCGGGTACGCCGAGAAGCAGGTCATCGACCTCAGCGGCGGGCAGATCAGCGGGCTCGAGATGGTCGCGGGTATGCGTACCGCTCAATTGACCTTGTCGCAGCCCAGCGGGACCGTTCCGGTGAAGATCAATGGCGCGGTTGATTCGCTGGTGCTGAAGTCGCCGGCCGACAACCCGGTGCGGATCAAGGTGGGCGGCGGCGCGCAGACGGTGGTGGCCGGGTCACGGACGCTCAAGGACGTGGTGGCCGGGTCGACGCTGACGCCGAAGGGCTGGAACGTCGCCAACCGGTACGACGTCACCGCGGCCGCCCGGATCACGTCCCTGACCGTCGAGAGCGCCTGAGGCTGCGGAGCCGGCCGGGTGACCGGCCGGCTCCACCTCGCCTCTAGAGCACCCGGCCTCTAGAGCACCCGGCCTCTAGAGCACCCGCAGGCGGACCGTCTGCTCCATGTTGCGCAGCTGGTCGAGCACCTCGTCGCTGTAGTCGCCGCCGATGTCGGTGATCAGGTAGCCGTACTCGCCGCGGGTGCTCAGCAGCTGGCCCTCGACGTTGACCGAGTGCTGCGCCAGGATGCTGTTGACCTTGGCGAGCACGCCCGGGGTGTTGATGTGGACGTGCACGATGCGGCTCATGCCGTCCTGCTCGGGCAGCGCCACGGACGGCAGGTTGACGCTCAGCGTCGTGTTGCCGTCGGTGATGAAGTGGGCCAGCTTGTTCGCCACGAAATCACCGATGTCGGACTGCGCCTCCTCGGTCGACCCGCCGATGTGCGGGGTGAGGATGACGTTCGGCAGGCCGCGCAGCTCGGAGACGAACTCGTCGCCGCGGCCCTTCGGCTCCTTCGGGAAGACGTCGACGGCCGCGCCGGCGATGTGCCCGCCGGTCAGGGCGTCACGCAGCGCGACGTGGTCGACCACGATGCCGCGCGAGAGGTTGAGGAACAGCGCGCCCGGCTTCATCCGCTTGAACTGCTCGGCGCCGAAGAAGCCGAGGTTGCCCGGCCGGCCGTCGACGTGCAGGGTGACCACGTCGCTGGTCTCCAGCAGCTCCTCGAGGGAGGCGCAGCGGTGGGCGTTGCTCAGCGCGAGCTTGTCGGCGGTGTCGAAGAACGACACGTGCATGCCCAGGTTTTCGGCGAGCACCGACAGCTGGGTGCCGATGTTGCCGTAACCCACGATGCCGAGCCGGCGGCCGCGGATCTCGTGCGCGCCGTCCGCCGATTTGTCCCACACCCCCTGGTGCATGAGGGTGTTCTTCTCGGTCAGCCGCCGGGTCATCGCGATGATCTCGGCGATGGCCAGCTCGACCACCGAGCGGGTGTTGGAGAACGGCGCGTTGAAGACGGCGATGCCGGTCGACGACGCGGCGAGCAGGTCGATCTGGTCGGTGCCGATGCAGAACGCGCCGACCGCGACGAGACTGTCCGCGGCCTCGAGGACCTTCGCGGTCACCCGGGTCTTGGACCGGATGCCGAGCAGATGCACACCGGCGATCCGCTCGATCAGCTCGGCCTCGTCCAGGGCGTTGCTGACGGACTCGACCTCGTATCCCGCGGCTTCGAGCCGGGTCACCGCGTCGCGGTGAATGCTCTCCAACAGAAGGACTCGCACCTTGGCCTGGTCGATCATCGTGTTCCGTTCCGTGTGAGATGTTTTCGGCCGCCGGGCCGCAACGCCGAAGCCCAGAAACACCCAGCCTAATGCGCGGCCGGGTGCGGTCCGGGCAGGTGTGCCGGACCTCCCATCTGGTGCGATGGCCGTAACGACCCGGGATCCACTACGTATTTCCGGCAGCGCCGGATCAGAGGCGCTCGCGCAGCCAGGGCCGCAGGGCCTCGGCCTGCCGGCGCTGGAAGTCGCGCACCGCCGGGATCGCCGGGGGCGGCGGCAGGCGGTGGACGAACTCGAAGAGGCCGGACATGCCGGCCAGGAAATCGGTGACCACGGCCGGGTCGATGCCGTGCAGGGCCGGCGCCGGGTCGCCGCCGTGCACGTAGGCGTCGGCGCCGAGCAGCAGCCGGTCGACCCAGCCGGGCCCGACGCACCCCCACGGCCAGTCGACGATCATCACCGCGCCGTCATCGCTGCGGACCAGCATGTTGTCGGCGCGGATGTCGCAGTGCGTGAGCGTGTCGCCGGTGCCGAGGATCTCCAGGGACCGTTTCGCGGCGGCCCGCAGCTCGGGCAGTTTCCCGGCGAGCCACGGGTCGAGGTCGGCGGGCGGGTCGACGGCGATCCGCTCCCAGGCGGTGAAGTCGTCGCCGAGGCGTTCCGCCGTGGTGGGCAGGCCCGGGACCGGCGACGGGGTGAGCGCGGCGGCCAGCTCGGTCAGCGCGGCCAGGGCCGCGTCGAATTCCACGGCCACCCACGGTGTACGCGGTGGGGCGCCGTCGACGTCCTCCATGACCAGGACCACCCAGTCGCCGTCGTCGAACGCGCCGAGCAGCTCGGGGACCGGGGCGGTGCGCGGCAGCGACTCGCTCACGTGGATCTCCATCCGGGCCAGCTCGGCCGACCGGCTGTTGAGCGCCGGCGACACCGCCTTGACGAACGCCCGGGCGCCCCGCTCGGTGCGCACCCGGTCGGCGGTGCCCGGGGAGAAGCCGCCGCGCTGCGAGACGGCCTCGGTCACCGCCCCGCCGCCGATGATGCCCTCGATGCGGGAGCGAACCGCCGCCGGCAGGTCGAGCCAGCCGATCCGGGTGTTCGCCGTCTCCGTCATGCACTCGATCGTGTCAGCTTCCCGCGTTACCTGTCGTCCCGGTTTCTCCACCCCTGGGATGAGGCCAAGATCGGGGGAAATAGGGAAGCTGAGACCGGGGTCGATAGGGCAAGCTCGAAAGGGGGTGGTTATGGCGTCGCTCGGGTGGGCTGTGGTGCTGTCCGTTTTGTCGGCAACAAGCTACGCGGCCGCGGCCGTGGCCCAGGAGCGCCTGGCCAAGAACGGCCAGCGTGGCCTGGGTCGCTGGGCGGTGGCGTTGCTGCTGACCTCGGGCGGCGTGGGTCTGCACGTCGTCGCGCTCAACTTCGGCACGGTCGCGGTCGTCCAGGCCCTCGGCACCCTGACGCTGCTGTTCGCGCTGCCCATCTCGGCCCTGCGGTACCGCACCCGGATCAGCATCCCGGCCTGGATCGACGCCGGCCTGACCGTCGCCGGCCTCGCCCTGATCATGTCGCTGTCGGTCGACTCCGACGAGCCGGCCGTGCTGTCCGACACCGACGCCCACTACATCTATCTGGCCACCCTGTTCGCCGTGGTGGCCCTGGTGGTCGTCGCCGCGGTGACGGCTCCGCGCATCCGGGGGATCCTGCTGGCGTCCGCCGCGGGCGTGGCGTTCGGCGTCTCCTCGGTGCTGACCAAGGCGGTGATGGCCGACTTCACCGCCGGCGGCGTGGAAGCGATGTCCCTGCTCCTGGTGGCCATGGTCGGGCTGCTGGGCGCGGGCGGCTACCTGTTGAGCCAGTTCTCCTACCGGGGCGCCGGCCTGGCGGCCCCGCTGGCCACGGTGAGCGTCGCCAACCCGATCGTGGCCGCCGTCGCCGGCGTGATCGTCTTCGGCGAGAGCTTCCGCTTCGGCACCGCCGGCCGGGTGGTGGTGGCGCTGGCCGCGGTCGTGATGACCCTGGGCGTGATCGGCCTGGCCCGCCGCACGACGGTCCCGGCCGCCGAACAGGAACCGGCCGCCGAGCAAGAACAGGCCGCCGAGCAAGAACAGGCCGCCGAACAGGGCCCGGAGCCGGCCGCCGACGATTCCGCCGTCGCCCCGGCCGACTTCCGCACCGGTTAGATCGCCCGGGGGAGGAGCACCCGGACGATCAGGCCGCCCTCGTCTCTCGCCACCGCGGTCGCCTCGCCGCCGTGGGCCTTGGCGACGGCCCGGACGATGGACAGGCCCAGGCCGGCGCCGGGTGAGTAAAGGCGCTCGGCGCCGTAACGGTGGAACGGCTCGAACAGGCCGGGAACCTCGTACCGGGGGATCATCGGCCCGGAGTTGCTGACCTCCAGGACCACCCAGCCGTCGAGGCGGGTGCCGGTGCGCACGTGGACCCAGCCGTTCTCGGCGACGTTGTGCCGGATGCCGTTCTCCACCAGGTTCTGCACCAGGCGTTCCAGCAGGACCGGGTTGCCGGCCACGGCGGCCTCGGCCGGCTCGGCGATCACCTTCACCGTGTCGGACACCGCGACGTGGTCGACGATGTCGGCCAGATCCACATAGGAACGCTCGGAGACCGGGCGGTCCGACTGGGCCAGCAGGAGCAGGCCGTCGATCAGCCGGCTGTGCCGGTCGTTGATGGCCAGCAGCGTGGTGCCGAGGTGGCGGACCTCCGCGGGGGCGTCCTCCGGGGCCAGCGCCACCTCCAGCAGGGTGCGGTTCAGGGTCAGCGGGGTGCGCAGCTCGTGCGACGCGCTGGCGATGAAGCGGCGCTGCCCGTCGAACGAATGGTCCAGCCGGGCCAGCATGACGTCGAAGGTGTCGGCCAGCTCCTTGATCTCGTCGGTCGGGCCGGTCAGGCCGATGCGCTCGTGCAGCCCGCGATCGGCGTCCGGGGCGGTGGCGATGCGCCGGGCGGTGGCGGTGATCTGGTGCAGGGGCTGCAGCATCCGGCCGGCGATCAGCCAGCCCAGGGCGATCGCGGCCGCGCCCACCACGGCCAGCGCGATCAGCCCCTGGGTCAGCAGGGTGTGCAGAGCGGTGGTCTGGGTCCCTTCGACGATCTTCTGCACCGTCTGGGGCGCCGCCGCGCCGCCCGGCCCGTCGCCGACTTTGCTGAAGGACAGCTCGCCGGACACCGCCATCGGCAGCCGTTCCTGCACCAGGACGTAGGTGACGGCGAGCAGCACCATGCCGGCGAACAGGAACAGGCCGCCGTAGACGAGGGTCAGCCGTGCGCGGACGGTCAGCTTCATGGGATTCGGTACCCCACTCCCGGCTCGGTGAGCACCACGGGCGGTTCGCCCAGTTTGCGGCGCAATTTCAGGATCGTCATGCGTACGGCGTGGGTGAACGGGTCGGCATTTTCGTCCCAGGCCTTCTCCAGCAGCACCTCGGCTGACACCGCGATGCCGTCGGCGCGCAGCAGCTCGGTCAGCACCGCGAACTCCTTGCGGGACAACGGCACGTAGCGCCCGTCGCGGTGCACCTCGCGCCGGTGCGGGTCGAGGCTGATGCCGGCCCGGCGCAGGATCGGCGGCGCGGCCGGGCGGGACCGTCGGCCCAGGGCCGTCACCCGGGCGGACAGCTCGCGGAAGGCGAACGGCTTCGGCAGGTAGTCGTCGGCGCCCAGGGACAGTCCGGTGACCCGGTCGTCGATCCCGGCCGCCGCGGTCAGCATCAGCACCCGGGTCTCGCCCTTCTCGACGATCGCCCGGCACACCTCGTCGCCGTGCACGGCCGGCAGATCGCGGTCGAGCACCACGACGTCGTAGTCGTTGACGCCGACCCGTTCCAGCGCGGCGGCGCCGTCGTACGCCACGTCGACCGCGTGCGCCTCGTGGCGCAGGCCTTGCGCCACCGCGTCGGCCAGCAGTGGCTCGTCCTCGACCACCAGGATCCGCATGCACCTATCGTGCCGCGCGCGGGCGTCAATTCGGCGTCACGATTTTCCGTGACGGCCAGGAAACCCGTCCATCGCTGTACTTCGTTCCGTGGCGGCCGCCCGGCCGCCGGTCAGGAGACGGACGACCATGCGAACACGGACGGTCGCGGTGCTCGCTCTTACGCTGGGGCTCGCCGGAACCGGAGGGTTGGGGCTCGCCGGCTGCGGGGGCGCCGGGGCGAACGATCCGCAGGTGGCGAGCGCGCAGACGAGCACTGCCAAACCCAGTGCCAGTGCCACCGCCTCGGAGGACCCGGACGCGATGCTGCACTTCTCGCAGTGCATGCGTGACCAGGGCATCACCTGGTTCCCCGACCCGGTCGACGGGAAGATGTCGGTGCTGGAGCCGAAAGGCACCGATCACTCCAAGATGGACGCCGCGCAGGAGGCGTGCAAGAAGTTCCTGCCGAACGGCGGCGAGCCGCCGAAGTTGAGCGCCGAGCAGCTCGAAGCGGCCCGCAACATGGCCAAGTGCATGCGGGAGAACGGCATCCCGAACTTCCCGGACCCCGACCCGAACGGCGAGCTCGCCATCGACGCGTCCAAGCTGGGCGCCGAGCCCGGCGACCCGACCTTCGACAAGGCCGAGAAGGCGTGCGCGCAGTACGCGCCGAAGGGCGAGAAGCACACCGAGAACCATTCGGGTGGCGGCACCACCGTGGGACAGATCGGATGAGCGCCCGGCGAACCGCGGGCATCGCGGCCGGCGTGGTGGCGGCCGGGGCGGTGGCCGCCGCGGTCATCGTGTTCAACCTGCCCGATCCGGCGCCGGAGAGCGCCGGAGCGGCCGGCAGCACCGGCGTCAAGACGATCGACATCAGCAAGGAGACGCTGGTCGACCGGGAGACCCACGACGGGACGCTCGGGCACGGCGACACGACGACGCTGACGTCGCGGGCCGAGGGAACGGTGACCTGGCTGCCGGTCACCGGCGCGACGGTGAAGCGGGGCCAGCCGCTCTACCGGATCGACAACAAGCCGGTGGTGCTGCTCTACGGGGCGCTCCCGGCGTACCGGACCCTCGCTCCGGGGGTGAAGGGCGCGGACGTCAAGCAGTTCGAGAAGAACCTGTGGGCGCTCGGCTACCGCGGCTTCACCGTGGACAGCACGTATTCGTCGGCTACCGCCGACGCGGTCGAACAATGGCAGGACGATCTCGGGCTCGACGAGACCGGCACGGTGGCGACCGGGCAGATCGTGTACGCCGCGACCAGCATCCGGGTCGACTCGGTGACCGCCGAGAAGGGCGCGTCCGCACCGAACGGCACCGAGCTGCTGAAATACACCGGCACCACGCTGGTCGCGACCGTGGACCTGACGATGGACTCGCAGCGGCTCGCCAAGCAGGGCGCCGCCGTGCAGGTCGAGATGCCCGACGGCAAGACCGTCCCCGGGAAGATCGTCAAGGTCGCCACGACCGTCCAGCAGGGGCAGGGCGACCAGGAGGACACCACGCTGATCGAGGTCACGATCGGCTTCTCCGGCCCGGCCCCGGCCGGTCTGGACGAGGCGTCGGTGACCGCGTACTTCACTGCCTCGCAACGCAAGGACGTGCTCACCGTGCCGGTCGCGGCGCTGCTCGCGCTCTCCGAGGGCGGGTACGGCGTGCAGGTCGTCGACGGCGGCACGAACCGGATCGTCGCGGTCGAGACCGGCTTGTTCGCCGACGGCAAGGTCGAGATCACCGGCGCGGGCCTGGCCGCCGGCCTGAAGGTCGGGATGCCGGCATGAGCACCATGGTCGAGGTGGCCCCGGCCCAGCCGGGCCCGGTGATCGAGCTGACCGGGGTGACCAAGAGCTATGCCGGTGGCGTGACCGCCGTCCGGTCGGTGGATCTGTCCGTGGAGTACGGCGAGCTCGTCGCGATCGTCGGGCCATCGGGGTCGGGCAAGTCCACCATGCTGCACCTGATCGGCACGCTCGACCGGCCGTCGCAGGGCACCGTGCGGATCGACGGGCACGACGTGGCGACGCTGTCCGACCGGCAGTTGTCGGCGCTGCGGGCCCGCCGGATCGGCTTCGTCTTCCAGCAGTTCCACCTGGCGCCGGGGCGTAACGCGGTGGCCAACGTCGCCGACGGGTTGCTCTACGCCGGCGTACCGAAGAAGGAGCGGGAGTGGCGCGCCGAGGCCGCCCTCGTCCGGGTCGGTCTGGGTGACCGGCTCACCCACCGTCCGCACGAGCTCTCCGGCGGCGAGCGTCAGCGAGTTGCCATCGCCCGTGCGGTGGCCGGGGATCCGGCGGTGCTGCTCGCCGACGAACCCACCGGAAACCTCGACTCGGTCTCCGGGGCCGGGGTGGTGCAGCTGCTGCGTGAGCTGCATGAGAGCGGCACGACGGTGCTGGTCATCACGCATGACCACGACATCGCCGGCAGCCTGCCGCGGCAGATCCCGATGCGCGACGGGGAGGTGGTCTGAATGTCCCTGCGCCCGGCACGGTTGCGTCCGTCGGACCTGCTCCGGCTAGGTGGCACGGGGTTGAGCGCGAGACCCCTGCGGGCGGTGCTGTCGGCGCTCGGCATCGCCATCGGCATCGCCGCGATGACCGCCGTCGTCGGCATCTCCGCCTCCAGCCAGGCCGACCTCGACCGCGCCCTGGCCGCGCTCGGCACCAACATGCTGACGGTGACGCCCGGGCAGACGATGTTCGGCAAGGAGTCGAACCTGCCGGACGATTCGGTGTCGATGATCCGGCGGATCGCCCCGGTGCTGTCGGCGACCGCGACCGGCGCGGTGGACGGCGCGCACGTCTACCGCACCGACCGGGTCCCGGTCGCGCAGACCGGCGGCCTGGGTGTTCTCGCCGCCCAGTTGGACCTGCTCAAGACGGTCGGCGCCAGGCTGGCCGACGGTATCTGGCTCAATGCGGCGACCGCCCGTTACCCGGCGGTGGTGCTCGGTTCGGACGCGGCCCGGCGGCTCGGCAACCCGCCCACCGTGTTCATGCTGGGCCGGCTGTGGAGCGTGATCGGGACGCTCGATCCGGTGCCGCTGGCCCCGGAGCTGGACTCGGCGGCGCTGGTCGGATGGCAGGCGGCGGCCACCTATCTCGGCTTCGACGGGCATCCGACCACGGTCTACACCCGGGCGGTCGAGGCGCAGGTGGAGGCGGTCCGCGGGGTGCTCGCGCCGACCGCGAACCCGCAGCAGCCGAACGAGGTGAAGGTGTCCCGGCCGTCCGACGCGCTGGCCGCGCAGCGGACGGCGAACGCCACCTTCACCGCGTTGCTGCTGGGGCTGGGGGCGGTGGCGCTGCTGGTCGGCGGCATCGGGGTGGCCAACACGATGGTGATCTCGGTGCTGGAACGGCGGGCGGAGATCGGCCTGCGCCGGTCGCTGGGCGCGACCAAGGGACAGGTGCGCACCCAGTTCGTCACCGAGTCGCTTCTGCTGTCGCTGCTCGGCGGCGCGGCCGGGGTATTGCTCGGCTATCTGGTCACCGGGCTCTACTCGACGACACAGAGCTGGCCGACCGTGGTGCCGTTGTGGGCGCTTGCCGGCGGGGTGGGGGCAACCGTGGTGATCGGGGCGATCGCCGGCCTTTATCCGGCCATCCGGGCCGCCCGACTGGCGCCGACCGAGGCGCTTGCGTCGGCCTGAGGACACGACGGATCGCCGACCGGACTAACAATTCCGGTCGGCGATCCGTCTATTCAATTGTGAATTAGGGGCAGGTCGCCCAGGCGAAGTGGTAAATGGTGTTCAGTGCGCCGTCGGTCGAGTCCATCGAGATGAAGCTCGTGGTCTTCTTCGGGTCGGAGGTGCCGGCCATCGCCCGCAGCTCGGTGTTGATATTGAGGTTGCGCAGCGCGCCACAGGGCGCGTAGATCAGCGACGCGATCGGGATCTCGTCGCTGGACTGCCAGTCGTCGCCGAACGGGCCGTTGTAGGTGTGCGACACGTACGCGGTCTGCGACTGGCCTTGGAAGTAGTAGTTGGCCCGCTCGATGGCGCTCGCGCCCGCTTCCAGCGAGGCGAAGCCGCGGTAGTCGACCTTGCTGATCGCGTAGGTGAAGCCACTCGGGACGTGCACGACGATGTTGAGCTGGCAGTTCTTACGCCAGTCGGTGGACGTCGCGCCCACCCCGATCAGCGCCGTGTACGCCGAGTAGGTGACCGTGAAGGCGGTGTTGTCGGGCGAGACCGCGACCGCCGCGGTGCCGGCCGGGCAGCCGGTGCCGTTGACCGTCACCACGTCGATGACGATCCGGTCGGTAGGTGGTGGGACGGGCAGATCGAGATAGCCGACCGCGGATGCCGGACCGGCTATCAAGGCCGATGCGAACACCCCCAGCATGGCGCAGAAAATGTACAACGCCTTTCGCATTTGGACTCCTTCCAGAAAAGGCCCCAGCGACCTCTCGGGATGGGGTCACGCTAGTTATTACATCGAGAGGCGTCAATCTCCGATTTTCTTCCGTCATCCGGGCAGGATCGAGCGCGCGATATCGATAAGTTGATCGAGCAGAACTTTGTTCAGCAGCCAAACTTACAATAATTGACGCTTGTTAGCCCCCTTTCGGGGCGCTAGCATTCGCTCGTCTCATCAATATCGATCAATGTCTAATCTCTTGGATCGCCGAGGAGGGAACCCCGATGACCTTCAGGCTGACCGGCGCGAGATGGGTCGCACTAGCGTCCGTTACCGTGCTCTCCGCCCTGACCCTGTCCGGCCCGGCACAGGCCGAGGCCGCACTCACCCCACCCAGTGGTCAGGTCACGCTCGACGTGCAGACCGTCAACGGCTCCGGCTGCCCGGCCGGCACCGCGTCGGCGACGATGCTGTCCGACAACACGGGCTTCAAAATCAGCTACTCGCAGTACCTGGCCGAGGACGGCGGCAGCACCGACCCCACCGACTTCCGGAAGAACTGCCAGGTCAACCTGCTCGTGCACATTCCGCAGGGGTTCACCTTCGCGATCGCGCGGGCCGACTACTGGGGCAAGATGCACCTCGAGTCCGGCGCCACCGCGCTCGAACGGGCCAACTACTACTTCCAGGGCTCGTCGGACAACAACTACGTCGACCACGCGTTCACCGGGCCGTACGACGGAACGTGGCGGTCCACCGACATCACCGAGGTCGCCGACCTGGTGTGGGCGCCCTGCGGCGTCACCCGCAGCCTTAACATCAACACCGAACTGCGGGTCGCGGCCGGCACCTCGACGAAGCGCAGCTACATCTCGATGCGGGCCTCCGACGGCGAGGTCTACACCATTGTCCAGTTCCAGTGGAAGCAGTGCTGACGCTGGGGCGGTCAGCACTGCAACGAGGCGGGGGGGGGGGGGGGGGGGCCCCCCCCGCGGGGGGGGGGGGGGGCCCCCGCCCCCCCCCCCGCCTCGCTGTGCCGTCGTGGGTTGAGAAGCGCGCCCGGCAGGATTCGAACCTGCGACCGACGGATTAGAAGTCCGTTGCTCTATCCGCTGAGCTACGAGCGCTGGCCAGCCACATACTAAGCCGTCGCGGTTTGGTTGTCGTCCGCCTTGTCCTCCGGCGCCGGCGGCACCTCGACCTCCGGTGTGCCCGGCGCGGGAACGAAAGCGTCCACCCAGCGGCCCAGCTCGCGGAACACGGCCACCCGCACTTCCTTGCCGGAGAGCGTCAGATCGTGCATGCCGCCGTCGAAGCGGGCCACCGTCACCAGCGGGCCCAGGCCCGGTGCCCAGCGCGCGATGTGCTCCACATCCAGCACCGCGTCGGTGAGGCGAACATCCTCCGACCAAGCCTTACCCCGGAACGTACGGGTGGAGCAGGCCACCAGGACCGGGGCCTCGATGTGCAGGCCCGCCCGCAGCCGCTCCTGACCACGGCGGATCGCGGTCAGCCAGCCCGCGGTCACCGGGAAGCTCTCGACCGGCTTCCAGGTCAGGTCGTATGTCCACTCACCACGGTGGTCGCTGTGCAGGCTCTCGCCGTACACCGTCAGACCGGCCGTGGGGATCTTCCGATAGGGGCTGCGGCCGCTGACGCTCAGCAGTGCCGACATCAGCGGGCGCTTGATCAGCCAGGGGATGTTGAAGTCGAAGAACGGGCTGTTCAGGAACAGGCCGTCGACGATGCCGCGGCCCTGCCGCGAATGCGACCAGAGCGACGTGATCAGGCCGCCGGTGGAGTGGCCGGCCACCAGCAGCTGGTCGTGGCCGTCCTCCTCACGGATGATCCGGGCCGCCTCGTCCAGCTCCGGGTAGTAGTCGGTGAGGCTGCGGGCGAAGTTGGGCGTCTGGTGCGGGAGCAGGCTCCGGCCGTACTTGCGCAGGTCGAGGGCGTAGAAGTCCCAGCCGCGCTCGACGAAGAAGTCAGCCAGATGGGTCTGGAAGAAGTAATCCACGAAGCCGTGCACATAGAGCACGGCACGCCGGCTCGGCCGCTCGCCCCGGCGCCGCACCAGGGTCGCGACCACCGGCCCCT
The DNA here is from genome assembly GCF_040638295.1 of Actinoplanes sp. NPDC026619. Taxonomy (NCBI): domain Bacteria; kingdom Bacillati; phylum Actinomycetota; class Actinomycetes; order Micromonosporales; family Micromonosporaceae; genus Actinoplanes; species Actinoplanes sp. NPDC026619. Next base: position 264,640 of record NZ_JBEZYA010000009.1, read on the forward strand.
CGTCGTCACTGCCCAGGTCGATGGTGTGCCGCTCATAGGGCGGTCCCAGCACGTCGATCTCCACCAGCCCAGGCTACCCACGCGTAGGCCGCCGTCATACCAGATCCAACGGCCCCGGCGCCGATATCCCCAATCCACAGGCTGCCGATCAAGATCCCCTTTCGGTACGCCGCAGCCGACATGCTCGCCCTCGCAACCGTCCAACACAGGAGGGCAACAGTGTTCGATACCAACCTCGTCGTCGTGGGCAACGTGCTCACGGCACCCGAGTGGCGGCGCATCGCCAGCTCCGGATCGCTGGTGGCCAACTTCCGAGTCGCGTCCACGGCCCGCCGCTTCGACCGGGACAACAACCGCTGGGTCGACGGCAACAACCTGCGGGTCCGAGTCACCGCGTGGCGCCGGCTCGCCGAAGGGGTCGCCTCGTCGATCGCGGTGGGCGACCCGGTGATCATCTCGGGCCGGCTCTACACCCGCGACTGGACCGACGAGAACAACAACCCACGCGTCGCCTACGAGATGGAGGCCTTCTCGATCGGCCACGACCTGGCCCGCGGGCGGGGCCAGTTCTTCCGCAACAAGTCCGCCCAGGCGACCGGCGCCGTCGAGGACGCCGAGTCGGAGGCGCTGATCGGCGGCGAGATGTCGCTGCCGGTCACGGCCGAGGAGGCCCCGATCGGCTTCGGCGACGGGCTGCCGCTCGTGGCCGAGGAGGAGCCGACCTTCGCCGAGCCGGTGGGGCCCTCGGAGCTCCCGGAGCCGGCCGAGCCCGCCGAGCCGTCCGATGACGAGCTCACGCTCGAGGTGGAGCGGCTCGTCGCGGAACAGCCTGCCGCCCCGCGGCGCGCCCGCCGCACGAAGCGGGAGCCGGTTGCGGCCTGACCCGCCGATTCACTCACTCGTTCAGGGTGGCCCGATCGTCCCGCCGGATCGGGCCACCCGGCCGACGTGCCCGGTGGGGCCGGCCTCGAGTGGGGCGGGCAGACTGAACCCGTGCTGTTGAAGGAGATCCGCGCGATTGCAGGCGAGACGCTGGTGCTCTCGCCGCACGACCAGGACGCCGAGCACGTCAACACCAACTGGTTCGGCGCTCCGCCGCACGAGCGCATAAGCATGACGGCCGACGAGGTGGTGGCCGCCTTCGAGGAGACGGCAGAGCTGCTTCGTGACCAGGTGGTGGCCATGAAATTCGCGGGGCCGGCCACGTTCTACGTCTGGCATGACGAGCAGGCCGGGCAGTTGCGCTGCTCGACCCGCTCGTGCGGGCAGGGTGAGCTGCCGTTCGGCTCGCCCTACCGGACCACCAGCGACCTGCACTCCATCGTCACCGAATTTCTGGTGGATCGCGCACCCGGCGCGATCGCCTGGGGTCAACTGGAGCCGGTACCGTTCCAGCCTTCGCCCGACGCGGAGGATTGCCCGGTCTGGGTGTGCGAACTGCGCCCGTAATATCCGTTCATAGGGGGAAATCGAGGATGGCCAAGGCGGATGCCGCCGGGTTGATCGCCGGCTTTCTGCTCGACGCCGTGCTCGGTGACCCAGGACGGTTCCACCCGGTCGCCGGCTTCGGCACGGCGGCCGGCGCGCTGGAGAAGAAGGTGTACGCGCCGGATCGCCGGTCCGGCGCCGTCTTCACGGCCGTCGCCGTCGGCGGGCCCGCACTGCTGGGGCTCGCCGGGGCGGCGGCCACCCGCGGGCGACCGGCCGCGCGGGCCGTGCTCGTCGCGGCGGCCACCTGGACCGTGCTCGGCGGGCGCACGCTGCGGCACGAGTCCCGGGTGATGGCGCGCCACCTGGACGCCGACGATCTGCCGTCCGCCCGTGGCCGGCTCAACCACCTGTGCGGGCGCGACCCGTCGACACTGGACGAACCGGAGTTGGCCCGGGCCACCGTCGAATCGGTCGCCGAGAACACCTCGGACGCGGTGGTGGCGCCGCTGGTCTGGGGTGGCCTGCTCGGGCTGCCCGGTCTGCTGGCCTACCGGGCGGCCAACACCCTCGACGCCATGGTCGGGCATCGGTCGGCGCGCTACGCCCAGTTCGGCACGGCGTCGGCGCGGCTCGACGACCTGCTCAACCTGGTGCCGTCGCGGCTGACCGGGTTGCTGACGATCGCGGTGTCGCCACTGGCCGGGGGCACGCCGGCCGAGACGTTGCGGGTCTGGCGGCGCGACCGGAACGACCACCCGTCGCCCAACGCGGGCCAGTGCGAGTCGGCCATGGCGGGCGCGCTGAAGGTCCGCCTCGGCGGCCGAAACGTCTATTTCGGACGAAGCGAGGTGCGCCCGTTCCTGGGCGACGGCCCCAAACCATCACCCGTGCATCTGCGGAGGGCAGCGCGGATCTCCGGCGCGGTGGGCGCGACGGCCGCGCTGATCGCGGCGGGAGTCGCGCTGGTCCGCGGGGGAGATGCCGCTCGGTTCAGCGGGCGGGCAGGCCGGCGTGGTGGCCGGGCTCGGCGCCTCGGATCGGCGCCCGATCTCGGGGCCGCTCAACAATCAGGCTTTCTTACTCCGCGTGCCGGTTCGGCCCGGCGGGTCGACCTCGCTCTGCGGAGCGCGCTCGATCTTCGGCCTCGTTCCGGTCGCCGGTCGGATTCCGCCGGTCGGGGCGCGCGATGAGCGGAGGGCTGCTGGTCGCCGGAACCACGTCGGATGCCGGCAAGAGTGTGCTTACCGCCGGGATCTGCCGATGGCTGCACCGGCGCGGGGTCCGGGTGGCGCCGTTCAAGGCGCAGAACATGTCGAACAACTCGGCCGTCGTCCTCGGCGCCGACGGGCGCGGCGGAGAGATCGGCCGGGCGCAGGCCATGCAGGCCGCGGCCTGCGGAATCGCGGCCGACGTGCGGTTCAACCCGGTGCTGCTGAAGCCGGGCAGCGACCGGTCCAGCCAGGTCGTGCTGCTCGGTGAGGCGGTCGGCACGGTCACCGCGACCAACTACCGCGAGATGCGGGCGCGGCTCGCCGGCACGGCTTTCGAGACCCTCGCCGACCTGAGGAAGGAGTTCGACGCGGTGATCTGCGAGGGCGCCGGCAGCCCCGCCGAGATCAACCTGCGTGCCGGCGATTTCGTGAACATGGGCCTGGCGCGGGCGGCCGGCCTGCCCGCGATCGTGGTCGGCGACATCGATCGCGGCGGCGTCTTCGCGGCGCTCTTCGGCACCGTCGCGCTTCTCAGTCCGGAGGACCAGGCGCTGGTCAGCGGTTTCGTCATCAACAAGTTCCGGGGCGATCTGGGCCTGCTGCAGCCGGGGCTCGACATGATCACCGCGGCCACCGGGCGGCCGGTGCACGGGGTGCTGCCGTTCCACCTCGACGTGTGGCTCGACGCCGAGGACTCGCTCGCCTACGGGCGCACGCTCGGCCGCCCCGGACCGCCGCACGGCGCCGAGTGGCTGCGGGTCGCCGTGGTGCGGCTGCCGCGCATCTCCAACGCCACCGACGCCGAGGCCCTCGCCGCCGAGCCGGGTGTGCGGGTGCAGCTGACGATCGAGCCCGGCGACATCGCCGACGCCGACCTGGTGGTGCTGCCCGGTTCGAAGGCCACCGTCAGCGACCTCGGCTGGCTGCGTGAGCGCGGGCTCGACGAGGCGATCCGGGGGCACGTGGCGGCCGGGAGGCCGGTGCTGGGCATCTGCGGCGGTTTCCAGATGCTGGCCCGCCGCATCGACGACGAGGTGGAGAGCGGCGCCGGCCTGGTCGACGGGCTCGGCCTGCTGCCGGTGGACATCGCGTTCGCCGCCCGCAAGACCCTGGCCGAAGCGACGGGCGACGGGCTGGGTGCGCCGGTGCGTGGTTACGAGATCCATCACGGGTACGTCGTGGCCGGTGACGCCGAACCCCTGCTGCACTACGCCGACGGGCGGCCGGAGGGCGCCGTGGCCGGCAACGTGTTCGGCACGCACTGGCACGGCGCGTTCGAGAACGACGAGTTCCGGCGGCGGTTCCTCACCACGGCGGCGCGGCTGGCCGGCCGGCGTGGGTTCGTGGTGGCGGCGGACACCCGCTTCGCGGACGTGCGCGAGCGCGCTCTCGACGTGCTCGGCGACCTGGTCGAGGAGCACCTGGACACGGACGCCCTGTGGCGGCTCATCGAGCAGGGGCCGCCGGCTGGGCTGCCGTTCGTGCCGCCCGGTGCGCCCGGTGGCTGAGCAGACCTTCGCGGAGCTGGCCGCCTCCCTGTGCGCGCGGCCGCCGCGGCTCGGCCCGGTCCGCCTGGCCGCGATCGACGGGCCCAGCGGTTCCGGCAAGACGGTCTTCGCGGGCCGGCTCGCCGCGGCGCTCGGTGGCGCCCCGATCGTGCACACCGACGACCTGCTCGACGGGTGGGACGACCAGTTCACCTTCTGGAAGCGACTGGAGGAGCTGGTGCTGGGGCCGCTGCGGCAGGGGTCGAAAGCGACATACCGGCCGTACGACTGGGTCAGCCGAGCATTCGACGGACCCGAGATCACCATCGAGCCGGCCCCCGCCGTACTCCTGGAGGGGGTCAGCGCCGCGCGGCGCGGGATCCGGGCCGAGCTGAGCCTTGCCGTTTTCGTCGTTGCCCCTCCTGACCTGCGGTTTCAGCGGGCCGTGGAGCGTGACGGCGACGACAGCGTTGCGTTCCGGGCGTACCTTGAGCGGTGGCGTGCTGCCGAGGACCGGCACTTCGCCGAGGACCAGACCGCCGCTGCCGCCGACTTGATCGTCGACGGCGCCGCGGCGACCGGCGGCGACTTTTTCGCAAAGGCGGGGACATGACCGACGAGGAGAACCGTCCGGTACGGCGGCGGGTCACGCTGACCGGGATCAGCTCGCGGGCCTGGGAACACCCGGCCGACCGCGGTGCGCTGACTGCCCTGCGTGAGCTGCGCGGCTTCGACGACCTGGTGAAGGCGTTCTTCGGCATGTGGAACGAGCGCGGTTTCCGCCTCCAGTTCCTGGCCGGGGCGATCCGCGTCGACCACCGGCAATACCCTCGCGTCTACCAGCGCTTCACCGAGGCGGCGAGCGCCCTCGACGTGGCCGAGCTGCCCGAGCTGTTCGTCAGCCAGTCACCGGTCATCAACGGGCAGGCGATCGGCCTCAACAAGCCGTTCATCGTGATCACCACGGCGGCGGTGGAGAAACTCGACGACGACGAGCTGCGCGCGGTGCTCGGGCACGAGCTGGGCCACGTGCTCAGCGGGCATGCCGTCTACAAGACGATCATGATGATCCTCACCGCCTGGACGACGAACATCGCCTGGCTGCCGATCGGCGCGCTGGCGCTGCGCGGCATCATCGCGGCGATGCTCGAGTGGTGGCGCAAGGCCGAGCTCTCCGCCGACCGGGCCGGCCTGCTCGCCGGTCAGGACCCGGCCGCCTCGGTGCGGCTGCTGATGAAGCTGGCCGGCGGCGGCGACCTGTCGCAGATCGACACGGCCGCGTTCCTCGAGCAGGCCGCCGAATACGAGAGCGGCGGCGACCTGCGCGACAGCATCCACAAGTTCGGCATGACCCTCGGCAGCACGCATCCGGTGCCCGTGGCCCGCGCCGCCGACCTGCGTAAATGGATCGACGCCGGGGATTACGCCCGGATCCTCGAGGGCGACTACCCGCGGCGTGACGACGACCGGGACGCCTCGGTCGCCGACGACGTGAAGGCCGCCGCGAACTCGTACCGGGAGAGCTTCACCAACTCGCAGGACCCGCTCGTCGGCCTGGTGCGCAAGGTCGGTGGCGGCGCCGCCGACCTGGCCGGTTCGGCCGCCCGCGGAGCGCGCGACTGGGCCTCCGGCCGAGGACGTGATTCCACCGAATAAGCCCCTAGGATCGGTCCATGAGCTTGAGTGAAACCGATCTGCGCGCCGCGATCGCGCGCGAGATGCCCGGGGTCCGTGCCGACCTGGAAAACCTGGTCCGGATCCCGAGCATCGCCTTCGAGGGCTTCGACCACACCCAGGTCGAGCGGTCCGCGGAGGCCGTCGCCGAGCTGCTGCGTGGCTGCGGGCTCGAGACCGAGATCGTGCGGCACGGCGGGCAGCCCGCGGTCATCGGCCACAAGGCGGCGCCGGCCGGCGCGCCCACCGTGCTGCTCTACGCGCATCACGACGTGCAGCCGACCGGCGATCCGGCGCTGTGGACGAGCGAGCCGTTCGAGCCGGTCGAGCGGGACGGCCGGCTCTACGGCCGGGGCGCCGCCGACGACAAGGCCGGTGTGATGGCGCACGTCGCCGCGCTGCGCGCGTTCGGCGACCAGCTGCCGGTCGGGGTGGTGGTCTTCGTCGAGGGCGAGGAGGAGTACGGCTCCGACTCGCTCAACGACATCATCGCCGCGCACCTCGACACGTTGCGCTCCGACGTCATCGTGATCGCCGACTCCGGCAACTGGGACATCGGCCAGCCCGCGCTGACCACCTCGCTGCGCGGCATCGTCAACCTCTTCGCCGAGGTCAAGGTGCTCAAGAGTGCCGTGCACAGCGGCATGTTCGGCGGTCCCGTGCCGGACGCTCTGATGACCTTGGCCCGCCTGCTGACCACCCTGCACGACGAGGACGGCGAGGTCGCGGTCGACGGGCTGGTCGGCCGCGAGGGCGCCGGCGTCGACTACCCGGAGGACCGGTTCCGCCACGAGGGTGGCGTCGTCGACGGGGTGAAGCTGATCGGCCACGGCACGATCACCGACCGGATCTGGACCAAGCCGGCCATCTCGGTGCTCGGCATCGACGCGCCCCGCACCTTCGAGGCGGCCAACGCTCTTCAACCCAGTGCCAAGGCGAAGATCAGCGTACGGCTGGCGCCCGGCGACGACCCCACGTCTGCGTACGCGGCGGTCCGCGCCCACCTGGAGAAGTTCGTCCCCTGGGGCGCCCAGATCGAGGTGACCCTGGAGGCCGGCGGCTCGGCCTGCGTGATCGACGCGACCGGCCCGGTGTACGACGCGGCCCGCGCCGCGTTCGCCGCCGCCTGGGACGGCACCCAGCCGGTCGACATGGGCGTCGGCGGGTCGATCCCGTTCATCGCCACCTTCCAGGAGTTGTTCCCGCAGGCCGCGATCCTGGTGACCGGCGTGGAAGACCCGTACTCGGGTGCGCACGGCCCCGACGAGAGCCTGCACCTCGGCGAGTTCGAGCGGGTGTGCGTGGCCGAGGCCCTGCTGCTGAAAAACGTGGCGGAGGCGCTGACGAGCTGAAGGAGGCGGGTCGCCGATGGCCGACCTGACGTGCGACGTGCTGGTGGCGGGCGCCGGTCCGACCGGGCTGATGCTGGCCAACTGGCTGGTCAAACTCGGGGTCGACGTGATCGTGGTGGACGGCAAGGACGGCCCGACCCGGGAATCCCGGGCACTGGTCGTCCAGGCCCGCAGCCTCGAAATCTACGACCAGCTCGGGATCGGCGACGTCGTGCTGTCCGCGGCCCAGCGCGCCGACGCGGTCGCGCCCGGCTTCCTCGACCGGGTCTACGGCCGGGTGCCGCTCGGCCGGATCGGGCACGGCGTCACGCCGTACCCCTATATCGAGATCCTCGAGCAGAGCCGTAACGAGGAGATCCTCCACGAGAACCTGCAGAAGCTCGGCGGCTGCGTGCGCTGGGAGACGCCGGTGACCGCGGTGGTGCAGACCGACGACGGGGTCGAGGCGAAGGCCGGCAACGACACCATCCGGGCCCGTTTCTGCGTCGGCTGCGACGGCGCCAACTCGGCGATCCGCCGCGCGCGCCGGATCGACTTCGAGGGCGTCACCAACCCGCACCGGTTCTACGTGATCGACGCGCTGGCTACGGCCGGGATGGTCGAGGGCGCGATCAACGTGCGTCCCGGCACCGACGACTTCCTGCTCGGCTTCCCGATGCGTGGCCGCGGCGCCTGGCGGCTGATCGGCCTGGTGCGCGACTCCGACTCCGACGGCACGCTCACCGAGGAGGACGTCCGGCCGCGGCTGCGCCGGTTCGCGGTCACCTACGACCAGGCCCGCTGGTTCACCACCTACAAGGTGCATCACCGGATCGCCGCGCAGTTCCGGGACGGGCCGTTCTTCCTGGCCGGCGACGCCGCGCACGTGCACTCGCCGGTCGGCGGCCAGGGCATGAACACCGGCCTGCAGGACGCCCACAACCTCGCCTTCAAGCTGGCCGACGTGGTGCGGGGCCGGCGCAAGGACACCTGGCTCGACCGGTACGAGGCGGAACGCCGCCCGGTCGCGAAGCGGCTGGTGGGCACGACCGACCGGATCTTCGGCGCGATCACCGCCCAGTCGCGGGTCTCGCGGGCTCTGCGCCGCGCGATCGTGCCGCTGGCCGCGCCGCTGGGCGTGCGCCTGGTGCCGTCGACCCGGGGCGGCTCCCGCCTCTTCCAGTACGTCTCCCAGATCCGGATCCACTACCCGATGACTCCCGGCGCGAAGAGCGAGCGTGATCCGGTGGTCGGCCGGCGCCTGCCGTGGGCCGGCGACAACTTCGCCGTGCTGCGTTCGCTGCAGTGGCAGGTTCACGCCTACGGGGGAGTGACCGCGACCGAGGCGCCCGACCTCGGCATCCCGGTCCACATCTTCCCGGCGGCCCCGCAAACACCGCTGCGACCAGGGCATCTGTACCTGGTCCGGCCGGACGGATTCGTTGCCGCGCAGGCCCTTCCGGGTGACGCCACGGAGGCGTTCGGCCATTTGATGTAGGTGCCGATCCTGTTAGGATCTCGAACATGCGTTCGAATGATGTGCCTGCCTCGGTGACCCTGGTGGTGCGTCCGATGCCCGTCGGGCCGCGCCACGCCATCGATCGACTTCGCTCCCGTGACCGCCTCGAATCCATCGTCCGACTGCGCGCCGCCGTGCGCGCGCTCGACGAGGTCGACGTGACGGGATGGGACGACTCCGCCCTCAACGACCACCTCGACGAGATCTCCCAGACACTGTGCGCCATCGACGCCCAGCTGACCCGCGTCGCCGACGCGGTGCGGGCCCGCGGGTTCCGCATCGCCGAGCCGCTCGCGGCCTGATTTTCGCGCCCTGTCAACGGGGGGAGTGCGCGGAACGCCCACATCGCGAAGAGACCGGGGGTCGGGAGCTTCGTGAGCGGGCGAAAATGTCGGAGGTGGCTGCCAGGATGGGCCCGTGCGGTTCCTAGACCTGGCGGCCACCTCTGCCGCCGTTACAGCAACCTCCGGGCGCAAGGCCAAGATCGAGCTGCTGGCCGACGCGCTCCGGCGGCTCGACGTCGACGAGATCGCCGCCGGTTCCGCCTATCTTGCCGGTGAGCTGCGGCAACGGCAGACCGGCGTCGGCTATGCGAGCCTGCGCGACCGGCCGGCGCCGGCCGCCGAGCCGACCCTCACGGTCGGCGCGGTCGACGCGGCGATCGCCGAGATCTCGGTGGTGGCCGGGGCCGGTTCGCAGGCCCGGCGGCGTGAGCTGCTCGGCGCGTTGTTCGGGGCGGCCACCGCCGACGAGCAGCGGCTGCTGATCGGCCTGTTCTCCGGCGAGCTGCGGCAGGGCGCCCAGGCCGGGCTGCTCGCCGACGCGATCGCCCGGTCCGCCGAGGTGCCGCTGGTCGCGGTGCGCCGGGCGCTGCTGCTCTCCGGCGACCTCAAGCAGGTCGCGGTGGCCGCGCTGACCGGCGGCGCGGCCGCGCTGGCCGAGATCCGTCTGCGGGTCGGCACCCCGCTCACCCCGATGCTCGCGCAGAGCGCCCCCGACGTGGGCGCCGCGCTGCTGGCCACCGGCGCGCCGGCCGCGGTCGACGTCAAGCTCGACGGCATCCGCATCCAGGTGCACCGCTCCGGCGACGACGTGGCCGTCTTCACCCGCAGCCTCGACGACATCACCGGCCGGATGCCCGAGGTGGTCGAGGCCGTCCGCAAGCTGCCGCTGCGCGAGGCCGTGCTCGACGGCGAGGCGATGACGCTCGGCCCCGACGGCCGCCCGCGCCCGTTCCAGGAGACGTCGAGCCGGGCCGCCACCCGGGGCGCGACCACCGCCCACCTGGTTCCTTACTTCTTCGATCTCCTCCATCTCGACGGCGCCGACCTGCTCGACGAGCCGGGCCGGGTGCGCTGGCAGGCCCTCGCCGACACGCTGCCGGCCGACCTGCTCGTGGGGCGCACCACGGCCGCCACCGAGGAGGAGGCGGCCGCGGCCTTCGCCGCCGCGCTGGCCGCCGGCCAGGAGGGCGTGGTGATCAAGGCGCTGGAGGCGCCCTACGACGTGGGCCGCCGCGGCGCCGCCTGGGTCAAGGTCAAGCCCCGGCACACCCTCGACCTGGTCGTGCTGGCCGTCGAGTGGGGGCACGGCCGGCGCAAGGGCTGGCTGTCCAACCTGCATCTGGGCGCGCTCGACCCGGCCACCGGCGGTTTCGTGATGCTCGGCAAGACGTTCAAGGGGCTCACCGACGAGCTGCTGCGCTGGCAGACCGCGCGTTTCCAGGAGCTGGCCACCGGCGACGACGGCTGGGTGGTGCGGGTGCGGCCCGAGCAGGTCGTCGAGATCGCGTTCGACGGGGTGCAGAGCTCGCCGCGCTACCCGGGCGGGGTGGCGCTGCGGTTCGCCCGGGTGCTGCGCTACCGCGACGACAAGCCGGCGAGCGAGGCCGACACGATCGACACCGTCCGGTCGATCGGCGCAGCCTAGGCCGTGTTTCAGAAAACGGCCGGGCTGCGGCGTGGCCCAGCCGCCGCCTGGCCGCACGCCGAAATCACCCAGATACAACACCGGTATCCGGGCAATTCCGGCGCACACCCAGCCGACACCTGGACCTCACCGCAGCGCGACCGTTTTCTGAAACACGGCCTAATCCTGGGCGGTGAGACGGGCCTTCCGGTCCGCTTCCTCGACCCGGTCCACCGGTTCGCGGAGCGCGGCGGTCCGGGCAACCTCGCGCTTGCGGTCCGCCTCGGCGACCCGGTCGCGCAGCTTCGGCTTTTTCGCCGGCCTCGGCTTGCCGTCGCCCTGCGCCTCCTTGCGCACCTGCACGCCGTAGGCGATCAGCGCCATCACCGAGAACAGCCACCACTGGACCGCGTAGCCGCCGTTCTGCCAGGCGTCCTCGTGGTCGATCGGGATCTTGGTGAAGGCCGCGTCGTTGGCCGGCGTCTGTTCCAGCAGGAGCACGTACGCCCCGTACAGCGGATAGGGCATCTCGTGCGCGAGCCGGGAGACCGAGATCCGCCGGGTGTCCAGCCGGCCGTCCCGGTGCTCGATCGCCCCTGGTCGGCTTTCCGACAGGTGAACCTGTCCCACCACGGTGACCTCGCCGGCCGGCGCCGCGGGCACGGTCGGCGCGGCGCTGGCGCCGCTCGGCGGGGCCGGCACCCAGCCGCGATCGACCAGCACCGCGGTGCCGTCGGCCAGCACCAGCGGCGTGATGATCTCGAAGCCGACGTCGCTGTCGACGGTGCGGCCGCGGGCCTGGATCTCGTGTGCGGTGTCGTAGCGGCCGGACACCGTGACCTTCGTCCAGGCCCGGCCTTTACCAGGGGAAGCGCCCGCGGTGCCGGCGCCGGACGGCGCTGCCAGGATGGACGTGAGCGGGACCGCCTGGGTCGAGTCGGCCGCGTCGATCCGGTCGTTGATGGCAGTGCGTTCGTGGTACCGGTGCAGCTGCCAGTTGCCGAGCATGACCATGATCACTGAAGCGACGACGGTCAGCACGGCGGCGCCCAGCCAGCGCGGCGTCAGCAGGAACCGGTACACACCGCGAGGCTACCCGGCACCGGGCGACCGCTCCCGCAGCCGGGTACTCTCCCGATCGGCGGCGCTGTTCACGTGCGTGCCGATACACGTCAGGAGAAGCATTGATGAGCGCCCAGCCTCGCCTGGTCGTGAGCGCCCCCTCGTCGGGGCACGGGAAGACGGCCGTCGCCGTCGGACTGCTCGCGGCATGCGTGGCTCGTGGCATCCCGGCCGCCGGTTTCAAGGTCGGTCCCGACCACACCGACGCCGCGTACCTCGGTCTGGCCGCCGGTCGCCCCGGCCGCAACCTCGACCCGCGGCTGGTGGGCGCGCAGCGCATCGCCCCGCTCTTCGCGCACGGCGCGTCGGGCGCGCAGCTCTCGGTCATCGAGGGCGCCATGGGCCTGTTCGACTCGCTGACCGGGCAGCCGGAGGTGGACGGGACGGCCGCGGTCGCCGCCGCCCTGCGCGCGCCGGTGGTGCTGGTCGTCGACGTCGCCGCGATGGGCCACTCGCTGGCTGCGCTGGTGCACGGCTTCCGCATGTTCGACGAGATGGTGCACCTGGGCGGGGTGATCCTCAACCGGGTGGCGTCGCCCCGGCACGAGGAGATGCTGCGCACCGCGCTCGACGACATCGGCATGCCGGTGCTGGGCGCGCTGCGCCGCGGCGACCTGCCGAACGTTCTGCCCGCTCGGGCGCACGGCCCGGTGCCGGTGGCGCATCGCACGGTCGAGGCGATCCGCGCGGTGCGCCGGCTGGGCGAGTCGATCGCCGCCGGTCTCGATCTTGAGCGCCTGATGGCGCTGGCCGCCGGGGCGCCGGCCCTGCCGGGCCCGATCTGGACGCCCGGCGACGCGGTGGGCGGCGAGGTGGCCGGGCCCCGTCCGATCGTCGCGCTGGCCGGTGGGCCGGGCGCGCCGTACACGTACGTCGAGACCGCCGAGCTGCTCACCGCGGCCGGCGCCGACGTGGCCGTCGTCGATCCGCTGCGCGACGAGGCGCTGCCGGCCGGGACGCGCGCGCTGATCATCGGCGCCGGCCTGCCCGAGGGGTACGCCGAGGAGCTCTCCGCCAATCGCCGGCTGTGCAACGCGGTCGCGAAGTTCGCGCACGACGGCTGGCCGGTGGTCGCCGAGGGCGTGGCGCTGCCCTGGCTGGGCCGCGACTTCGACGGGCGGCCGATGTGCGCGGTGCTGGACACATCCGCGGTCACCGGCGAGCAGACGGTCGCCGGCTACCGCGAGGCGACCGCGCCGACCAATTCGCTGCTGGCCCCGGCCGGCGCCCGGATCACCGGCTACAAGCAGCACCGCGCGATCGTCACGCCGCGGGCCGGCTCGGTGCCGGCGTGGACCTGGTCGGGCGGCAACCCCGAGGGCTTCGTCTGGCGGCAGGTGCATGCCTCCCAGCTGGGCCTGCACTGGGCGGCCGCCCCCGAGATCGCCAAGCGGGTGGTGCTGGCCGCGATCGCCGGGCCGGCCGTGCCGGTGTCGCACGGTCCGCACCAGCACCCGCATGCCCAGCCGGCGCCGATGCCGCACCCGATCCCGCACGCGCACCCGCTCCCGCACGCCTACCCGGTGCCGGTGGCGGCCTCGTCAGCGATGCCGAACGAGGCGCAGGGCCCGTTCGACGACGGCCCGTTCGAGCCGCGCAGCCCGTTCGAGCAGCCGGGAACGTATGGTCAGCCGGCCTCCCCGGCGGTCGCCGGCGACGAGTCCTACGAGCACCAGCCGGTGGCGTACGCCCAGCCGGCCTCCCCGATGGCACACGGCCAGCGCCCGCCGTTCCCGCCGGGACCGCCCGGGGCGCCGCACGGCCACCCGAGGCCACCGGCGAGCGGGCCGCGGCCGCCGGCCATCGGGCCCGGGCACGGCCCTGGGCAAGCACCGGAGTCCGGTCCGGCCCCGATGCCCGCGCCGGGTCAGGGGAGCGTTCCCGACCTGTCCGACACAGCGAACATCATCGCTTCCTGATCCGTCGATCTTCCGGACTCTGATCCACGCCGTGGTCAAGAGCTTGGAAAATGTTGCATCGGAAACCCGCTCAGCCGCGAAAACGCCCCTCCTCGGGCCCGAAAGTGTCGTACCCCACCCGTAACGTGGAGTTAACACCGACGACCCGAAGGAGGATGACCGTGGCCGATCGTGTGCCGCTGGATTTCGACCCCCCGGTTCGTAAGTTGCGAGCGCTTCTGCTGGGCATCGGCGACGCTGAGCTGGCCGGGCCCACTCCATGCCCCGAGTGGACCGTGGCCGCCCTTCTCGATCATTTGATGGGCCTGTCCTATGCGTTCACCCAGGCCGCCCGGAAACGCACCGACGCGCCCGGCACCGGCGGGCCGCCGCCGGCGCCCTCGGCCCAGCACCTCTCCCGGCATTGGCGCAGCAGTCTTCCGGTCCTGCTGGAGGAGCTGTCCACCGCGTGGAAAGACCCGGCCTCCTGGACCGGCACGTCCCAGGCGGGCGGCGTGACCATGCCGGCCGCGTCCCTCGGCATCGTCGCGATGAACGAGTTGGTCATGCACAGCTCGGACCTGGCCCGGGCGACCGGCCAGGAATACGCGACCGACCCGCGCACCCTCGAGGTTCTGATCGAGTTCCTGTCCCAGGGGCCGGCCGATGGCACCCCGGGCCTCTTCGGCCCGCTGGTGCCCACCGACAGCGAGGCCACCCTGCTCGATCAGGCGCTGGCCCTGGCCGGCCGTGATCCGCACTGGCGGCGCCCACCCCGGCGCCGCATCCTGTCGGCCCCGGCCGCCTGAGCCCCCGCCCGGCCCCAGCGACTGCTGGGCTCAGTCGCCGCCCCAGGGCGAATCTTCCGAGCCGGAATTACCCGTCCCGGAATCGTCCGAGCGGGAGCGCTCCGGCCGCGGCGACTCCGACCGGGAGTGCTCGGGCCGCGGCTTCTTCGATCGGTGATGGCGCGGCCGCGGGTCGTCCGAGTGGGTCTCCTCCGACCGGACGCGATCGGAGTCGGCATCGGAGTCCGACCGGGACTCGTCCGAGTCGTCCGAGCGGGATCGGTGGCCGCCGCGCTCGCCGTAGGTCATCGCCCGGGTCGGCGGCGTGAACTTGAGCTTCGGCTGACCCTTCAGCGCATCCTTCAGCGTCTCGGCGAAGGTGTATTTCGAGATCGTGGAGCGGCTCGTGCCCACGTAGTCGTTGGGATCGTCGGGGTCGGCCACGAACGTCGCCCCGGCCAGCTGCGGGGTGAAACCGCAGAACCAGGCGGTCTTGTTGCTGTCGGTGGTGCCGCTCTTGCCGGCCACCGGGCGCTTCAGCGTGGCGTACACCATCGGCGAAGTTCCCCACCCGTTGCAGGACCCGCGCGCTGAACCGTAGCCCGTGGGGCAGCGGGCGGCGTCCGTCGCCGCGCGGGCGACGTCGGGGCTCACCACCCGGTGGCAGCGCGGCGCCGCGACCACATGTCCCTTGAACTTGGTGTCGGTGCCGTCCCGGTTGCGGATGGCGTCGACCGGCAGCGGCTCGCAGTAGTTGCCCTCGGCGGCCAGGGTGGCGAAGACGTTCGCCATCTCGATCGGCGTCACGTCGCTGACGCCGAGCGTGAACGCACCCCACCCGGCCGCGTGTTCCGGGCTGGCCAGCTTGCGGTCGACGTCGGTGCGCCAGTTCAGGCCGAGCCGCTCGGCCATCTCGACCGCCTTGTCCGCGCCGACCTTCTCCTCCAGCTGCACGAAGTACGTGTTCACCGACTTGCCGAAGCCGCTCCACATGGTCTGCCGGCCGGTCATCGCCTTGCTGGAGTTCTTCGGGCACCAGTGGGTGCCGCAGGTGGCCGGGCCGGGTGCGGTGATGTATTTCGAGTAGTACCGCTCGGGGGCCATGAAGCTGGTGCTCAGCGGCATCCCGGCGTCCAGCGCGGCCAGCATCGTGAACACCTTGAACGTGGATCCGGCCTGGTAACCGGCCATCCGCCCGCCGCCGAGCAGCGGATTCACCGTGTTCGGATAGTTCGTGTTCTTCTTCGGGTTCGGCGCCAGCGAGTAGTGCCGGTTCACCGCCATGCTGACGATCCGGCCGGTGTTGGGCTCGATGATGACCTGGCCGTGCGCGAAGCGGCTGCGCATCTTCTCCTTGTTCAGCACGTGCTTCATCGCCGACGCCTGGATGGCCGGATCGATCGAGGTGATCACCCGGTAGCCGCCGCGGCGCAGGTTCTCCTCGCGCTCCTCGGGGCTGGCTCCGAACGCGGGCTGCTCCCGCCACCACGCCTTGAGGTAGTCGCAGAAGAAGCCCCGGTCGTTGTACTTCTCCCGGATCGACAGGCAGTCGTTCGGTGGCGTGCTCAGCTTCAGCTCGATCTTCGCGGCCTTGGCGCCGGTCGCCTGCGCCGCCGTGATCGTGTGCATCTTGAGCATCTGGTCGATCACGTAGTTGCGCCGGTCGGTCGCCGATGTCTGGTCGCCGCCGGCCGGGTCGTACGCGGACGGCGCTTTCACCAGCCCGGCGAGCAGCGCCGCCTCGTTGAGGTCCAGGTACTTCGGGGCCTTGGAGAAGAACACCTGGGAGGCCGCGAAGATCCCGTACGCCCGGTGACCGAAGTACGCCGAGTTCAGGTAGCGCTCGAGGATCTCCTGCTTGGAGAGCCGGTGTTCCAGCTCGACGGCGAGCCGCATCTCGCGGAGTTTGCGCTGGGTGGTCTGCTCGGTGGCCTCGAGCGCCTCCTTCGGCGTCTGCGCGCTGTCCCGCAGCGCCATCCGTACGTACTGCATGGTCAGCGTGGACGCGCCCTGGGCGACGCCGCCGGCCTGCCGGTTCGCGACGAACGCGCGGGCCACGCCCTTGGCGTCGACGCCGTGGTGCTCGTAGAAGCGGCTGTCCTCGGACGCGACGATCGCCTGCGCGATGTAGGGGGACATGTCGGCCAGCTTGGTGGGCCGGCGGTGCTCCTCGTAGAACATCGTGAGCAGGGTTTTGCCGTCGTTGGCGTACACATAAGTGGTTTGTGCCGTGGGGACCTCGATGAGGTCGTCGGGCATGGCTGCGAGCGCATCGGTGCCCGCCTTGACACCCATTCCGGCGAGGGCGGCGAGGGGGTAGGCGAGTCCGGCGATCACGAGACCCGCGATCAGGCCGGCTCGGACCAGGGGAGCAATTTTTCCGGCAGCCACCCCACGAAGGTATGACAAAAGCGTTCATGTCCTCACGAAACGGCCGAAGTGAGACGAGGAAAACCGTGCGGCATCCTGGGAGCCATGGCGTTCGAGCTTGGGCATCACGGCGACGCGGAAGTGGGCGGCGGTCTGATCGACCTGGCCGTCAACGTGCGGCACGAGCCCATGCCGGCCTGGTTGTCGTCGCCGATCGCCGATTCGTTGACCCAGCTCAGGGCGTACCCCTCGGATCTTGAAGCGACGGCAGCGGTGGCGTCGCGGCATCGCCGCGACCCGTCCGAGGTGCTGCTGACCGCCGGCGCCGCGCAGGCCTTCGTCCTGCTCGCGCAGGCGTTGCGCGGTGCGCGCCGGCCGGTGGTGGTGCACCCGCAGTTCACCGAGCCGGAGGCCGCGCTCCGCAATGCCGGTCACGACGTCCATCGGGTCCTGCTGCGCGCGGAGGACGGGTTCCGGCTGGACGCCGGCCTGATCCCCGACGACGCCGACCTGGTTTTTCTGGGCAACCCGACAAATCCGACATCGGTGTTGCATCCGGCGTCGGAGATTGCCAAGCTGGCCCGCCCCGGACGCGTGCTGGTGGTCGACGAGGCGTTCGCCGACATCACGTTCCGTGCCGGCTTCGACGGCGAGCCGGAGAGCCTGGCCGAGCGCCGCGATCTTCCCGGTCTGGTCGTCCTGCGCAGCCTCACCAAGACCTGGGGCCTCGCCGGCCTGCGGATCGGCTATCTGCTGGGCCCGGCCGAGCTGCTGCCCACGTTGGCCGCGGCGCAACCGCTATGGGCGGTCTCCACCCCCGCGCTCGCCGCGGCACAGGCCTGCGCGTCACCCACCGCGATCGCCGCGGAACGCGAGATCGCGGCGCGCGTGGCGGCCGAGCGACATCATCTGCTCCGCCGCCTCGCGCACGTGCCGAACCTCACGGTTGCCGGGACCCCGGCGGCTTCATTCGCTTCCGTACGCCTGCCCGGCGCCGACAAAATACGTCTCGAGCTGCGCGAACGTGGCTACGCGGTACGCCGTGGCGATACTTTTCCGGGGCTGGGCCCCGACTGGCTGCGGATCGCGGTGCGCGACACTGCGATCACCGACGCCTTCGTGGCGACCCTTACCAACGTGATCGAGGAGCGAGCGTGACCCTGGAGACGACCGTGGCGGCGATCCACCCCGCCGACCAGCCGGCCCTGGCCGCCGCCCGCGAGCTGCAGAGCCGCCTGACCAAGCCGGCCGGTTCGCTCGGCGCCCTGGAAGAGCTGTCGGTGCGGCTGGCCGGCCTGGCCGGGGTCTGCCCGCCGCCGCTGCCGGCCCCGGCCGCCGTCGCGGTCTTCGCCGGCGACCACGGCGTGCACGCCCAGGGTGTCTCGCCCTGGCCGCAGGAGGTCACCGCGCAGATGGTGGCCAACTTCCTGGCCGGCGGCGCCGTGGTGAACGCGTTCGCCCGCCAGGCCGGCGCGGACGTGACCGTGGTCGACGTCGGTGTGGCGACGCCGCTGTCGACCGGCCCCGGTCTCATCGAGGCCAACGTCCGGCGCGGCACCCGCGACATGACCGTCGAACCGGCCCTGACCCGCGACGAGGCGCTGGCGGCCGTCGAGGCCGGCATCCGGGTCGCGACGCAGCTCATCGACGGCGGCGCGAAGATCCTGCTCACCGGCGACATGGGCATCGCCAACACCACCCCGGCCGCGGCCCTGATCGCCGCGTTCACCGGCTGCACCGCCGAGCAGGCGACGGGCCGGGGCACCGGCATCGACGACGCCACGCACGCTCACAAGATCACCGTCGTGGCTTCCGCGCTGGAGCGGCACGCCCCCGACCCCGCCGACCCGCTCGGCGTCCTGGCCGCGGTCGGCGGCCTCGAGCACGCGGCGATCGCCGGCTTCATCCTGGCCGGGGCCGCCCACCGGGTCCCGGTGATCGTCGACGGCGTCATCGCCGCCTCGGGCGCGCTCGCCGCCGCCGCGTTCGCGCCGGACGCCGTCGCCGCCATGATCGCCGGGCATCTCTCGGCCGAGCCGGGCGCCGCCGTCGCGCTCGCCCACCTCGGCCTCGAGCCCCTGCTCGACCTGGGCATGCGTCTGGGCGAGGGCAGCGGCGCGGTGCTCGCCCTGCCGGTCGTCGCGGCCGCCGTGCGGGTGCTGCACGAGGTCGCCACGTTCGACTCGGCGGGAGTGTCCGAGAAATGAGCCTCTATCCGCTGGCGTTGCGCCTGACCGGCCGGCGGGTCCTCGTCGTCGGGGGTGGCGCGGTCGCCACCCGGCGGGTTCCGGCGCTGCTCGCGGCGGGCGCCCGGGTGGAGATCGTGGCGCCCGAGCTGACCCCGTTCCTGCGCGGGCACGTGGATGCCGGGCGGATCGGCTGGCACGAACGGCGCTTCCAGCCGGCCGACGTCGAGGGCGCCTGGCTGGTGCAGGTGGCGGTGGACGACCCCGCGGCGGCGGCCGAGGTGAGCGAGGCCGCGGAGCAACACCTGATCTTCTGCGTACGGGCGGACGACCGGGACGCGGCTACCGCGTGGACCCCGGCCGTCACCCGGCACGGGCAGGTCACGGTGGCGGTCACCGATGGGGGCGACCGGCGGCGCGCGATGGCCGTACGCGATCTGGTTGCCTCCGCTCTCGAGGCCGCGCCGCAGGCGGCGCCCGAGCACAAGGGGGTGGCCCTGGTCGGCGCCGGGCCGGGCGACCCCGACCTGATCACCCTGAAGGGCCGCCGTCTGCTCGCCGCGGCCGACGTGGTGGTGGCCGACCGCCTGATCCCCGGGCTGCTGCTGGGCGAGCTGCGCCCGGACGTCGAGCTGGTCGACGCGGCCAAGATCCCGTACGGCCCGTCGGCGGCGCAGGAGGAGATCAACCGGATCCTGGTCGACCGCGCGCTCGAGGGAAAGTTCGTGGTGCGGCTCAAAGGCGGCGACCCGTACGTCTTCGGCCGAGGCGGCGAGGAGGTCCTGGCCTGTGCCGCCGCCGGTGTCCCGGTGCTGGTCGTGCCGGGCGTGACCAGCTCGATCGCGGCGCCCGCGCTGGCCGGCATCCCGGTCACCCACCGTGGCGTCGCGCACGAGTTCACGGTCGTCTCCGGCCACGTGGCCCCGGACAGCGCGCAGTCGCTGGTCGACTGGGCGGCGCTGGGCCGGCTGCGCGGCACGATCGTGGTGATGATGGGCCTGAAGAACCTGCCGAAGATCGCTGCCCGGCTGATCGCCGAGGGCCGCTCCGCCGACACCCCGGTGGCCGTGGTGCAGGAGGGCTCGACGCCCGATCAGCGATCGCTGCGCAGCACGCTCGGGCAGGTCGCCGACGATGCCGTGGCGGCGGGTCTGCGCCCGCCGGCCACGGTCGTCATCGGCGACGTCGTGTCAGTCCTCGACTGAGGCGGCCTCGGCGGCCGGCTCCTTCAGATCGGCCGCCGCGGCCAGCTCGTGCAGGAACGTGCGCGCCCACTCGGCCACGTCGTGCTGCCGCAGGTGCCGCTGCATGACCCGCATGCGCCGCTTCAGCTCGGCGGGCTCGGCCGCGACCGCGCGCAGCAGCGCGTCCTTGACCCCGTCGGGGTCGTGCGGGTTGCACAGGAACGCCTGCCGCATCTCGGTGGCCGCCCCGGCGAACTCGCTGAGCACCAGCGCCCCACCGGTGTCGGCGCGGCACGAGACGTATTCCTTGGCGACCAGGTTCATGCCGTCGCGCAGCGGCGTCACCATCATGACGTCGGCCGCCACGTACATCGCGGCGAGCTCCTGCTTGCTGTAGCTCTGGTGGAGGTAGTGCACGGCGGGGACGCCGACCCGGGCGAACTCGCCGTTGATCCGGCCGACCTCGCGCTCCACTTTCACCCGCAGCGTCTGGTAGTGCTCCACTCGCTCCCGGCTGGGCGTCGCCACCTGCACCATCACCGCGTCGCCGACCTTGAGCTTGCCGTCGGCCAGCAGCTCGCGGAACGCCTTGAGGCGCAGCTCGATGCCCTTGGTGTAGTCGAGCCGGTCGACCCCGAGGATCACCGTCTTCGGGTCGCCCAGCTCGGCGCGGATCTGCTTGGCGCGGGCCTGCACATTGGGATCGGCCGCCATCCGCTCCATCTCGCGGGTGTCGATGCTGATCGGGAACGCGCCCGCCTTGACCTTGCGGCCGTCGACCTGGATCGACTGGCCCTCGTAACGCAGGCCGAGCAGGTGCCGGGCGAGCCGGACGAAGTTTTGCGCCGCGAGCCGCTGCTGGAAGCCGACCAGGTCGGCGCCGAGCAGGCCGCGCAGCACCTCGGCGCGGAACGGCATCTGCATGAACAGCTCGATCGGCGGGAACGGGATGTGCAGGAAGAAGCCGATCTTCAGGTCGGGCCGCAGCTCACGGAGCATGGCCGGCACCAGCTGAAGCTGGTAGTCCTGGACCCAGACGGTGGCGTCCTCGGCGGCGACCTCGGCCGCGGCCTCGGCGAACCGCTGGTTGACGATCCGGTAGGCCTCACGCCAGCGGCGCTTGTAGACCGGGGTCTCGACGGCGTCGTGGTAGAGCGGCCAGATCGTCGCGTTGGACTGACCCTCGTAGTACCGCTCCAGCTCCTCGGCGCTCAGCGGCACCGGATGGATGCGGATGCCCTCCAGCTCGAACGGCTCGGGGGCCTCACCGTTGCCGCCGGCCCACCCGATCCAGGTGCCGCCGTGCTCGGTGAGGACCGGATGCAGCGCCGTGACCAGCCCGCCCGGACTGGTACGCCATTGCTTCTCGCCGTCGGGGCTGATGACCTCATCGACGGGCAGACGGTTGGCGACAACGACGAAGGAACTTCGTTCGGCCACGCTGAGTGCACCTCCGGGTCGTTTCTGTTCCCGCCCCGAGCCTACTGTGCGTAGCAGGCCGGAGCGCGCCCAGTATTGCGCGGCCGGGATGGACCGACGTGGCTGCCGGGTGCCATCCTGGGCCGGTGACATCGTCCGATGACCATTCCCCGCCGCGGCGGCCGATCTTCTTCCCTGTGGTCATTGCCACCGTTTTTCTGACCATCATCGGGATGACCTCCGGCTTCGTGCTGGGCGAGCGGCACCGCGATCAGTTGCGGGTGGCGCAGGAGACTCCGACCACCGGTGTGGTCACCGGGACCTATGAGTCGTCAGCGCCGTCCGGGCCGCTCTGCCCGGACGAGACGCTCCAGACCGCGACGGAGAAGGGCCTTCCGAGCGACCTGCGGCGGATCTTCAAGGTGACCACGGAGAACGACACCGTCGTCTGGATCTGCCAGGACGGCGCGGGTTCGCTCTATTTCCAGTCGAAGACCCACCAGGACGACGGCCGGCTGATCCAGGGCCGCAACGGGCTCTTCCTGACCCAGGTCGTCCGCGACGGCGAGGACGAATATCGCGCGACCGCGACCAACGGGAACGTGTTCGTGGTCAGCCTGAAGCGGCTCGAGGTGCGTTTCGCGGACGGGCGCAAGACCCAGGTCAACGCCGTGTCGACGGTCGGCTGAGGGAATCCGTACGCCCTGGACGGGGTTGTCGGAGGTGGCCGGAAGGCGACCTGGAAAGATTGCCCCTGCATTCGGCACCTCGGCCGCCACCAGAAATCATGATCACGGAGGTAGGGCACACCGTGGCCCAATACATCTACGTCCTGGACAAGGCGCGTAAGGCGCACGGCGACAAGGTCGTGCTCGACAACGTGACCCTGAGCTTCCTGCCGGGCGTCAAGATCGGCGTGGTCGGTCCGAACGGCGCCGGTAAGTCCACGCTTCTCAAGATCATGGCAGGCGTGGAGCAGGTCAGCAACGGCGAGGCCCGGCTCATGCCCGGCTACTCCGTCGGCATGCTGGCCCAGGAGCCGCCGCTCAACGACTCGAAGACCGTCCTCGGCAACATCGAGGAAGCGGTCGCCGGCACCAAGGTCAAGCTCGACCGGTTCAACGCGATCGCCGAGGAGATGGCGACCGACTACACCGACGAGCTCATGGAAGAGATGGGCAAGCTCCAGGAGCAGCTCGACAACGCCAACGCGTGGGACCTCGACTCCCAGCTCGAGCTGGCGATGGACGCACTGCGCTGCCCGCCCCCGGACGCCGACGTCACCCAGCTCTCCGGTGGTGAGCGCCGCCGGGTCGCGCTGTGCAAGCTGCTGCTCGAGGCGCCCGACCTGCTGCTGCTCGACGAGCCCACCAACCACCTGGACGCGGAGAGCGTCAGCTGGCTGGAGCAGCACCTCGCGAAGTACCCCGGCACCGTCATCGCCATCACCCACGACCGGTACTTCCTGGACAACGTGGCCAACTGGATCCTCGAGCTGGACCGTGGCCGCACGTTCCCGTACGAGGGCAACTACTCGACCTACCTGGACAAGAAGGCGCAGCGTCTCGCGGTCGAGGGCCGCAAGGACGCGAAGATGAAGAAGCGCCTCACCGAGGAGCTCGAGTGGGTGCGGTCCAACGCCAAGGCCCGGCAGACCAAGAGCAAGGCCCGCCTCGACCGGTACGAGGAGATGGCCACCGAGGCGGAGAAGACCCGCAAGCTGGACTTCGAGGAGATCCAGATCCCGCCGGGCCCGCGCCTGGGCAACACCGTCATCGAGACCGACAAGCTGAAGAAGGGCTTCGACGGGCGGACGCTGATCGACCACCTGTCGTTCTCGCTGCCGCGTAACGGCATCGTCGGCATCATCGGCCCGAACGGCGTCGGCAAGACCACGCTGTTCAAGACCATCGTCGGGCTCGAGGAGCCGGACGCCGGCAAGGTGCGGGTCGGCGAGACCGTGAAGTTGTCGTACGTCGACCAGAACCGCTCCGGCCTCGACGGCACCAAGACGGTGTGGGAGGTCGTCTCCGACGGTCTCGACCACCTGATGGTCGGCAAGGTCGAGATGCCGTCCCGGGCGTACGTGGCGGCGTTCGGCTTCAAGGGGCCGGACCAGCAGAAACCGGTCAAGGTGCTCTCCGGTGGCGAGCGCAACCGGCTCAACCTCGCGATGACGCTGAAGATCGGCGGCAACGTGATCCTGCTCGACGAGCCGACCAACGACCTCGACGTCGAGACGCTGTCCAGCCTCGAGAACGCGCTGCTCGAGTTCCCCGGCTGCGCGGTGGTCATCTCCCACGACCGGATGTTCCTGGACCGCGTCTCCACCCACATGCTGGCCTGGGAGGGCACCGACGAGGAACCGGACAAGTGGTTCTGGTTCGAGGGCAACTTCGACGCGTACGAGAAGAACAAGATCGACCGGCTCGGCGCCGAGGCGGCCCGCCCGCATCGGGTCACCTACCGCAAGCTGACCCGTGACTAGGTTTGTGTCGGACGTGTCCGTGCGCTGGTCCGACCTGGACGCGTACGGGCACGTCAACAACGCGCGCTTCCTCACGCTGTACGAGGAGGCGCGCGTCGAGATGTTCTTCGTCGGGGCCCGCAAGCACGGCTTGGGCTCCTTCGAGGAGGGCATCGTCATCGCCCGACACGAGATCGACTATCTCCGGCCGATCGACTACGGCGAGCGGGTCCGGATCGAGATGTGGATCTCCGAGGTGCGGGCCGCGTCGTTCACCGTGTCCTACGAGCTGTTCGACGACGGCGTGCTGGCCAGCCGGGCGAAGTCGGTCTGCGTGCCGTACAACCTGGCCAACAGCCATCCGCGCCGGTTGACCGAGGCCGAGCGAGAGTTCCTCGAGCCCTATCGCGAGTCATGAGCGGGCACGGCCTGCTCGGGATCCCCGACGCAGGAGCTTTCCTGGCCCGGTTGACCAGGCTCGATCCGGGCGCGCCCGTGAGGTTGCGAGGCTCGGCCGGGCGCACCGCGCTGTGGGCCCGCCTGCCCTGGGACGTGCTGGTCACCCGCGAGGTGGCCGGCCGCGGGCCGGACGACGCCACGGTGTCGGCCTCGGAGCTGCTGTCGGTGCTGGCCGGGGGCGGCGATCGGCTGCCCGAGCTGCGGGACGCCCAATGGCGCTGGCCGCTGCCGCCGCCGGCGAGCGAGACGGTGGAGTCGGTGTCGGCCTCGGAGCTGACCCGCCTGGCCGCCGCGGCGGCCGGCACCCTGCGGGAGGTCACGGCGGGCGGCCTGAGCGGCCGGGCGGTGGGTCAGCGGGCGGTACGCGACGCGCTGCTCGACCACGTCGCTCTGGTTGTGACGCCGCCGGACGGAAGATCGGTCGAGGTGTCACAGCGGCTCGTCCAGGCGATCTCACGAATGGGTTTTCTTGGGCCGGAAGGCGCCGACGTGCCGGACACTCGAGTCAGGGTGGCCGGTCGCTGGGTGGGACTTTCCGCACCATATGGAGTTGCCTGGCTACAGGCCGTCAGCAAATTGACCGTTATGCCTATAGGGAGTCACCCGAAAGGGTGATGCCGTATCGGACGTCCGGTCGCGCCCTCCGGTTGGGGGGATGACCTCCGCGACCTGTACGGGTACCGTCGGCAGCCGGATCCACTTCGCTACGTCCGGCGGTGGGTCTGCTGGGGAGTGAGGTGCGCAACGATGCCGTGGTGGTCATGGCGTCCGGGTTCGGCCGCGGGCAACGCGCCGGATTCTGATAGCGGTTCGGCGGTGCGGAGCACCGTTCGCGTCGGAGTTCCGGCTCAGCGCGAGCCGAGCCGGGTGGTTGTTCCGTCCGACGCAGTCAAGACCGAAGAGTCCGAGCAGATCGCTCCGGTGACGCTGGCGCGTATCGGCAAGGCGCTCGACATGCTCGACATCCGGTTCCTCGCCGACGGCGGCGGCAGCCTGCTGGCGATGTGGGAACGGCACGCGGTGCTGTTCACCCTCGAGGGCCCGGACGACGAGATTCTCGTGATGCGGGCCCGCCCGCATGCGACCGTCCCGCCCGACTGGGCCGACCGGGCCTACCGCGTGGTCAACGAGTGGAACCACACCCGCCGCTTCTGCAAGGCGTATGTGGGCGACCCGACCGAACGCGGCCAGCTCCCGATCTACGCCGAACTCCAGGTCCCCCTGGCCGCCGGCGCCCACGACGCCCTCGTCGTGGAGATGCTCGACTGCGGCGCCGCGGTGGCCACCTCTTTCGTCGACTGGCTCCATGACGAGGGCGCTCTGCTCTAGAGCGGGAACATGCCGATGCGGCCGTGGTACTCGTGGCCCAGCTGGTCGGTGTCCGAGCCGACCAGCAGGCCGTGCGGGACCACCAGGAAGCAGCGGACGCCTACGCCGCGGGAGCGGGTCGGGTTCCAGGTCAGGGCGCGGCCGCTGATCGTGCTGACCGCGCCGATGCCCGGGCGGGCGACCGCGCCGGGGCCGGGGCCCTTCGCGTCGGTGCCGTAGGGGTTGTCGAAGTAGCGCTGGTGACCGCCGAGGTAGACGGCGCTGCCGGTCACCGCCACGGCGTAGAGCGAGTCGCCGCCGGTGCGTTGCACCCAGGTCGGGTTGTGCCGGCCGTTGCCGATGGTCTCGAAGCGGGCCGCCGAGTCGCACAGCGAGGTCGGCGACGAGGCCCGGCCGGTTGCCGCCACCACGAAGTACGAGCCGTCCGGCGCGAACTTGACCTGCCGCAGGTAGGTGTCGAAGCCCTTCATGCAGGCCGGCTTGTACGCGTCGGTGTACCAGTTCAGCAGGATCGCGTGCGGCCCGGAGACGTCGAACATGGCGATCTGGGTCCGGTCGTAGCCGCTCGCCCGCAGCAGCGCCCCGACCGCGACCAGCCGGCGGCCGTCGGGGGAGATGTCGAAGTGCTCGACCCGGGTGCGGCTCAGGCCGGGCGCGGTCAGTTTCGCGTCGAAGCCGGTGTCGACCGCGCCGGTGGTCCCGTTGAGCCGGGCCAGGGCCTCCCGGTTCCCCCCGCCGATGGCCGAGAACGTGCCGGCGGCGTACAGCATGGATCCGCGCGCCTGCAGTGACCGCACGTCGCCCCAGTTGATTGTCGCGGTGAACGACGAGACCCGCTCGCCGCTGCCCACGTAGAGCCGGGTGATGCCGCGCTGCGAGGTGCCGTTGACCGACTTGAACGCGCCGCCCGCGTACACCGTGGTGTCCCCGCCGGTGGCCAGCGAATAGACCGCGCCGTCCACCTCGGGGGCGAACGAGCGGATCTCCCCGTCGTTCAGCCCGAAAGCGAACAGATTCTTGCGGGCGTACGTGTGTCGGCGGCTCGAGTCGGCGACCTTGGTGAAGGCGCCCCCGACGACGACGGTGTCGCCGACCAGAGCCATGCTCCAGACGGTTCCGTCGAGGACGTGCGGGGTGAAATCGACCGGGTTGGCCGAGACCACCGACGACTGGGCCGGGTCGGCCTCGGCCGGATGCGCGCACGCCACGGCGGCGGCGACGAGGATGACGGCGGCGAGAGTTCGACGGCGCATTTCGGGCGGCTCCAGAGCGCGGATGATCGAGCTTTTGTCATCCGCTCAAACGATCCACCAGCGCTCTTAGAAACGATCAGGCGTTCACCATGAAGTACGCGGCTCGCTCCAAGTAGTCCCAGAGCTGCGTCTCCAGCGGCTTCTCCAGGCCCAGCGAGTCGACCGCGTCGCGCATGTGGGTGAGCCAGGCGTCGCGGGCCGTGGTGTCCACCACGAACGGCGCGTGCCGCATCCGCAGGCGCGGGTGGCCGCGGCTCGCCGAGTACGTGTTCGGGCCGCCCCAGTACTGGATCAGGAACAGCGTCAGCCGGTCGGCGGCCGGCCCCAGGTCCTCTTCCGGGTACATCGGGCGGAGCAGCGGATCGCCGGCCACACCCTCGTAGAACCGGTCGACGAGCCGGCGGAACGTGGGCTCGCCACCGATCGCCTCGTAGAAGGTGATCTCGTCAGGGGTGGGGGAGGGTGCGCTCACCCGTCCATCCTGCCAGCCGGTCAGGTCGGCTCGGGTGTGACGGTCGTCCTCGCCACCGCGGCCGCGTCGGGGGCGGGGGAGGGCGCGGGCACCACCGGCCTGGCCGGCTCGTCGACCGGCGGCATGGTGGCGGCGGCCGCCTCGGCGGCCCGGGAGAACGCCCGCCGGCTGGGCCAGCGGGCCGCCAGGAAGGCCATCACGGCCACGCCGGCGATGCTCCACAGGCCGACCACCAGCGGCAACCGGAACTGGTCGGCCAGCACGCCGGTGATCACGATGCCGGCGAGCTGGAAGAGCTGCATGCCGGCCTGGATCACGCCGAACGCCCGGGCGCGGTAACCGTGCGGCAGCATCAGCACGAACTTGCCGTTGAGGGTGGGCGACAGCCCGCCACCGGCCACGCCGGACAGCGCGACCATCGCGACCACGACCATCACCGGCGGGTCGAACAGGGCTGGGACCAGGGCGAGGGAGCTGAGGATCGCGAACGGGCAGATCAGCCTGTCGCGGAGGGCGGGGCCGGCCAGGCGAGCCACGAGCAGGCCGCCGACGACGAAGCCGACCGGGTTGGCCGCCATGATCAGTCCCTGGTCGAGGCCGCGGGCGGCGGAGTCGCCGCTGCCCTCGGCGGCCCAGGCGGCGGCCAGGCTCTCCGGCACGATCGTGAACATGGTGAACAGGAACACCATCAGGGCGATGGCGCGCAGCACCGGCCGGCCGAAGACCAGCTGGAAGCCCTCCCCGGACTCGCGCAGCAGATGGCGGCGCTCGGCCCGGGCGCTGGCGGGCGGCCGGGGCTGGATGCCGCGGGCGATGAAAATCGCCGAGAGCGCGAACGTCAGCACGTCGAGGGAGAGCGCCACCCGCGGGCTGATCGCGGTCGCGATGGTCGCGCCGATCAGGTAGCCGACGACCTGCGCAGCCTGGGTGGTCGTCTGGTTGATGGTGATCGCGGTGGCCAGTTTGTCCCGGCTGACCAGTTGCGGCAGCAGCGCCGAGCGGGCCGCCTGGGTGGGTGGCATGCCGAGGCTGGCCAGGAACACCAGGACCAGCATCAGCCAGGTCGGGGTGTGCGGGATCAGCAGCAGTGCGATGGTGACCATCCGCGCCAGGTCGGCGACGATCAGCACCCGGCGGTACGGATATCGCTCGGCCAGCGCGGACAGGAGCGTGCCGCCGATGATCCACGGGATGAAGGAGACCCCGAACGCTGCCGCCGACAGGAGCACCGACTCGGTCTGCTGGTAGACGAGAACCGTGACGGCGGCCTTGGTCAGGTAGTCGCCGATCCAGTTCACCAGCAACGACCCGTAGATCGCGCGGTACTCACGCACGGCGAGGACATCCCGGAATGTAACCGGATTGTCTCGCTGCGTCACGGTTGCGGCTCGGTGAGCCCCCCGTGCAGCAGGGTGTTCGGACACCAGGTCCTCCATCGATCTCGGCGCTCGCCGGGTCGCGACGATTTGCCGGGCACGTCCGCGGTGAGCCCGGCGGAACGTGATGCCGCATGTGCAGATGCTCAAGCGGATTCTGCCCGATCGTCCGAGTCGATGCTAGGGCGTACGGCGGGATTATCGGCCGAACAGCCGACCCCGACCATCCCCCGGGAGTACTAATCCCTGGTCAGCCCGCGTCCTTCGGCGCCTCATCCGGTTCCGAAGGCGGCAAATAAGCCGGCGGCACCGCGCTGCGCGGCATCAATCGAGAGGTGGCGATGCGTTCGGAGAGTCCGGCCACCTCAAGGGCCTCCATCAGCGCGCGGCGCAGATCCCGCTGGACGGCGCCCTGGCCGTCGGCGGTCGTCTTGGCGATCGTCCGGATCACCGCGCCGTCCACGGTCAGCTGCTCGACGCCGACCACGTCCGGCGGCTCGATGAATTCGGTCTGGTGGTCGGGCGACTCGGCCACCGTCTCCGCCGCGACGCGCAGCACCCGGATGGCCTCTTCCGAATTGATGAAGCCGATCGGGATGTCGATCACCACGAGGGCCCAGCCCTGGCTCTTGTTGCCGACCCGCACGATCTCGCCGTTGCGGATGTACCAGAGCACGCCGCGCATGTCCCGGACGGTGGTGATCCGCAGGCCGACCGTCTCCACGACGCCGACCGCCTCGCCGAGGTCGACCGTGTCGCCCACCCCGTACTGATCCTCGAGCAGCATGAAAAGACCGGCTATCAGGTCCTTGACCAGGCTCTGCGCGCCGAAACCGAGGGCCACGCCGACGATGCCGGCGCTGGCCAGCAGCGGGCCCAGGTTGAAGCCGAGCTCGCCGAAGACCAGCAGGACCGCCATCGTGAAGACCACGGCGGTGACGAAGCTGCGCAGCACCGAGCCGATTGCCTCGGCCCGCTGCCGGCGCCGCTCCGGGATGAACTGCCCCTCCTCGGCGGCCGCGGCGGCCCGCTCCTTCAGCGGCTTCAGCAGGGCCGGCATCGAGGCCCGGCTGGTGCTGTTGGCGAGCCGCTGGATCGCCCGGTGCAGCAGCCAGCGGACCAGCATCGCGATCAGGACGATGGCGAGGATCCGCAGCGGCTTGACGATGACCCAGTAGCTGGAGTTGGCGAGCCATTGATTGCCGGTCCAGTCATAGACGCGGCTGCACAGCGCATCGCTGCCGTCGGTGCTGCAGAGCTGATTCACGTCGATCGATGTGAAGACGCTCGGCGTCGATGACGAGGGGCTGGGGTTCGGGGCGAGCAGTAACACGGGGAGCCACCGTACCGGGCGAACCTGGGCCGGCTTTCAGGTGGCACACAGCTCGCTGACCTCAGACGTTTACCGGACGGCTACGGATTGGGCTCGCAATTTGGTCATTCATCAGGGACTATTGGCGCACGGAACCATGGACACGATGCAGCGGGAGCGGTTGCTAGCACCTACACCGAAGGGTGATCGCGATGCCTGACATACGACCTACAGTGGGCTCATCCGCGTTGGTACTGAACGCCACCTACGAGCCGCTGTGCGTCGTATCTGTGCGTCGAGCGACCATTCTCGTCCTGACTGCCAAGGCGGAGTGTGTCTCCGACGGCGAAGGCATCCTGCACTCCGTGCACACCAACCTCCCGGTCCCGTCAGTGGTCCGCCTGACGCGGTATGTGAAGGTTCCCTACCGCACCCACATCGGCCTGTCCCGCCGAGCGATCTTCGCCCGGGACGGCGGCCGGTGCGCCTACTGCCGCGGCTCGGCCGAGACCATCGACCACGTGTTCCCGCGCAGCCGGGGCGGCTTGCACGCCTGGGACAACGTGGTGGCCGCCTGCGCCAAGTGCAATCACAGCAAGGGCGACAAGACACCCGCCGAGCTGGGGTGGCGGCTCCATTCGGTGCCGGCCGCGCCACGCGGGGTGGCCTGGCGGGTCCTCGGACACCGCACGCCAGACCCGCGCTGGGCTGACTGGCTGGACCTCCCTGCCGCCCCGACCGTACAGGTCGAGGCGGCTTAGCTTTTTCTAGGCCTTCCGGGTGTCGACCAGGGACGCGAAGACCACGACGTTGTCCTGGTAACCGGTCTTGCCGCCGACCCATTTGCCGCCGCAGGTCATCAGCCGCAGCGACGGCCGGCTGTAATCGCCGTAGACCCGCTGCAACGGCAGCTTGCCCTTGTCGAAGTGCTCGACCGAGTTGACCTCGAAGACGGCCACCGAGTTGTCCGCGCGCAACACCTCGATGCGCTGGCCCGCCTTCAGCTTGGGCAGCTCGTAGAAGACCGACGGGCCGGACCGGGTGTCGGCGTGCCCGACGATCAGGGACGGCCCGAACTGGCCGGGCGTCGGCCCGCCGTCGAACCAGCCGGCCTCGTTGTGCCGCTTCAGCGGCGGCACGTCCACCGACGTGCCGTCGGCGGACAAGCCCACCTCGAGGATCGGCGCCTCGACCTTGATGGACGGGATGGTGAGCCGTTCCGGCCGGCTCGGGTCGAGCACCGGGAAGGAGCGCGGCGGCGCCTGCTCGGCCGCCTTGCCACCGAACAGGTCGGGCAGGTCGATGCTGGTCGCGGCCCCGATGCCCATCGCCACGATGAACAGGCCGAGGAAGACCAGAGCGAGCACGATCAGCCCGATCGGCCAGGGCCGTTTGCCGCGGATGGGGCGGGGCGGCGCCTTGGGTTTCGGGCGCGGGTGCGGCGCCCGGAACGGGTGCCGGCCGGGCACCGACGGTGGCGGCGGCAGTGGTCCGGTGATGGTTCCGGGCGGGGGCGCGGCGATGACCTGGGCGGGCCGCTTGCGCAGCACCGAGTCGGGCATCCGCGCGCCGGTCGTCGGCGTCGGTCGGCGGGGCATCGGCGGTCTCAGCCGAAGCGGCGGCGTCGCAGGGTCACTATCCAGAGGGCTAAGCCGGCGCCGATGACGGCCAGCCCGGAGGCGATCAGGACGGGGGCGTTGCGGCCGGGGGCCATGCCGCCGCCACCGGTGGCCGGGCCGCGGGCCGGTTCGACCTTGGCGACCACGTGCAGCGTGGCCGAGGCGGTCTTGCCGTCCGGGCAGCTCAGGTCGATCTTGTAGTCACCCGGGCGGGTGCTCGACGAGATCCGCACGGTCGCGGTGAGCTGGCCGTAATCCGGGGACACGGTGACCTTGCCGAACAGTGCGGAGGAGACAGTGGCCGATTTGAGGTTGTCATCACACGAGGCGCGCAGTCCGACCTGGTCTCCGGCCGGCACCGTGCTGGGGTTGATCTCCAGATAGATGGCCGCCGCGTGGGCCGCGGGCGCCTCCAGGAACAGGACGAACAGGCCCATGAGCAGCGCCGACAGGGCGGCGGGGACGGACAGGCGCATGAGTTCCCCCTCCTGCCGTTCGCGAGCACGAGGGCACGAACGGCGCGTGAGGGTGATTTTCGCATCTCCATGCCATTACTGCGTAGATCCCGACGGCGGGATACTGCGGTTTCGACACCCGACGGTCCGGCACGACTCGCTCTCCGCTACCGTGACAGTTGTTCGGATCAACTGGGAATACAGGCGCCTGGGGGCGTTGAGGTTGTCGATATCAAGCACCGTTCTGGTCTTTGTGATCATCCCGGCGGGTGTCATCCTGCTGGTGGCTTCGCTCGTCTTCGCCGGCAGTGACCGCGGCCGGCGCACGCGTCGCTACCGCCCCGGCCGGCCGTACGACTTCCAGCCCACCTGGTTCCTGGCCTCGCCGGATCAGGTGACCGCGGCGGCCGTTCCCGGCCAGCACGGCGCCCAGGGGGCGATCGAGGCCGGAAACCTCGAGGACGTCAAGGGCATCCGCGTCCTGCCCGGCTCGACAGGAGGCGCAAGTGACAGTTGGTGACGTGCACGCGGAGCAGCCGCTGACCGCGCTGGAGAAGCCGGGCGGCGACACCCTCTCGGCCGCGCCGGAGCAGGCCCCGGGCGTTTCCGCCGAGCTGGCCGACGGTCCCTTCACGACCCGGCAACTGCTTCGCCTCGACGAGGCGTTGCGGGCGGCCGACCGGCAGACCGGCCTGACCTTCAGCGTCTACATCGGCGAGCTGGAGACCCCGGTCCGGGAGCACGCCGAGAAGCTGCAGAAGCAGATCGAGAACCACGACCACGTCGTGCTCATCGCGGTCTCGCCCAACCAGCGCAAGCTCGAGATCGTCACCGGCAACGAGGCGCGCAAGCGCATCTCGGACCGCGACGCGAAACTGGCCGGCCTGTCGATGGCCGCTGCCTTCGCCGGTGGTGACCTGGCCGGTGGAGTGCTTTCCGGGATCGACCAGCTGGCCTCGCACGCCGGCCGGCACTGACCGAGTCGTAACAGCGGAAAGAGGCCCCATCCGGGGCCTCTTTTTCGTGTGCCAAATCAACCGGAAACCGGGCGGCAACAACCGGCTGTTAGTAGGCTTGCACTCCGCGTACACCCCAAAGACGGAGGTGTGATGACGACGCAGGCTGTGAGCCCGCCGGTCCGCTGGAGTGCCCCCGACGGCGTCTGGACCGAGCCCGATCTCCACCTTTTCCCGCAGGACGGCCATCGTTACGAGATCGTCGACGGCTGCCTGCACGCCTCGCCCCCGCCGCCCGAGCCGCACGAGACGATCGTCCGTGCCCTCGTGACCGCCCTGCGCGCGGCCGCCCCGCCCGGCTGGTGGGTGTGCGCGCGGCTGGGCATAGCGATGGACAGCAGCAACCTGGTGCCGGATGTCACGGTGCTGCGGCCGCGGTCCTCCGGCGCGGTCTGGAGCGACCCGGCCGACGTCGCGCTGGTGGTCGAGGTGGAGACCGCGGCGACCCGGCGCTACGACCGCGTCCTCAAGCCCACGTTGTACGCGGAGGCCGGCATCAAGGCGTTCTGGCGGGTCGAGCCGGGCCGCGACGGCCCGGTCCTGCACACCTACGCCCTGGGCGCCGCCCGCTACCGTGCCGAGAACAGCATCGAGGGCGCCGAGCCGGTCAAGCTCGACGCCCCCTATCCGGTCCGATTGGCCCCGGCGACCTGGCTAACTTCCGGCGATGTCGCGGGCGCGAGCCTTCAGCGCCCGCACCACGCCGTCCCGGCCCTCGGCCACCAGCCGGCGCAGTGACGCCGGCTGGCCGTCCCGGGCCAGCCACGCGTCGGTCAGCGCCACCGTCTCCTCGCTGATCTGCAGGTACGGGTAACCCATCATGACAAACTCCTGGGCCGGCTCCGAGTCCGAGCGGGCCCACACGTCACCGACCACGTCGAAGAACTTCGTCGTGTACGGCGCGGTCAGCTCCACCTGCTTGACGCTGTGGAAGCCGGACAGCAGCGACCGGTTGAGCCAGTTCGGGATGTCCGACTCGCCGGTCAGCTGAGCCCACACCGCCGCCTTGTTCTCGGCGGTCGGGATGAGCGACCGGGCGATCGCCGCCTCCCGTTCGCCGCTGGCGGTGCGGTCGCCGTTCAGCTCGTCCTCGATGTCCTCGAGCGTCACCGAGCCGAGCGCCGCGAGAGCCTGCAGCAGGCTCCAGCGCAGCTCGGTGTCGACCACGAGACCGGCCGGGACCTCCTCGCCGGTCAGCCAGCCGCGCAGCAGGGACTGCTCGTTGTCGTCCCGGGCCGCGGTGATGAACGCGCGGGCCCAGCTGAGCTGCCAGCCGCTGCCGGCCTCGGCGTTGATCAGCTGGGTGCGGGCCAGCTCGGCCAGCTCGGCCCAGCCTTCCGGCTGCCAGGCCGAGTCGGCGTACTGCGCGACCGCGCTGCCCGCCTGCCGGGTCGTCCAGGTGGTCAGGTTGATGTCGGTCTCCCGGGGCAGGCCCGAGCAGACCAGGGTGATGTAGTCGCGGGCGGCCATCTCGGCGTCGCGCAGCATGTCCCAGGCCGCGTTCCAGACCAGCGCCCGGGCCAGCGACGAGTCGATGCCGCCGATGTGCTTGACCACGGCGGCCATCGACCGCTCGTCGAGGCGGATCTTCGTGTACGACAGGTCGTCGTCGTTGAGCAGCAGCACGTCGGCCGCGCGCACCCCGGTCAGCGCCGTGATCTCGGTGTGCTCGCCGGTGACGTCGATCTCGAGCAGGTCGCGGCGGACCAGCCGGTCGCCGTCGACGTCGTAGAGCCCGATCCCGATGCGGTGGGTGCGCAGCGTCGGGTAGTCGGCCGGGGCCTCCTGCTGCACGACCACGCTCGCGTAGGTGCCGTCGTCGGCCAGCTCCACGAGTGGGCGCAGCGTGTTGACCTGCGCCGTCTCCAGCCACTGGGCGGCGAACTTGCGCAGCTCCCGGCCGGAAGCGGACTCCAGCTCGGTGAGCAGGTCGTCGAAGGTGGCGTTGCTCCAGGCGTGCTTGGCGAAGTACGCCCGCAGGCCGGTGAGGAACGAGTCCTGACCGACGTAGGCGACCAGTTGCTTGATGACGCCGGCGCCCTTGGCGTACGTGATGCCGTCGAAGTTGACCTCGACGGCCTCCAGGTCGGGCATCTCGGTGTAGACCGGGTGCGTCGAGGACAGTTGGTCCTGGCGGTAGCCCCAGCTCTTGCGCACCGACAGGAACGTGGTCCAGGCGTCGGTGTAGCGGGTGGCCTCCGAGTTGCACCAGTGGCTGGCCCACTCGGCGAACGACTCGTTCAGCCACAGGTCGTTCCACCAGCGCATGGTGACGAGGTCGCCGAACCACATGTGGGCGAGCTCGTGCAGGATCGTGTTGGCCCGCTGTTCGTACTCGAAGTCGGTGACCTGCGAGCGGAAGATGTAGTGCGCCTCGGCGTGCGTGACGCAGCCGAAGTTCTCCATCGCGCCGGCGTTGAAGTCGGGCACCCAGAGCTGGTCGTACTTCGGCAGCGGGTACCGCGCGCCGAACTGCTCCTGGAAGAAGTCGAAGCCCTGCGTGGTGACCAGGTGCAGGTCGTCGACGTCGAGATATTGCGCCATCGAGGCCCGGCAGAAGTAACCCATGTCGATGCCGTCGTGGGTGAACCGCACCTCGTGGTAGGGCCCGGCGCAGATCGCGGTGATGTAGGTGCTCATCCGCTCCGACGTCCGGAAGTGCACGGTCTTGGCGCCCGGGCCGGCCTCGGCCACCGACTCCACCGGCATGTTGGAGATGGCCTTCCAGTGCTTCGGCACCGTCGCGTGCCAGGTGTAGACGCTCTTCAGGTCGGGCTGGTCGAAGCACGCGTAGACCCGCTGCGCGTCGGCCGTCTCGAACTGGCTGTAGAGGTAGATCTCCTTGTCCACCGGGTCGGGGCTGCGCTGCAGGCCCTGACCGCTCGCCGAGTAGGCGAAGTCGGCGTCGACCACCAGCTCGTTCTCGGCGGCCAGCCCGCGCAGGGTCAGGCCCCGCTCGGCGGAGAAGCCGGTCAGATCGAGCGGCTTGCCGTTCAGCGTGGCCGACCGCACCGACTGGGCGGCGGTCTCGATGAACGTGTCCGCGCCGGGCTCGATGCACCGGAATGTCACGACCGTGGTGGAGCGGAAGGTGCCGTCGCCCGGATTGCCATGCCCGTCGGTGAGATCCAACGCGATGTCGTATCCGGTCACCTCGAGCAGGCGGGCGCGATCGGCGGCCTCCACCTGGGTCAAGTTTCGAACTCCGGCCACAGCCACTCTCCTTAAGAGCGCATCAAGCTTTTCAACGCCAGACTATGCGGCCCGGCCCGGTCGAGGCGCACCCGGAGTGCAGCCTTCTCCGCCAAACGCACCACCGAGGCGGACTACCGGTCGTTGGATGGGGGTAGGAAGCCCACATGAACGACCGGAGGCAGGCAGATGTCCGAGACCGAGACGGTCGCGTCGTCGATCTTTGCGGTGCACCGCGGGGACTGGGCCAATCTGGCGCCCGAGATGGCGGCCATGGTGGCGCCTCCGGTGAGCGTTTCGGCGACGCCCCTGGAGCGTCCCGTCGGGGCGTGGCGAAAAGCACAGTTAGCCAGGTCACGCGGGAACATGCCGGTCGCCCGGCACCAACGTCCGACCAGGTAGGTTGCGCGCCATGACGACGGTCGTGCATTCGATCAGCCGGGCCTGGCTCACCACCGGGGCAACCGGCGCGCAGAACTACGACGAGTTCGCCGACGACGCCGAAATCACCGCCATCATCTCCGCCAACCCGCACAGCGCTCTCGCCGTCGAGATGCCGCACCTCGCGCCCGACAGCCTGGGCAAGTCCTTCACCGACTCGCTGCCCGACGCGGTGGCCCGGCTCGCGCTGGAGCGCGCCGAGGGCAGTTACGCCGAGGCCGAGCACGTCGTGGTGCTCTACCGCATCACCGCGCCCGGCGAGGCCCCCGCGTACGGCCTGTGGAGCATGGTCGACACCGACCAGATCTCCGCCAGCGCCGACGAGGCCGGCCTGGTCATCCGCAACGAAGAGGTCTTCATCGAGAAGGTTCGGGAGCGCGTCGCCCTGGCGGGTGCGCTCAGCACGCTTCTCTCGCCCGTGCTCCTGCTGCAGACCGCCAAGGGTGACGAGCTGCACGCGGCCCTCGCGGCCGCCACCGAGACCGCGGGCGACCCCGCCGCGACCGACACCGACCAGACCGGCCGCACCCACGCCATCTGGCCGATCGGGCCCGGCCCGCTGCAGGACGAGCTCACCGCGCTCGCCGGCGGCGGCGAACTGGTGGTGGCCGACGGCAACCACCGCAGCCTGGCCGCCCAGACCGGCCGCCTGCCGCGCTTCCTGGCCGTGGTCACCACCCCGGCCTCGGTCGCCATCCAGCCCTACAACCGGCTGGTCAGCGAGCTGCCGATGCCGCCCGACGACTTCCTGACCCGGCTGCGCAACAGCGGCGCCGAGGTGACCGAGCGGTCGAACGCGGTGGCCAAGGGCACGGTCGAGATCTACCTGGACGGCCGCACCTTCGCGGTGGTCCTGCCGGTCGACAAGAATCTGCCCGACGTGGAGAACCTCGACCATGCGCTGGTCGAGCGGGAGCTGCTCGGCGACGTGCTCGGCCTCGACCCGGGTGACAAGCGGATCTCCTACATCGGCGGTGACTATTCGGCGCAGTGGCTGCGTGGCGAGGTCGACGCGGGCCGTGCCGAGCTGGCCGTGCTGGTCGCGCCGGTCACGGTGGACGACTTCGTGGCGGTCAACCTGGAGCGGCAGAAGCTGCCCCGCAAGAGCACCTGGTTCACCCCGAAGGCGCGCGGCGGTCTCGTCCTGGCCCAGCTCGACTGATGTTGCATCCACAGGTGACGGCGGCGGACTCGATCCGCCGCCGGCCACCGGCCGATCTCGACGACCCCTACGAGCGGCTCGCGTTCGCCCGGGCGGCGATGGAGGAGTCGGTCGACCTGGAGTGCGGCCCGGCCCTCCCGCTGCCGGTGGTGGCCGACGTGGACGCGGACGGCGTCCCGTGCCGCCTCTACGCGACGAAACCGGATGCGCCGCTCTTCGTCTACGTGCACGGCGGCGGCTGGTGCTACGGCAGCATCAAGACGGTCGACCGGGTCTGTCGCCGGATAGCCGATAAATCTGGTGTTTCCGTTTTGTCGGTCGGCTACCGCCTGGCGCCCGAGCATGTCTTCCCGGCAGCGCTCGACGACGTCGAGACGGTCATCTCCTATGCCCGCAAGTCGGACCTAGGGGTGGATTCCACCCGGCTGGCGATCGGTGGCGACAGCGCCGGCGCCCAGCTGGCAACGATCGCGGCCCGAAGGCAGCGCGACGCGGCCACCCCGCTCGACTACCAGGTCCTGATCTATCCGGCGCTGGACCCGATGACCGCCTCGGAGTCCTACGCCGAACTCGGCGAATACGGCCTGGACCGCGCCTCGATGAAGCTGGCGTGGGAGACCTACGTCCCCGACCGGATGACCCGTTTCACCCCCGACGTGGCGATCTTCGCCACCCCCGACCTGGCCGGCATGCCACCCACACTGATCATCACGGCCGAATACGACGTGCTGCGCGACGAGGGCGCCGACTACGCCGACGCGCTGGTCGCCGCGAACGTCCCGGTGGTGCACACCCGCTACATGGGCGTCAATCACGGCTTCGCCCGCAAGCTCGCGGTGATCGACGCCGCACGCGCCGCGACCGACCAAGTCGCGTCCTCGCTGCGCAGCGCACTGACCTTCTGACAGACTCAGGACATGCGTGTCTACCTGGGTTCGGACCACGCCGGTTACGAACTGAAGATGCACCTCGTCAACTACTTGATCAAGCAGGGGCACGACGTCGTCGACGTGGGACCGCACGTCTACGACCCGGAGGATGATTACCCGGCCTTCTGCCTGCACACCGGGGCCAAGGTGGTCGCCGACGAGGGTTCACTCGGCATCGTCATCGGCGGCTCCGGCAACGGCGAGCAGATCGCCGCCAACAAGATCGACGGCGTCCGTGCGGCCCTGGTCTGGCGCACCGAGATCGCCCAGCTGGCCCGCCAGCACAACGACGCCAACGTCATCAGCATCGGCGCCCGCGAGCACACCCTCGACGAGGCCACCGAGTTCGTCGAGATGTTCCTGGCCACGCCGTTCTCCGGCAACCCGCGCCACGCCCGCCGCATCAGCCAGCTGACCGAGTGGGAAAAAACCGGCCAGCTGCCGGATCTGCCGTCCTGAAGACCTTTTGAAGTACGCCACGGGACGAGTCCCGTGGCGCACGGACAGCCGGGTGCGTGGCAAGCCCGCCACCCGGCTGCCGGCCCGGCCTGACCCGGCCCGCGGCCGACACCCCTAACGGTTCCGGGGCAGCTCCTCGCGGGGCACCCAATTGCGGCGGACGATCACCAGGTTGCGGTCGGCGTCCTCGAGCTGCTCGTCGCTCGACCGGGCCGCGTCCCGGGCACGCAGCGCCGCACCCACACTCACCTGCGACGACCCGGATCCCACCAGCCCGCGCAGGCCCCGCTCGGACTCCCGGTCGTCCCCGGCGGCGCCCGGCCCGTTCCCGCCCGGCTGCGGCCCACCGGCCGGCCGCCGGGGATAAGCCGCCCGGGACCGCTCGCCGCCGTCCGAGCCGTTTCCGGCGGGGCCGTTTCCGGCTGGGCCGTTTCCGGCTGGGCCGTTTCCGGCTGGGCCGTTTCCGGCTGGGCCGTTTCCGGCTGGGCCGTTTCCGGCTGGGCGGGGCCGCTCGGCGCCATCCGGCCGGTTGTCCGCAGCCGCCGGCCGGGGGCGGTCGATCAGGTCCGGGCGCGGGCGGTCCGAAGCCGCCGGCACCTCGTCGGGGTCGGCTACCGCGCTCGTTGCCGCGCTCCCGGCGGGCGGGACGGCGGGCGTGTCCGTCGCGGGCGGTCCGGCATCCGCCGGGGCGGACGACGAGGAGGGACGCACGCGGCGGCGTCGGCGTTCGGGCTCGGCCATGTCGCCGACGGTACCGCCGCGGGGGTCACTCAGAACACCTCGATGGGATTCGGCAGGCGCTCCCAGGCGAAGGCCTGCGCCGGGAAGTTGCCGCTCAGCCGTTGCACCCGGCCGGCCGCGTGCAGCCCGCCCAGCGTGGTGCCGCCGAGATAGACGGCGCCCAGCTCGGTGATCGAGCAGGCCAGGTCGGCCGGGTCGGTGGTGCGCACGCAGGTGGCCTTGTCGGCGCCGGCGGTCAGGCGCCAGCGCCCGCTGTTCGACGTGATCAGCGGGTCGGTCACCTCGATCACGACGTCGAACGGGGTCAGGTAGCGCCGGGCCTCCAGCGCGGCCGGCAGGTCGACCAGGCGGATCCACAGGGCGTCGCCGTAGCCCCGGCCGAGCCGGCGCGGCTCGTCGACCAGGTATTGCAGCGGCTCGTCGAGTGCGGCGAAGTCGTAGGTGGCGCTGCGGGCCAGGTCGATGCCGAACAGGAAGCGCCAGAGCTCCGCATAGACCCCGGGGTCGTCGGCGACGATCTCGGTGACCCGGACCTGGGCATTGGGGCCCCAGTCGTCCCAGTCGTCCTTGATCCGCCACATCGCGTACCCCTCGGGGCCGTCGGGGCCTTCGAAGAGCACACCCTTGCGGGTGGTGGCGCCGTCACGCCAGGCCGATGGGTCCCAGACACGGCGGTCCCACCACGCGCCGGGGCGGCTCGACCACCCGATCCGGCGGGGGCGGGCCCGTTCGTACACCTTCTTGAGTTCTTCGACGGCCTCGGCCGGCTCGACGAGCCGCAGCCGTCCCCGCGGGGCCGGCGCGGCGGGAGTGATGCGCACCTCCCGGGTCATCGCGTTGAGCTGGAGCCGGGTCGCCGCCGGACCGTAACCGAAGCGCGGGTAGATCGTGGTCTCGCTGGCCCAGAGCACCGCGAGCGACTCGCGGCCGGCCTCGGCGATCTCGGTCAGCTGCCGGTGCATCATCGCGGTGAGCAGGCCGCGTCGGCGATGGGTGGGCAGCACGCCGACGCCGGTCACGTGCGCGGCCGGAAGGACCGCGCCCGGTACGGTGAGATCTCGGGTCAGCGCGGTCGTGTGCCCGACAACCGTGCCGTCGTCGTCGGCGACCAGGGACCGCTCCGGTTCGAACAGGCGGCGGTCGAGCTCGCGGGCCTCGTCGTCGAGGTCGTGGTGGAAGACATAGCCCTCGATGCCGACGATCGCGGAGTGGTCGTCAGCGGTGGCCTGACGCAGGCGCACGGAATCGTCCATGCGCATCTGTGTAACGGACCGAGCGCACTACGGCGAACGATTTGTTGGCTCGCTACTCTCGTTGTGGGGGCCGGAACGAAGAGGGGGATCCGTATGCCGGAGCAACCGCAGTGGTCTGAGCGGACGCTCGACATGCCACCACAGGATCCGTGGGCCGAC
This sequence comes from Actinoplanes sp. NPDC026619, assembly GCF_040638295.1. Taxonomy (NCBI): domain Bacteria; kingdom Bacillati; phylum Actinomycetota; class Actinomycetes; order Micromonosporales; family Micromonosporaceae; genus Actinoplanes; species Actinoplanes sp. NPDC026619. Next base: position 306,262 of record NZ_JBEZYA010000009.1, read on the forward strand.
CAACCCACGGCGCCGGGCACTGTGCCGACACCGCCACCGCCGGCCGACCCGGCGCCGTTCAGCCGGGGCCGCGCGCAGGTCAACCCGCAGCCGCACCACACGCAGCGCTACGCCGAGCACGAGCCGACCGGCATCGGCTGGCCGGGCGCCGAGGCGCCGGGTGCGCCGCACGGCATGACCTGGCGCTGGAGCGAACTGCGCCGCGGCAGCGAGTGGACCACCGCGGCGGTGCTGTTCGCGTTCGTCTGCTGGGGCATCTGGGCGTTGTCCGGCGGCGGTCCGCTCGGCACCCCGCTGATCGTGTTCGCGGTCACCCTGGCCGTCGCCGTGGGCGTGTTCTGCCTGGCCCGCGTCGTCGGCTACGTGGTGCTGGAGCGCCAGTTCGGCCGCCGGCGCCGCACCGCCCGCGGCTCGCACCTGGTCACCGCGCTGTTCCTGGCCGGCGTCGGCGTCGCCGACCTGCAGCAGACCCAATGGGTGATGGACGCCTACCACTGGGTGGCCGGTCAGATCAGCTGAGCGGCTCGGAGACGTGGGCGTGCACGATGCGCCAGCCTTCGGGCAACCGCACCCAGGTCTGTGACTGACGGCCGAGCACGTCGCTGCCGGGATAACCGAACAGGGTCGTCACGATCGCGGTGCTCACGCCGTACGCCTGGATGTCGGTGTCCTTGAGACGACGGCCCGGCGGCAGGTCGCCCTGCGCATGCCGCCACTCGGCCTGTTCCTCGAGGCCGGTCTGCTGGTCGGCGATGCCGTAGCGGAGGGCGCGGGGTGCGAAGAAGCTGAGGATGCCCTCGACGTCGTTGGCGACGAGGGCGCGTTCGTAGGCCTCGAAAGCGGCGCCGACCTCGGCGATGACGTCCGGCCGATCGATCTCCACGCTCGTTCCCCTCTGTTGCAACGGGTGCGGCGGCCCGGCACTGAGCCGGGCCGCCGCGGGACGTCAGGCCTTGGCCGGCACCGGGACGCCGCCTTCCGGCGCCTCGGTGAAGGTGTTGCCTTCGAACTCCTCGGCGAGGAGCTTCAGTTCTTCGGCGTCGGGTTCGCGCGGCGCCGGCTTGGTGAGCGCGAACAGCACGCAGACCACGGCGAGGAACAGGTACCCGAGGGTGACCTGGCCGTTCGCGTTCCACTGCACCTTCGCGGCGTGGATCAGGCCGACGAAGGTGAGCACCGCGCCCGAGCCCGCGAAGATCGCCGCGTGCCAGAACCGTTTGTCGATGATGAACGCGACGATCGCGCCGAGCACCAGACCGGCCAGGATGGCGCCCTCGCCGAGCGTTTTCAGGCCGTCGTAGACGACACCGGCGCCGGCCAGCGCGTCCGTGCCGACCTGCGCGGCCGAGGTGCCGGCCGCCGACAGCGCGTTGTCCATCATGCCGGTGACCCACTGGGCGATGTTCGGCACGAGCGCGGCCACCACCGCCGCCGCGTGCGCCCGTGGGGTGGCCTGGAACGCCTGGGCGCCGATCAGCAGGCCGATGTAGAGCAGGATCGGCACGATCGCCGCAGTCGGGAAGATCGCGCCGAGCAGGCCGAACAGACCGAAGAAGCAGAGCAGCGCGATGACCACGCCGGTCGCCATCGAGTAGCCGGTGCGGCCGCCCGCCGCCTTCCAGCCGGGGTGGCCGACGTAGACGGCCGGCGGGAACGGCGAACCGAGGCAGGAGCCGATGACCGCGCCCGCGCCGTCGGCCAGGAGCACGCTGCGCAGGTTGTAGCGGTCGCCGGCGGTGGCGGCGCTCTCCACGTTGGTCATCGCCTCGGTGAAGTTGTAAACGCCCAGCGGGATGGCGGTGGCCAGCAGCGGGGCCATGTCCTTGAGGCCGTCGATCAGCAGGTCGAACTTGAGGTGCGGGAAGGCGAACGCGATGTCCTTCGCGGCGGCGGTCACGTCGGGCGCGCTCATCGCCCCGCCGATCCAGCCGATCGCGGTGCCGATCAGCAGCGCGGCCAGGCCGATCGGGAAGTTGAAGGGCAGCTTGATGTCGGTGAGCAGGCCGATCAGCAGCAGGGCGAAGACCGGCAGGGCGATCCAGGCGGCCTTGAACATGTTGCCGGCCGGGTTCATCGAGATGAACGTGATCGAGATGCCGGCCAGGGTGCCGAGCATCGCCGCCTTGGGGGCGTACTTGCGGATGTACGGTCCGACGAACGCGCCGATCAGCACGATGACGCCGATGATGAAGGCCCAGGCGATGCCCGCGGTCCACGCCTGGATCGGGTCCTTGGTCCGCAGGTAGATCGGCAGCATGATCACGAAGATCACGATGAACATGTGCGGGACGCTCGGCCCGTACGGCATGGCCGTGACGTTGGTGCGGTTCTCCTTGGCGGCGAGCCGCCGGGCCAGGTACGTGTAGTAGATGTTGCCGGCGACCAGGGCGATGCCGAGCGCGGGGAGAACGATGCCGAAGACGTCGCCGGGCGGCATCTTGATGACGCCGATGCACAGGCCGGTGAGGGTGAGGACGTTGACCAGGACGTTGACGCCGAAGCCGAAGAAGGCGTTCGTGTCTCCGCGAACCCAATACGGCAGCTTGGCGGCCGTTTCTGTGCTCATATCTACTCCTGAATAGCGGCGATCACTGCGGGGGATTCGGCGACCCAGCCGAAGATGCCGCCCTGGGCGGCGATCATCTTGAGGCCGACCTGCTGAAATTCGGGGAAGTAGGAGCCGACGCAGTCGGCCGGGACGAGGCACTCGTAGCCGCGGTCGTTCGCCTCACGGACCGTGGTGTGCACACACACCTCGGTCGTGACCCCCGTAACGATCAGCGACTTGATCCCGTCCTTTTCCAGAATGTCGGACAATTCGGTCGCATAGAACGCGCCCTTGCCCGGTTTGTCGATGACCGTCTCGCCCTCGATCGGCTGGAGCTCGTCGACGATGTCGTGGCCGTATTCGCCGCGGATCAGGATGCGACCGAAGGCCCCCGGGTCGCCGATGCGCATGCTCGGCGCGCCGCGGCTCAGCTTCGCCGGGGGGCAGTCGGACAGATCGGGTTTGTGGCCCTCGCGGGTGTGGATGATCGGCAGACCGGCCGTGCGCCAGGCCGCCATCAGCGCGGCGAGCGGCTCGATCGTCTTCTGCAGCTGAGAGACGTCGTTGCCGAGGCTCTCGCCGAAGCCGCCGGGGAGAAGGAAGTCGCGCTGCATGTCGATGACGACGAGCGCGGTGCTGTCCGGATCAAAGGAGAAGGGCCCGGGCTGGGCGTCCACTGTAGGCATTCAAACCTCCGTAGCCGCGATCACGTCGTCCGATGTGGAGACGCAGCCGAAGACGCCGCCCTGCATGGTGACCATGTGCAGCGCCGCGGTGTGGTTGGACGGATCGGTGGCCCCCGTGCAGTCGCTGAGGATCAGGCACTCGTAACCGCGGTCATTGGCCTCCCGCATGGTGGTGTGCACGCAGACGTCCGTCGTGATGCCGGTGAGGATGATGTGGGTGATGCCGTGCGTGCGCAGCACCAGATCCAGGTTGGTGGCATAGAAAGCGCCCTTGCCCGGTTTGTCGATGACGACCTCGCCGGCCACCGGCGCCACCTCGGGGACGATCTCCCAGCCCGGCTCGCCGTGCACCAGGATCCGGCCGCACGGTCCGTCACTGCCGATCTCGGCCCCGATCTGCGCCGACCGCCACCGCTTGTTCGGCGGCAGGTCGGACAGGTCCGGGTCGTGGCCTTCGCGGGTGTGGATGACGAGCATGCCCAGGCCACGGACGTGGTCGAGCAGCTTGGCGGTGGCCGGCAGCCCGGCCCGGGTCAGCTCGATGTCGTAACCCATCGAGTCGACGTAGCCGCCCTTGCCACAGAAGTCGACCTGCCAGTCGATGCAGATCAGCGCGGTCTTCGATACGGGAACCGCCCCGTCGTAGGGCCACATGTACGGGTTGGCCTGAACCGGCCCGATCATCGCGGTCATCAGTTCGCTCCTCTCATCCGGTAGTTCCGCCGGCCGCCGCCGGCGGTGATGTCCTGGGCGGTGCCGTGCTGTCGTTGACGGTCAGGGAACGGGCGAAGAGCATCAGGGTCTCGTCGCTGAACGCCGGGCCGAACAGGGTCAGCGAGGCGGGCCGGCCGTCGGCGGTGAATCCGTTCGGCACGGTCACGGCGGCCATGTCCAGCAGGTTCGCGAACTGCGTGTACCGGCCGAGGTTGAGGTTGCGGCCGATCGGATCCTCGGCGATCTCCGCATGCGTGTAGGTGGTCCCGATCGTCGGCAGCACCAGCACGTCGGTCTTCTGCCAGATCCAGTCGGCGGCCATCCGCAGCTCCCGCAGACGGTGCTGCGCGCGGAAGGCGTCGGCGGCGCTGAAGGCGTACCCCGTCTCGAGAATGCGCCGGGTGACCGGCAGGACCGAGTCGGGGTGGGTTTTCAGGAAGTCGTCGAGGTCGGCCAGGCGCTCGGCCACCCAGGGGCCGCGATAGAGCAGGTCACCTGCCTCGAGCAGCGGTCCGATGTCGACGGTGACGTCGCCGGTGAACCTTGCGAACGCCTTCTCCTGCCCGGCATCACCGAAAAAATCGAGGCTTTCCGGTACGCCTACCCGAGGCGCCGAGATCAACGGCCTTCTTCCGGTACGGGACCAGGGGTCCCCGGCAACGGGGCCGGCGGCCGTGCGCATCACCCGGTCGGCGGTCCCGAGATCGGGGGCGAAGACCGAGACGCAGTCGAGGGACCGGCAGGCCGGCACCACCCCGAGCGTGCTGAGCAGGCCGCGGGTCGGCTTGATCCCGACGATGCCGTTGAGGGCAGCCGGCACCCGCCCGGAGCCGGCGGTGTCGGTGCCGAGGGCGAACCGCACCGCGCCGTTGGCCACCGCGACCGCGCTTCCCGAGCTGGATCCGCCCGAGATCAGCCCGCCGCCGAAGACGCTTTCCGGCGAGCCGTAGGGGGAGCGGGCCCCGGTCAGCCCGGTGGCGAACTGGTCCAGGTTGGTCTTGCCGACCGCGATCGCGCCGGCGTCGAGCAGGCGCTGGACGACCGGGGCGTTGCGTTCCGGCCGGTAGGCGAAGTCCGGGCAGGCGGCCGTAGTGGGCAGCCCGGCGACGTCGATGTTGTCCTTGACCGCGAACGGCACCCCGGCGAGAGGCCGGGCCGGATCGATCTCGTCGGCGCGGGCGTGCAGCTCAGCGGCGGTGAAGGAGCTGATCCAGACCCCGTCACCATCGCTCAGCCGGGCGAGCGTTTCCTCGACGACCTCGTGTACGTCCACATCGTCGATTGTCGACAATCCTGTTTCGTTCTTCGCCCGGTCTTGTAACGCGGCGGTTTCGCTACGTCAGATAGGTGCGCGCCCCATGGTCGGTCAGCGCGCTGACGACGCCGTCGGCGTCACCCGCCTCGACCGCCGCGAACAGCCGCTCGTGCCGCAGCACGCCGTCCTCGGCCCGCGCGGTCTCCGCCTCCCGGCGCATGTTGACCGCCATGTACAGCTGGATCCGCACCAGGACCGACTCGTACAGGCCGGCCAGTTGCTTGTTGCCGCCGATCCGCACCACCTCGGTGTGGAAGCGGCGATGCGCGTTGGCCAGCTCCAGGCGGTCGTCCGCCTCGGTCGCCTTGCGCATCACCTCGAGCGCGGCCCGCAAGCCGGTCAGATCGGGATGCTTCGGCATGGCAGCCACCGCGTGCCGCTCCAGAACGTCGCGGACCTCGTAGAGCTCGCGCACGTCTTCGTCGGAGAGGGTCGCCACCCGGGCGCCGCGGCGCGGGATGTGCTCGACCAGCCCTTGCTGGGCCAGGAGCCGCATGGCCTCGCGCAACGGGGCCCGGCTGATGCCCAGGCGCCGGGTCAGCTGCTCCTCGACGAGTCGCTCGCCGGGATCGGATCGTCCGCTCAGGATGTCCCGCCGCAGCCGGTCGACGGCAAGCTCGACGAGGCTGTACGTCTCCAGCTCTTCGTCGCTCACCCTTGGTAGTGTGCCAGCCCGGTGGAAATGGCTAGTCGACGCCTTCCTCGTTTTCGTTTTTGTCCTTCCGGCGGCGCAGGTTCGGCCAGAAGGCCGCCACGATCATGGCAGCGCCGATCACTATGAGTGAGGTCCAGAGCCAGGTCATCCGCCGGACCTTACCGGCCCGGCTCCGCAACGCCTGCGGGCCGGACCGGTAAAGCTGCGTCATCCGGTGAAGTTCTTACCCGTTTCGACCAGCGTCTTCAGGTCGCTGAGGATCCACGCCCAGCCACCACCGGCTCCGCTGTCCTCGGTGCCCGCCACCATCGCGGCGGTCGCCGGAGCGCCGGTCAGCTCGTGCGTGACGGTCAGCTTGCACACGCCCGGTTGCATCTTCGCGTCCTCGATCTCGTAGGTGAGAGTCGTGAACGGCTCGGCCGCGGTCGTCGGGTCCATCAGCATCCGCCAGGTCTGCACCAGCCGCCGCGGCGGATCGGCCTCGAGCACCTTGCCGTCGACGATCGTGTCCGGCACCTCGAACCCGCCGGCCTTGCCGAACTGCTTCATCTCGTCGGTCGCCGCCTGCCGGAACGAGCCGCCCTGGTGCAACTCGTAGTAACCGGGCGACTCGTACGCATACCGCGAGTTCCACTCCGGATCGGTGATCGCCGCCCAGATCCGCTCCGGTGTCGCCTTGATCCAGACCCGGTAGACCTGCGTTGCCTCGCTCATGGTTCTTCCTCCAGCGCGTGCTTGAGATCGATGAGAGTCGTGACGTGGTGCTCGGTGTACTTGTCGATCCATCGGTCGTGGATCAGCCGGATCGGCACGGGGTTGAGGAAGTGCAGCTTCTCCCGGCCCGATCGGCGGGTCACGACGAGACCGGCTTCCTCGAGCAGCTTGAGGTGCTTGGCGACGCCGAAGCGCGTCATCGCGAGCTCGGACTCGAGCTCGGTGAGGGTGCGCCCGTCGCGCTCGAAGAGCAGATCGAGCAGAAACCGGCGGCTCGGGTCGGCCAGCGCCTTGAACACCCGGTCGTCGTCGTCCATGACGCCAAGTTATGAGACCAAAAGGTCACATGTCAAGGGCTCTCGTCCCGCTTCAGTGGTCGCGGCGCATCATGCGGCGTAGTTGGACGATGCGTGCGGCGCCGGCGGCCACCGCGATGATCGCTCCGCCCACGCCGGCGATGAGCAGCGCCAATGCGGTCGGGATCTGTCCGTCCAGCCAGAGGAAGTGGACGTCGACGGGCGCCGTGTTCTGCCCGATGAAGATGATCAGCAGGATCACCACGACGATCCCGGCCCACACGCCGACCCAGGCGGCCCGCACCCGGGTGAACGGCTGCCGGACTCCGGGCGGCGGCGCAATCTCCCCGCCTGTTCCGTCCACGGGCAGGGGCAGATCGGCGGGTGTGGTCGGGGGCTGGGGCGGCAGTTCTCGCTCCGGCCGCTCCTCCGGAGACAGCGTCATGGATGCTGATTGCCCTGTGTGACGACTTGCTAATCCCGGGTCAGATTTAAGGACCCGCTAATAGACGCGCATCGAAGGTGGGCGTTACGTTGGCGGCCGGATTACTGGAAACCTTCAAGATTGGAAGTGCTCCCGGATCCGCCGGCACGCCCCACCAGAGGGGGCGCCAGAAACTCACCGGCGTCGGAGTTCTTCCTCTTCGCCGGTGTTGAATCGGCACAGCGCCGGGTGGCGGCCCGGCGCTGTGCCCCAACTCAATCGCGCCGGCGAGCCAGCATCTCCTGGCTGACGCGCCAGGTCTCCCCGTGGTCGTCGGACACCAGGCCCACCCACCGGAAGCTCTCCGCAGTGACGTCGGTGAACAGCCACCGGATCGGCCGCCCGTCCGGCTGCGTGCCCTCCTGGAAGATGCCGCCGTCGTCCCCGGCCCGGCCGGTCAGCTTGAAGGCCGTCCCGCGCCCGGAGAACCAGACGATCGCCCAGCTCTTGGCGCCCGGGTCGTAGTGCCGCACGGTGCTGCCGGTGATCCGCTGCGGATAGCCGTCCGCCCCCGGCGTGGTGAACCACATGACGTCCTGCACGGTGTGCCCGCCGAGCGTCCAGCCGAACGTCCACACCACCGTCCCGTTGACCCACTCGTCCCGCTCCTCGACGAAGTACCGGTTGGTCACGTCCCAGGTCCCGACCAGCCGCCCGTAGAGGTCCATCTCCTGCTCGTGCCCCACCCAGGGTCCACTTGCGACAAGCTCCTCAGCCAAAGTCATGCCACCAGCCTGGGGCCGCAACCCCGCCCCGGTCTTGAACGTTCTTGCCGTCCTCGAACTGTCGTACCCCCGGCCTACCGTGAACCGGTGCTCGACCACAGCGTCCTCGTGGAGACGTCCTTCGCCCGCGTAGCTGCCGTCCGCTGTCCCGGGTTTTCGCGCGCGGGTTGGGGTCCCGAGGAACAGGTCGGCGCCGCCTCTCTGGTCCTCGTCCGCCGGGGCGTCTTTCTCCGCGTCGCCGACGGGCGCTCGTCCGTGGCCGACGTGACCGCCGGTTATCTCCAGCGCCCGGGGGAGACCCAGCGGATGGCTCACCCCCAAGGCCCCGACGTCTGTACGTCGATAGCCGTCGCCGGCGACCTGGCCGACCGTTTCGCCCACGCCGGCACTGAACTGCGTGTCTCCCCGGTCGCCGACCTGCTCCATCGCAGGATGGTGTCCGCGGCTGCGCCGGACCGCGCCGATCTCACCGCCGAGCTGATCGATGCCCTTCTCCCGGCCGACCCGGGCCGGTCGGGGCCGCCCGCGGCGATCGACGAGGTCCGCACCCGGCTGCACACCGACCCGGCCCACGATCTGGCGTCGCTGGCCGCGGCCGTCGGCTGGTCTCCCTGGCACCTGTCGCGCATGTTCCGGCGCGCGACCGGCTGCACGCTGAGCACCTACCGCCGGCGCCTGCGCGTTCGCGCCGCCCTGGACGAGTTGCCGGACGCCCCGGACCTCGCCGATCTGGCCGTCCGCACGGGCTTCGCCGATCAGGCGCACATGACCCGCTCGATCCGGCAGGAGACCGGCCGCACGCCCGCGGTTCTCACCCGCGAGCTGCGGTCCTAGCGCGACTGATTCACGTTCTCGGCCATCGTCGTCAGGATGCCCGGCAGCGCAGCCCTGATCTCGGGCGACAGCCCGGCCACGGTCTCGTCGGCGAGCCCGCGCCAGAGCTGCTTGATCTGCTCGACCAGGGCTCGGCCGCTGTCGGTGAGCTCGACGATGCTGGCGCGCCGGTCGCCGGGGGAGGCCGTCCGGCGGATCTGGCCGGAGGCCTCGAGTTTGCGGGTCATGAGCGTGATGCTGGGCGGCTCGCAGCCGAGCGCCTCGCTGAGCTGCGCCTGGATCCGCGGACCGGACCGGTCCAGCTCGAGCAGCAGTGCCTCCTGGCCGGGGTGCAGGCCGAGCGGCGTGAGCAGCGTCGCGGCCCGCGCGCGATGGCTCAGGCTCAGCAGCCGGATGGCCTGATTGAGGGCGCCGGCGTGCTCGAAGTCCATGACCGCTCCCTTGACGAAATTAGTTATGCACATAACTATTATGCGCATAACTAATCCTAGCAACGGGGAGTCCGACATGACCATGACCGCCGTACGGCCGATTCTCTGGCTGGTGTGCGCCGGCCAGTTCGTGGTGATCCTGGACGTTTCGATCGTCAACGTCGCCCTGCCCTCGATCCAGCGCGACCTGGGGTTCTCCGCCGCCGGCCTGACCTGGGTGGTGAACGGCTATCTGCTGGCCTTCGCCGGCTTCATGCTGCTGGGTGGCCGCGCCGCCGACCTGTTCGGCCACCGCCGAACCCTGGTCGCCGGCCTCTCGCTGTTCTCCGCGGCGAGCCTTGCCGCGGGCCTGGCCGCCACCCCTGGGATGCTGGTGGGCGCCCGCGTCGCCCAGGGTCTGGGCGGCGCGATGCTGGCCCCGGCGACCCTGGCCGTCATCAACTTCCGGTTCACCGGCGCGCAGCGGGCCCGGGCGTTCGGCGCCTGGTCCGCGGCGGGCGGGGTGGGCGGCATGGTCGGAGCAGTGTTGGGCGGCATCCTCACGACCGGCCTGTCGTGGCGCTGGGTCTTCCTGATCAACGTGCCGATCGGCGCGGCGCTGATCGCCATGGCGCTGACGTCACTGGCGGCCGCGCCGGCCCGGGCCCGGGAGCCGCTCGACCTCGTGGGCGCGTTGACCGGAACAGCGGGACTGGCCGCCTTCGTCTACGGCGTCATGCAGCGGGCCGCCGGGCCGGCGTTCACGGGTCTGCTGCTGCTCGCCGTCTTCGTGCTGGTGGAGAAGCGGTTCGTGACCCATCCGCTGGTGCCGTTGCGGCTGTTCGCGATCCGCGGCGTGGCCGCCGGCAACGCTGTGCTGGTCGTGTTCGGCGGGATCGTCGTCGCGATGTGGTTCTTCACGTCACTGTTCATGCAGAACGTGCTGGGCTACAGCGCGCTGGAGGCGGGACTGGGGCAGACCCCCGCGGCGGTGACGTTCGTGGTGGTCGCGCGCTTCGCCGCCGGAGCGCGCCCGCGCGTGCCGCTCGGCGGGGCCGCCTTCGTCGCCGGCTTCGGGTGGCTCGCGGCCGCCGATGCGCACAGCACCTATCTCGGCGGGCTGCTCGGACCGACCCTGATCGTGGCGTTCGGCATCGGCCTGGTCTTTCCCGCCCTGATGGCGGTGGCGACCACCGCGGTGCCGCCGGCGGACACCGGAATCGCCAGTGGACTGGCGAACACCTCGAGTCAGGTGGGCTCCGCGGTGGCCCTCGCAGTGCTCTCGGCGGCCGCCGACCAGGTCTTTCTGATCGCCGCCGGACTCGGCTCGGCAATTGCCGCAGCCGGCCTGCTGCTTCTTCGTGGAGCGGGCGACGAGAATCGAACTCGCGTAATCAGTTTGGAAGAACCGCTCAGTTCATCCGGCTTGATCGGCTCCAGTCGTGAAAAGGGCCTCTGAGCTGCGGCTGCGTATTGAGCGCATCCGGCTCGGTCCGGCCTGGGACGGATAGGTCCGGCGTCGTTCCCCAACAATTTCCCCAACAAGGTTGGTGGGGAGCGGCGCCGCTTCGGGGCCTCCAAGATGGAGGTCAATCATGCATACAACCACCATATGTCCGTTTTTTTGTCCCGGCCCTGCTGCCGCGGCCGGCTGGTCTGGTAACCGCAGGCGGTCAGATGCCCGCGCAGCGAGTCTGGCAGCTTGCGGTTACCAGGACGCTTCCGTACCGACGGTGGTGCTGGTAGCGGTAACGGGCCGTCGGCTGGTGTCGGCTGAAAGTTTGGCTAATTCGGTGGCGGGTGTTCGATGAGCGCGTGGGGGAGGGTTGCGGCGCTCGCTGAGCAGGTGCCGTCGGGCGTCTGGATGGTCCTGGTGGCCGCCAATCTCGTCGCCACCCTCATGACGTGGTCGACCACGCGGCGGCGGATACGCCGAGCGGGTCAACGCGCTGCCGACCCGCAACTGGTTGCCGGCGGTGTCACCCGGCCGAGGGATACGGTGTTGACGGTGGCAGCGCTGATTCCTGCTGGGCTGTTCTGGGCGATGGTGCTGGCCGGCTCCTTCCACGGCCTGATCGCCTTCGGGCGTGAGGTGCTGGGCTGGCGCGGTGGCTGGGAATACCTGGTCCCGGGAACCCTCGACGGCGTCAGCGTGACGTTCGCGTTCCTGGCGTTCCGCGCGGTGCCCCTGAGCAAGGCCCCGGACCGCTGCTACCGGGTGGTGTGGGGCGCCGCGATCGCCTCGGCGACGGTGAACTTCGCCTACGAGTACACCCACAGCGATCACAATGTCGTCGCGGGCGGCTACGTGGCGTTGCTGAGCCTGTTCGGCATGCTCATGCTGCACGAGTTCCTCGCGCAGTTCGAGGAAGGCGCGGCTCACGTCAAGCGCAGCAACCCGAAGTTCGGGGCACGCTGGCTCACCTGGCCCACGAACACCTTCTGCGCGGCGGTGGCCTGGCGCAACTACCCGCCGGCCGACGGAACGCCGGCCACGGTCTTGAACGCGATCGCCAACCTCGACCGGGTCCGGGCGCTCAAGCGGGCAGTCCGGGACACGGAGATCGTCAGCCGCCACCAGGAGGCCCTGGCGGCGGAGCAGCGGCAGCAGGAACTGCAGGCGGCCACGGAGCGGCCGGAAACGGCCGCTGCCGCGACGTCCGGGGCTGGCGAGGTGATTGTGACGGTGAGCGCACCTGGGCCGTGGTCGGGCGCTCCAGCCGGGCCGGTTGAGGCTCCGACGCTGCCGCGGGCCGTTGCGCCCCTGTCGGTAGAGCCCACGCCGCGTGCGCCGTCAAAGCCGGGCAAGGCGGATGGCGATGAGCCGCAAGGTACTGGTGTCCGGGTGCCGGCGACGGCCGCGACGATCAGGGACTGGGTGGCTCTGTGGTTGCGGATGTGTGCCGACGGTAGGTCTGCGTTGGGTCCGCTGAACGACGACGATGCTCGCGGCCGCTACGGCCTGACGGCCAAGCAACTCCGGAATGTACGCCATGCTGCAACCTCGGGCGCGTTGCGGCAGCAGGCGATCACGCTCGGCGTGGAGCTGCCGCCGGGCTATGTGGACAGCCCGCCAGCCGCGCCGATAATCGCGACTTGACCGGCGCGCCGGCGTAGTCGGCGCACCCATCCAGCGGGGCAGGAAGCTTGGCTTCCTGCCCCGACGTCGCGTCGATCGCCAGGATGTCCGGCCACCGCCTTCGGTGGACCCGATCGCGACTACGTCGGGCCCTCAATCGCAGCTTGAGGGCCGGCATGCTGCCAGGTTGGGTACACGTCACAGAACGGTGCGCCGCCAGGGGCACGTTGATCATCGAAGCAACCTACGGGCTGGCGTGACCACGCAACGAGCGACGGTAGGTGTCCACCAGCTCGACGGCGACCAAGCCGTCGAGCTCGTTTGCCGTCCAGATGCCCGTCGTCGACCCCGACAAGTCATACACCGGCGTACCGGTCGGGCTATTCGGACGGGTTGCTGTTAGGCGATGTCCCGTCGCCGCTGCGGTTGGTGATGACCAGGATGAGCGCAGTGATGGCGTTGATCAGGTTGGCGATGTCCCCGGTCGTGGCGATGATGGTCTGCCAGTGCATGGTGGTCCCCTCTGGGGCGATGAGTTGGGGACCGGCCGGGTTCCCGTTGATGGTTCCATGGCACCGCGAGGCAGGGGCCTCCGGCGATAGCGCCGGAGGATCGCGGAGGAGTCGATACGCCCCACGCGGTGGGGTCCGGCGGCGTCGGGTCCGTCGTGTGAGTCTTTAGGCTGGGTTGGCAGTGACCAGCGCTCGGCAGAGGAGGCAGTGAGCAACGGTGAAGGAGCTTCCCGGCGCCCCTGGCCCGTTCGACCCGTCGGGTGTTGAGACCCGCGCGGAGCTGGCCACCGCGTTGAGGGCGCTTCGGCATTGGTGTGGCCTGTCCATCGAGCGGATGGCGCGTGCGGCAGGCCGCCTTCCGCCGGGGTCGGGCAGGCTCGCGCGCAGCACCGTTAGCGATATCGAGCAGGGTAAGACGTTGCCGCAGCAGGAAACGTTCCGTACGTTTCTGCTGGTCTGTGAGGTGCCGTCCGACGCGATTCCAGGGTGGTTGGCCGCGTGGGAACGAGCGTCCACCGCGCATCTGCCGCGCCCGGCCAGTGCGGTCCGCGTTCGCGACGCTGAACCGCGACGGCTGGGAGTCCACGCAGCTATCGTGGCTGGCAATCAGGACAATGATCTTCCCGAGTATGTGGCCCGCGACGTTGACGACGCCATCCGCACCTTCCTCGATGAAGCTGCCGGCAGCGGTGGTTTCCTGCTCCTGGTGGGTGGTTCGTCGGTGGGGAAGACTCGGATGCTGTGCGAGGCGCTCAGGTCGCGGATGGCCGACTGGTGGTTGCTGTACCCAGCGCTCGGTGCCGAGGTGGCTGCCCTGGTTCAGGCTCGACCGGCGCGGACCGTGGTCTGGCTTGACGAGTTGCAGCGTTACCTCGACGGCCCGCAGCGACTGACTGCGGCGACGGTTCGGGCGCTTCTGGCGGCGGGTGTGGTGGTCGTCGGCACGATCTGGCCGCGGGAGTACGACGCGCGGATGGCCACGGCGGACGTGGGCGTGGCGGTTGAAGCTGACAATCGGGCGCTTCTGGATCTGGCGACGACAGTCGCCGTTGCTGCTGCGTTCACGGAGACAGAGATGGCTCGGGCCAGGGACCTTGCCCGTGTCGATGGCCGGCTCGACCTCGCGGTACGCGCGAGCGATCCTGGCGTGACTCAGGTCTTGGCGGCGGGTCCGGATCTGCAACGTCGTTGGGAACACGCCGATGATCCGTATGGAGAGGCTGTGATTACCGCCGCTGTCGATGCTCGTCGGCTCGGCATGCAGGCACCGCTTGCGAGGGAACACCTGGCCGCAGCGGTACCGGGGTACCTCACCTCTGTCCAGCAGGCCGACGCGTCCGCCGATTGGCTGGACCGGGCCCTGGCCTACGCGACCGCGAAGGTGCGCGGCGCGGCCTCAGCGCTGATCCCAGACAGCGGCGGCGTGATGGGCCAAGTGGTCGGCTACCGTGTCGCCGACTACCTGCTGCAACGCGGCTTTGAGACCCGCCGTTCTGCGGTCTTGCCCGAGACTGCCTGGGAGGCGCTCGTCAGCTTTCCCACCGACTCAGTCGACATCCGGCGGCTGGCGTACAGCGCGGACACGCGCTGGCGATACACCTATGCGATACCGCTGTATAGCAAACTCGCCGCCGCCGGAGACGAAGGCGCCGCCCGCCGCTTTGCCGACATCGTCGCCAACCGAAGTCCACGGCAGGCGATCGCGGCACTGCACCCATTTAGGGAAACCACCTACATTCTGGGCCAATTGACCGAGCTGATGGCCGACATCGATGATGTTGCCGGTCTACGGCAGGCAGCCGAACACGGTGACCTGGTCGCCGGCTGCCGGCTCGTCGAGCTACTCGGGGCAACCGACCTCGATCAGGTACGCGCCGCCGCAGGGCGCGGCAACCAGCTCGCCGTGGGTTGGCTGATCGATCACGACGGTGATGACCACCACCTTTCGCAGCTCCGCGACCGGGCCGACGCCGGCGACCGGCTGGCGCGCGGTCGGCTCGCCGAAGCGCTGGCCAGCCGCCAGCAAGTCGACCAAGCGATCACCCTGCTCGCGACCAGCGCCGATCGTGGTGACAGCCTCGCCCCATACCATCTGGTCGACCTGCTGATCCGACACGGCCGAGTCTCTGAACTCCAAGAACGCGCCGATGCAGGCGACAAAGCGGCCGAGGCGGCTGGAGACCTGACGATCGTCCGTGGCGGACACATCGCCTGCCGGGTTGCGGGCACACTCGCCGATCATGGTGACCCGGACACCGCGATCGCAATCGTGACAGCACACGCAGCGGCTCACGTCGAACTCGCTGACGACTACCTGATCGATCTACTCGTGACATGTGACCGGATCGATTTACTCCGGGATCGAGCGGCCACTGGTGAGTGGTCCTCCAACCAGCGGCTCGCCACTCTCGCCGCAGAGCGCGGCGACATCGACCAGCTTCGAGAACTCGAGGCCGAGGGAAACTGGTTCGCAACGCAGGAGCTTGTCGAGCTGATGATCGAACAGGGTCAGCTCGGCAGCGCTATCGACCACTTGAAAGCCCGCGCCACCGTTGGTGACGATCTCGCGGCGGGCCGTTTGCCAGCCCTGCTCGTCAAAGCCGACCGCGAGGAGGAACTCCGAAGCCTCGCCCAGACCGACCCCTGGTATGCCTCAGGCTGCTGGGCCCGGTACCTCGCCGCCACCGACCGCCTCGACGAGGGCGTCCAGTGGCTCAGCGACCAACGCGGACCAGGTGCCGACCTGGCCGCCAGCGACCTGGCCGACCTTCTCGTTCAGCAAGGCCGCATCGACGACGCACTCGACACTCTCCGCCCGTTCACGACCGGGCACGGGGACGGCCCGTCAGTCAACCGCCTCATAACGCTGCTCGCCGAACACCAGCGCATCGTTGACCTCCGTATCGAGGTCAACGCCGGAGCATCGGGGGCAATGGGGCAACTCCTGCACGTGCTGCTCCGGCAAGGCGCTATCGACACGGGCACCGTGGATCGCGCACACCGGGAGGGGGTCACCGCTTCTTGGCCCCACGACGGAAGCTCGCCCTGACGCGATTTTCGCCAAGGCTCCCTCGGAGGGCGCTGACCGCCGACCGGCCCTCCCTGCCGAAAGACGCCGGTGCTGGTCGGCCACCGAGCCGCCCCGTTCAACGGGTCCACTATCGATCGGTCCGCTTTGTGCAGATCGGGCACCTTTGTCATCGTTGCCTGAACCCGCGCACCCCCATTAGCCCTCGAAAGCTAGTCCCAAGCATTGATCGACAGTGGCAAAGGGATGCTTAACCTCGGGGTTATCCAAGCAGCTCAACGTCAGACTTGCCGACAATGCAAAGTCCGGAGGAGTTGTTCGGTAACCAGAGGTCGCAGGTTCAAGTCCTGTCCCCGCTACGTAGATGAGGCCCTGACCAGCCGCAACGCCTATCAGGGCCTCATAGTCATCTATGGGTGTTTGAATCCTCCCCCGAAAACCCCCCGCAAACGCCCGGACCCATCAGATTCGGCGCGTCGCGCTGGCGGGTCGCTAGGCGGCCTACGGCTTCCCGGGATCGTGTTTCGGGTGTTTGGGGGCGAGCTTCTCTAGGATGTGGGAGCTGTCGGGGGCGACGGCCGGTTTGACGATGTAGTGCTTCTTGGTGATCGATTCGTCTTCGTGGCCGAGTTGGCCTGCCGCGTCTTTGGCGTCGGCTTCCTCGTCGATGAGGGTGGCGACGGTTTTGCGGGCGGTGTGCGGGGTGACCCATTCGAGGCCGGTGTCGGTACGGGCTTGGCGCCATTGGCGGCGGACGTTCTGCGGAGACAGCCAGGTGCCGCGTCGTGAGGCGAAGATCGCGTCGTGGGGGTTGTCCACGGCGGTGATCTTGCGTGCGAGCAGCATGGCGATCGCGAAGCGGGGAAGTACGACGGTCCGGTAGCCGGCTGCGGTCTTCGGCCATTCTTGCCGGAAGAAGCCTTTGCTCTTGACGTAGACGATCGTGCCGCAGATGGTCAGCGTCGGGTGCTTGGCGGCGAGATCGATGTCTTCCCACCGCAGTGCGAGGATTTCGCCGATGCGGGCGCCGGTGGCGAACAGCAGGTCGACGATGTCGGCCAGATCGCTGTTGTGTCGAGGTCCTGACTTGCCGGGAGTCGGCTGCTGCCACTTTCGGATCGCCGCGCGGACGGCTTCCAACTGCTCCAGGTCGAGGGCGACCACTTTGCGGCGGGGTTTGCGGATGCGGCCGGTTTCGCGTACCGGGTTGGTGCCGAGCGCGCCACGGCGTACGGCCAGGGCGAACATTTGGCCGGCGGCGACTTTCGCGTTCTTGGCTAGTGAGGGTCGGTCTGCGGCGACGGTGCGGAGCATTTTGTCGAGGCGGCCGACGGTGGACTCGCGGAGCCGGAGTTTGCCGAGGGCCGGTCGGATGACGATCCGCAGGCTGGCGGTGTATCTGTCGATGGTCTGCGGGGTGATGCGTTCCTCGGCGATGATCTCGGCGAGCCTCTGGCTGATGACGTTCGGTCGCGCCGAAATGCGTGCGTTTCAAACCCGCGACGGCTGCCCGCTGCTGAGCAGCCCAGTCACCGTGCTCGGACTGTATCGGCGATCAGGCGGCCGTCAAGGCGCTGGCCAGCAGGGGCAGCAGCGCAGCGTGCGTCACCTCGTCGGCGGCCACGAGCAGCCCCGGTCCGTCACCGACCGGCCCGCCGCGTAGGTCAGTCACCACGCACCCGGCTGCCCGGCACACCGCGATCCCAGCCGCGAAATGGACGCTGTCCACCACGTCGCCGTCGATGACGTAGGCCGCACGCTGGCCGGATGCCACCCACACGACAGCGAGGGTCGAGGAGATGACCCGCGGGTCGAAGCGGGCCAGGAACGCCGGGTCGGTGAGCAGCCGTGGTGTCACGGACCGGAGCGCTCCAGCGGCCGGCAGGTCCAGGTCGACCAGGCTTGACCCAGCCGACGGCGTCAGCGGCACCGCCGCACCGTCACGACGTAGTCCGGCCCGGCCCTCGGCGACCCAGTACACCTCCTCGGCGAACGGGTCGACCGCGGCCGCGGCGGTGACGCCAGCCGGGGTGCGCAGCGCGACGTTGATCGCGACCAGAGGAGTACGGGCTGCGAAGTTCAGCGTGCCGCACAGCGGGTCCACCAGCCAGGTCCGTTCGCCCGACCCGGTCAGCCCGCCCTCCTCGCCGAGGAACGCATCGTCCGGCCGGGCCGCCCGGACAACATCCAGGATCGCCTGCTCGGCCTCCAGGTCGGCGGCGGTGGCGAAGTCGGTGCCGGTCTTGGCGTAGCGCTCAAGCGGCGCACCATACCTGGCCCGCACGGCTGCCGCGCCCGCAGTTGCCGCGGCGACAGCCAGATCCCCGTCGGTAATCGTCATACCTGCAACCGTAAACGCCTCCCAGAGGACGCCGTCAACCACCGTGAGGGCCTGCGCGCCCATCGAGGGCTCCTTACCGCGTCACGAATTCCCAGGTCACGCCGGAGACGCGGGGAGCAGAAGCGCAGGTCTCGATCCGAGGCGGGTTCCGTACAACATGGGAACGCGCCGCCACCGGCCAGGACGCCGTGTTCGTGGTGGTAGGTGTTCGTGGCCGCTGCCGAAAAGAGGCGCACGGTCACTGTGTTCGGCCAGTTAGCGCACATGTCCCCGAGCCGGCGGCCTGGACCCCGACAAGCTCGACAGCCACGGGAACCCACCCGCCGATACGTCCAGCGACGAACTCGCGATGACAGCGCTGCACGTCGTTGGCGTAACCAGAAAGACCGACCAACGCACTCTGGGCAGCAGCCTCGCCAACATGAGCCGGCACCTTCCGGTCGGCGGGGGTGTAACGCGGCCGTGCGACCTGGCGACGCAACACGATCGGTTGATGGCGTAGCACCGCAAGCTCGATATCGATGGCGTCCGGAGCAGGGACCAAGTCCGAGAATCAGGATCGCTGTCGTCCGCAACACCATGACGGACAGCTGCTAGGACACTGTCGTCCCTGGTCACAGCTGCGACGCCCACCTGGCACTCTTCACCGCCGCAGAGCAGCCGGACGATGTCGGCCGGGCGGCATTGGCGGCATCTGGGGGGCATGACGCGACACCGGAGACTGTTCGTGACGGCCGGATGCTGATCCCGCCCAACGCCGCGAAGCCAAGTCAGCCGTGTGACGGGAGCAGACGAAGCTGGGCAGCGAGCCACTCGCGGGGAGGCATCGCCACCGCGGCGACGCGGAGTTCGGCGGCGCGGCGTGCGCGCTCCGTCGGGTCGGCCCGCAGAGCGGCTGCCATGGTTTCGGCGAGCTCGGCGGTGTCGTACGGGTTGACCACGGATGCCGCCCGGCCGAGTTCGTCCGCCGCGCCCGCGCCCTCCGACAGGATCAGCACCGGGTCGCGCTCCGCGATCACCGGCCCTTCTTTGGCCACCAGATTCATCGCGTCCAGCACGGGGTTGACCACGATCACGTCGGCCGTCCGCAGTGCGCTCAGGGCGGCGGCCGGGTCGTCGTCGAGATCGAGGAGGCACGGCGTCCAGTCCGGCGTGCCGAACGTGTCGTTGATGTACCGGACTCGGTCGTGGGCCGCGGATGCGTACCGTTGATACTCCGGCATTCCCGGGCGGGACGGATACGCGTGCACCAGGTAGGTCACCGTGCCGCACAGGGCCGGGTCGGCCGCCAACATCAGTTCGTAGCCGGCCAGGCCGCGCAGTAGGTTCTTCGTCGGGTCGAGCCGTTCGACGCGGACGAAGAGCCGCTGATCGCCCAGGCGGTCGCGTAGTTCGCGGCAGCGGGCGTCGACCTCCGGTGTGCGGGCACGCGACCGCAGATCGTCGCCGTCGACACCGACCGGAAAGGCGCGCACTGGCACCCGTCTGCCGTCTGGAGCCAGCACGCTGCGATCGCCGGGATCGACGTCGAGGTCGGCTGCCGAGCAACAGGCGAGGAAGTTGTCACACCAGCGCGTCACCGAGAATCCCAGCAGGTCCGCGCCGAGCATGCCGGAGATGAGGTCCGCGCGCGCGGGGCGGGGCAGCATCGCGAAGTATTCCGGATCGACCCACGGGCAGGCGGTGAAGTGCGCCGTCCGTAGGTCCGGGCGACGGTCACGCAGCAGGGCCGGTACGAGCGCGAGATGGTAGTCCTGCACCAGGACGCGTGCGCCGGGCGCCGACTCGGTGTCGCAGGCGGCGGCGAAGCGCGAGTTCACCGCTTGATAGACGCGCCAGTCCTCGCGGAACTGGAAGTCGAATTCTTCCTTCGCGGACAGGTGAGCCAGCCGATGCTGCAACAGCCAGAGGGCGCGATTGGAGACGCGGTTGTAGTACGTCTCGTAATCGTGCGGGCTGAGCACCACCTCCCTGGTCCATCCCCAACCGGATCGGCTCTCCTCGGTCGTCGCATGGATCCAGACGGCCTCCCGGTCCTTGACTGCGCCGGAGATCACCGCGGCGAGCCCGCCCGCCGCGGGCGGTCCGCCGGGCCCCGCGCCGGGGCCGCGGTTGGCCGCGATCACGAGATCGGCGACCATGTCAGGCGGACGTTCTCTCGTCGGCGAGCACGGTGGCGCCGTCGTCGACAAAGGTGAACGGCATCGGATCGTGCCCGTCGAGCGCGGCCCGCAGGCTCTCCCGGCTGTCCGGCGGGCTCAGGAACAGGAAGAACCCGCCGTTCCCGGCGCCGAGCAGTTTCCCGCCGAGCGCTCCGGACTCACACGCCAGCTTGTACATGCCCCCGATCTCCGGATCGCCGTCGTCGCCGGACAGCAGTTGCTTCTGCCGCCAGCTCTGGTCGAGCAGGCGCGCCATCTGCGCGACGTCCCCGCTTTCGAGGGCGCAGCGTCCGGCCGGCACCGCGGCCTTGATTGTGTGCAGCGACGTGATGCCGGCTCCCTGGCTTTGTTGCCATCGGCGGAGCACGGCGCCGGCCTGGCGGGTCCGGCCGGTGAAGAACAGCTGCGCACACGAGTCGAGGGCCGCCCGATGCCCGGCCTGGACGTCGACCGGGGTGGCGGAAACCGTGCCGTCCTTGGCGAAGCGCAGCTCGCGGAAGCCGCCCAGCGCCGCGGCGTACTGGTCCTGCTTGCCGATCGGCGATCCGACCATGTCGATCTCAACGTGGCAGGCCAGCTCGGCCAGGTCTGCCGGTGACATCCGATCGCCGCGGAGGGTCGTCAGCGCGAGCAGCAGGCCGACGGTGTACGCGCTGGACGCTCCCAGGCCCGAACCCGCCGTCGGAACGTCGGACATCGAGCTGATCTCGATCCCGCCGGAGAATCCCGCCGCTCGCAGGCATTCCCGGGACAGCGCGTGCTCGACGTCGTCGACGCGCTGTGCGACGTCCACGCTCGCATCGTGCACCACGATGCGGCCGTCCCAGCGCGGCCGCGCGAAGACGTGGACGTACTTGTCGATGGTCGAGGTCAGCACCGCGCCGCCATGCTCGCGGTAGTAGAACGGCAGATCCGTGCCACCGCCGAAGAAGCTCACCCGCAGTGGGGTCTTGGTGACGACGAGCATCACGCCTCCACCAACAGGGCCGAGATGATGTGGCAGACCGCGAGGTGGAGATCCTCGACCTGCCGCACGTCGTGAACCGGGACGTGGACGACGTGGTCCGCGAGCCGGCGCAGCACTCCGCCGTCAAACCCGACGAACGCCAGTGTGTCGACGCCCCGGGACCGGGCAAAACGCACCGCGTCCACGACGTTGGGGGAGTTGCCTCGCGCCGAGATCCCGATGACCAGGTCCGAGCCGGCGAGGAGATTGCGCAGCTGACCGGTGAAGATGTGTTCGTAGCCGTAGTCGTTCGCTACGGCCGTGACCGTGGAGACGTTGTCGCTCAGGCAGAACACCCGCAGACTCGACCGGCCGCCGAGCAGAGCGGCCCGGGTGAGGTCGTTGACGAAGTGGGCGGCCGTCGAGGCGCTGCCCCCGTTGCCCATGATGTAGCCCGTGCCACCGCGCCGCATCAGACCATCCAGCCGGCGCAGAGCAGCCGTCACGTCGGCGACACCGATGTTTCCCAGCCCGTCCCGGAGGTCGTCGAGGTAGGCCTCGGTGCGATGCTCCAGGTCCTCGTCGCCTCGGGTACGCGGCACGTGCACGGTGCCGTTGAGATGCGCCAGTCGTTCCGGTTCGGTGGCGTCCTCCGCCCTCGGCACCCGATCCTGGCCACTCATTGGCGCATGCCGGCAGCTGCCAACACCTGGGTGACCGCCTGGAGTAGGTCATCGGCCTGGGCGTCGGGGCGGGCCGGATACTTGCCGTCGCGCCCGCCCTCGCCGGTGCTGAGCAGGATCGTGCGAACCCCGGAATTCTTGCCGGTCTGAACGTCCACCGTGGTATCTCCGATAAGATAGGACGCGCTGAGGTCGATGCCATAGCGCCGCGCCGCATCCCTAACCATTCCGGTCTTGGGTTTGCGGCATTCGCATACGATCTTGTAAGCCTTGTTCTCCCCCGGGAATCCCGCGTGCTCGTGGTGCGGGCAGTAGAACAGGTCGTCGAGATAGACGTGCCGCTCTCCGAGCATGCTCTCGAGACGGCAATGAATTGCATTCAACTGCTCGATCGAGCACAGATTACGCGCGATCACTGGCTGGTTGCTCACCACAATGGCGAGATAGTCCGAGCGGTTGAGCAGTTCCAGCGCCTCGTAGACCTCGTCGCGGACGCGCAGTTGCTCCGGCCGGACCAGAAATCCGACGTGGTCGTTGATTGTTCCGTCGCGATCCAGGAAAACGGCTCGCTGCGGGTGCGCGAGATTGCGCCGCTCGACCAACCCGTTCACGACATCTCTCTCGACCTGCGCGAGACGATCGTGAGTGCCCATGTCCTTGATGTATTCGGGAGTGCGGTAGCCGTAGAGCGAGCCGGCAACCATCGCGGGCACCAGCACATCCGATTCCAGATCCAGCGGGCGGTCCTCAGGCAGATTCGTCAGCGCGGTACGGTCGAGCAGAACCAGGCCGGCGCTCACCCGATTAAAGTACGGCTGGGAACGCGGCACATTCTTGCGAAGAATGTCGCGAACCATGTCTCTCGCGTCAAGCACCACGACGTCACTGTCGGCCGGGTGACCGTTGGGATGAACAACGATCGAGCACGACCCGGAATGACCGCGATGGAATGCGACGAACCGGGACAGGTCGGCATCGAGCATTAGATCGCCGTAAAGCACGAGGATCTGCTCCGGCAGATCGGCGCGCAACCGGACAAGCGCGCCCGCCGTCCCCAGCGGCTCACGCTCCACGAAATACTCGAGCCGGACACCCAGCCGGCTCCCGTCACCGAAGAACGAGGCGATCTGCTCACCGCGATAACCGGTGACCAGGAGGATGTCGGTGAGTCCGCAGCGGCGGAGGCTGTCGATCTGATAGGCCAGCAATGGCTTCCCAGCGATCGGAACCATCGCCTTCGGTCGGTCGTCGGTGAACGGGCGGAGACGCTCGCCGCGGCCGCCGGCCAGGATCACGGCCCGCATCTCACCGCCGCCCATCGGCGGCGCGGGAGACCTGACCCCGCCAGTAGTCCAGAACCTCGGCCACGGTGCTCTCGAACGACACCTCTGGCTCCCAGCCTGTCGCACGCTGGAATTTGCTGACGTCGGCGACCTGCCGTGTCACGTCTGAGGGGCGCACCAGTTCGGGGTCGACCTCGATGCGGGGCCGGACGTCCGAGAGGGCGATCAGGGCATCGAGCATCTCGCGGATTGTGCACGTGTGCTGGCCGGCGATGTTGTAGACGTCGCCCTCCTTCCCGTGCTCGGTGAGCAGCCAGTAGGCCGAGGCGATGTCGCGGGCATGGGCGAACGTCCGTGTCGAGTCGAGATTTCCGACCCGGATCACCGGATCCTTTCTGAGGCCGAGTTCGATCTCCGCGATCTGCCGGGCGAACGCCGGCATCGCGACCAGATCACGGCCGCGGGCGCCGACGTGCGTGAACGCCCGGCTGCGGACGATCCGGAGCCCGTAGGACATGTGGTACTGATACGCCACGAGATCCTCGGCCACCTTGCTCACGCCGTACGGGCTCTGCGGGCGCAGCGGTGTGTCCTCCGTGATCGGCAGTTCGTCCTCAGGCACCTGCCCGTAGACCTCGGACGAACTGCAGACGTGGATCACCGGATCGAGATCGCTGTGCCGCACGGCCTCGAGCAGTGCCAGCGTGCCGAGCGCGTTGACCCGGATCGCGTCGTGCGGCGCTCGGAAACTCATCGGCACATATGACCGCGCGGCGAGATGGAAGATCCGATCCGGGCGCGTTTGCTCGAGGCTTTGCCGTACCGAGTAGGGATCTCCGATGTCGACATCGAACATGCGTATCCGCTCGAGAACATGATCCACGTTACTCGTCGGGCTGTTCCAGCGTTTCCAGCCGTATACCTCGACTCCGGGCTGTTCCAACAGATGCTCCGCGAGGTAGCTGCCGGCGAAGCCGGTAATGCCCGTGATCAATGCCCGCATACGTCAGCCTTCCTGCCAACGGCGACCCTGTGGCCACAGTCCTTACCTGCGCCGACGACAGCGGCAGCTGTCTCATCGTACGTGATTGACTACACAGCGCATAATGTGCAGCGTGCCGACACGCGAGGGTGGAGGGCGGTAGGGACGGTGTCACGTCGTTCGCTCACGACTGCGCTGAACGTGCTGTTCGTGGTGCTCGGCGCCCTGCTCGCGGTCGCGACGAACTATGCGACCGACAGCGATCCCGAGGGTCCGCTTCGCTATCTGCGCACGTGGTCGCTTCCGCTCGTGCTATCGGCTCTGGTGCTCCTGGTCGGCGTGCAGGTAATGCTGAGCTTCACCCAGCAGCCCAGGCGGGCTCGACCGGAGTGGAATAGCCGCCGACTACCGTATCCGGGACTGGAAGCCCATACCGAGAAGGACGCCGCCGTCTTCTTCGGTCGTGATGTCGAGATTGGCGAAATTCTGGAGTTGCTCCATCCTGTGGTGCCAAGCCGTCGCCGTTTTCTTACGGTGATGGGTCCGTCGGGTGTCGGCAAGACGTCGCTCCTTCAAGCGGGCGTTGTGCCCGCGTTGTCCGAGCGCCACGGTAAGTGGATCGTTCTTCCCCCGGTCGTTCCGGACGTCGATCCGGTCGGCGCGCTGGAGGCCGGTTTCTTGGCCGCGCTCGGCGACCCGCCCCCGCGACGCCGCTTCCTGCGACGCCGGAGCGCGGAGTCCGCCGCGGCCGGCCGGGACTTCGCTCTGACCGACGGGCTGGCGCCGGCCGTGGCCATGCTGCGGACCGCGCTTCGACGCCGCGGCTGCTCCGTGCTGATCATCATCGACCAGCTGGAGGAGTTCCACACCGTCTGCCCGCCGGAACGCCGGGACGCCTTCGCCGCCCTGCTCCGTAGCGCTCTCGCCGCCGACCACCGCCTCTGGATCATCGGCGGGGTGCGCTCGGACTTCCTCACCGAGCTGATGTCCGGCCCGTTCGGGCCGCTCATGCATCAGCCGGTGCTGGTCACGCCGCTCGAGCGGGCAGATCTGTTCGCGATCATCGAGCGGCCGGCGGAGCGGGCGGGCATCTCCTTCACCCCCGACCTGGTCAACCACATGGTCGAAGACGTGGCGACCGGCGACGCGCTGCCGCTGCTCGCGTACACGCTGCGGGAGCTCGTCGTGCTGGCCGGCGCCCACCGGGAGATCACCGAGCATCACTACCGCGAGATCAAGGGCGTCTCCGGCGCGCTCAGCAACCGGGCCGACCGGATCCGGAGGGCCCTGCTGGCCGAGGATCCCTCGATGCCGGTGCTGGAGACGCTGCTGCGGTTCGTCACGCTGGACCGCGACACGCCATCCCGCCGCCGGCTCAAGCGCAGCGATCTCGGCGCCCGGGAGCTGCGTGTGGTGGAGGCCTTCGTGGCCGGTCGGCTGCTGACGGCAGGTGTGGACGGCGAGGTCCCGATCGTCGACGTGGCGCACGAGGCGCTGCTCCGCTGGTGGGCGCCGTTGCGTCGAGCGGTGGAGGCCACGGCGGACCGGCTGCGCGAGATGGCCCGCCTCGAACGCCTGGCTGCCGACTGGCGGCGGTTCGGCCGGCTTCCGACGTACCTGATGTCGGGGGAGCGGCTCCGGCTCGCCGAGCACTGGGCGCGCGAGCTTCCGCCGTCGTTTCTCGACCCGCAGGTCGAGGAATTCCTCGACGCGTCCGGCCGGGCCGACCTGGCCACCCAGGAACGCCGGTCCGAGGCGCTGGCTCGCCAGGCGCTCCAGCAGCTCGACCAGCACCCGGAGACGGCCGCGCTCCTCGCCCTGGCGGCCATCGAGGAGTGTGCGCCGACGCGCATGGCTTACCACGCCCTGCTGGGCGCCGCGGCGGCCTGCCGGGCGCGCCGCCTGCTTGCCGGGCACGACGACTGGGTACGCGCCGTGGCATGGTCGCCGGACGGCCGCCTGATGGCGACCGCGTCGTCGGACGGCACCGCGCGGATCTGGGATGCCACCGGCGGGGAGCCGCTCGTCGTGTGCCGGGGCCACGAGGCCGAGGTGCAGAGCATCAGCTGGACGCCCGACAGCCGGCGGATCGCCACCGGGTCACGGGACTGCACCGTACGAGTCTGGGACGCGGCCACCGGCATGCCCACCGAGGTGCTCCAGGGTCACACGGCGGAGGTGCAGTGCGTCGCCTGGTCGCCGGACGGTCGGCTGCTGGCCAGCGCCGCATCCGATCACACTGCGCGGCTGTGGGACCTGGCCGGGGACGCGGCGGTTCTCACCGGACACACCCGCGAGGTCCGCTCGGTCGCCTGGCACCCCGACGGTCAGCTCTTGGCAACGGCCTCGCGTGACCACACGGTGCGCCTCTGGCAGACGAAGGACGGCGCGCCTCTGGGCATCTTCGCGCAGCTCGAGCGCGAGGTCGACGCCGTGGCGTGGTCGCCGGACGGGGAGAAGCTCGCGACCGGCTCCCGCGACCGCTGCGCGCGGGTCTGGAGCGCCGGCGACGGCCGGTTGCTCGCGGTGATGCGCGGCCACACCGACAGCGTGCGCGGCGTGGCCTGGTCGAACGACAGCGCGCGCCTGGCCACGGCATCGTACGACGCGTCCTGCGTGATCTGGGACGCCAGAACCGGCGAGGAGACGGCGACGCTCCGGGGCCATCGCGGCTGGATCTTCACGGTCGCGTGGTCGCCCGACGACCGCTACGTCGCCACCGCCTCGCAGGACGGCTACGCGCGGGTCTGGGACCCCACCCACGGCGACGAGCTGGCGGTATGGAGCGGGCACACCGCGGACGTCAAGGCCGTACGGTGGGCTCCCGGTGGGACGCGTATTGCCAGCAGCTCTCGTGACCTCACCACCCGGATCTGGCGGGTGGTGGACGGCGCGGAGTTGCACTGCCTGCGAGGTCACGACGAGGACGTCCGCGGGCTCGCCTGGCGGCCGGACGATTCCATGATCGCTACGGCGTCGTACGACGGGACGATCCGGCTCTGGGACAGCGACACGGGGGAGACGCGCGGGTTGCTCGTCGGCCACCAGCGGTGGATCTTCGCCGTCGCCTGGTCGCCGGACGGCCGCCGTTTGGTCAGCGGATCTCAGGACGGGAGCGTCCGGATCTGGACGCTGCCCACGACCGACGAGGAGGACGCCCCGGAACCCCTGGTGCTGCTCGGTCACGAGGACGACGTGCGCAGCACCGCGTGGTCGCACGACGGCGCGCTGGTCGCCTCCGGCGGCCGGGACCGGACCGCCAGGATCTGGACGGCTGACGGCCGGTTGGTGCGGGTGCTTGATGGCCACGACGGCGAGGTGAACGCGGTCGCCTGGGCGCCCGCCGCGCGCTGGCTGGCCACCGCGTCGCAGGACCGCACCGTGCGGATCTGGGACCCGGAGAGCGCCGATCCCGTGGCGGTCTTACGAGGACACGAAAGCGACGTGCGGTGTGTGGACTGGTCTCCCGCCGGTGACCGGCTGGCCACCGGCTCCCAGGACCGGACCGCCCGCATCTGGCACGGACTGCACCACATCGAGCTGGCCATTCTGCACGGTCATCGCGACTGGGTCGAGAGCATCGCCTGGTCGCCCGACGGGACGCGGGTGGTGACCGCGTCGCGCGACCGGACTGTCCGCATCTGGGACGCTTCCGCGGACCTGGACTCGGCCGTCACCCGAGCCCGGGCGCGCGTCTTCCGGCAGCTGACCGAGCAGGAGCGGTCGGCCGCCATGCTCCCGCGGCAGTCACCGGTCCCGCGGCAGAGTCCTCGCCCCGATGAGGGCGCCCGCCCGGCGGGGTGACATTCCGATGGTTGCGTTCGTCGCGAGCGGCGGCCGGCGCCATACTGAAGCGTGCGTGCATTCGTTATCGATGGACCCCGATCCGGCCGGGTCGCCGAGGTCGACCCGCCGACGCCGGGTCCCGGGCAGGTCGTCGTCGATGTGACCCGGGTCGGACTGTGCGGGACCGACGTTGAGCTGTTCGCCGGGACCATGGTCTATCTGCAGTCCGGCGACCAGCGCGCGCCGATGGTTCCGGGGCACGAGTGGGTCGGGCGGGTTGCGCAGATCGGTCCGGGCGTCACGACGGTCGAACCCGGCCGGCGGGTGACCGGTGACACGATGCTCGGTTGCCTGCGGTGTGACCGCTGCCGGAACGGCCGGCACCACGTGTGCGACGACCGCTTCGAGATCGGCATCCGCGGCAACTGGCCCGGCGCTCTAGCCGAGCAGCTTCTTGTTCCGGCGACGGCGTTGCGCGAACTGCCCGGCAGTGTGGACGACGCCGCCGCGGCCCTGGTCGAGCCGGGCGGTTGCGCGTGGCGGGCGGTGGAGGCGGCCGGCGTCGGCCCCGGCAACACGGCATGCGTCTACGGCCCGGGCACGCTGGGGCTGCTCACGCTGCATTTCCTGGTCGCCCGCGGGGTGGCGGTCGATGTCGTCGGGCTGGACGCCACCTCCCTGGAGCTCGCGACCATGATGGGGGCGAACGCGGTCCACCGCGCGGGATCGCAGCCGAATACCCGGTACGACGCGGTCATCGACACCTCGACCGGCGCCGACGTTCCCGGCACGGCACTGCGTCACGTCACCCCGAGCGGCCGTCTCGTGCTGGTCGGGGTCGCGGAGACACCCAGCGTCGTGGACTTGCGGCAGGTGGTGATCGGGGACATCAAGGTGATCGGCATTCTCGCGGCGTCCGCCGGACTGGACGCCACGATCCGGGAGTTCTCGACCCGGCAGATTCCCACCGATCTCCTGGTCGGCGCCACCGTCGCGCTGGACCAGGTCGCGGACGTGCTGGCCGGGAAACGCCCCGCGCACGCGGGACCGGGACCCAAGATCCAGGTGGATCCGCGCCAGGGCGATCAGTGACGTGGACAGATGATCGAGCCGGCGATCTGGCGTTCCCTCTACGAGGAATCGTGCGTCAGCGGCACGAAACTGTCCGGCATCTACCATGACAACTACGTTGTCCAGCACGACGGCGTGCGATATGTCCTGAGGCTGCCGCGACCGATGCCGCCGTCGTACGACGTCGAACCGCGCATGTTCGGTGAGGCCGCCATCCTCGAAGCGCTGCCGTTCGGTCTTCCGGTGCCGAGGCTCGTCCACCAGTCGGACGAGCCGGACTTCCTGGTCACGAGCTGGTGCCCGGGGGAGCGGCTGGACACGATCCGGCCGCCGGACACTCCCGCGCCGGCATCCCTGGCCAGCACCGTCGCCACGGTCTTCACGAGGCTCTACGACATGGATCCCGCGGATCTGGGCGAGCCGCTGCCGGTGTCGCCCTGGGCCGCGACGGCGATCGACGGCGACTTCTTCGGCGGGCTGCTCTCCTGGCTGGACCGGATCTATCAGGGCGCTGACGCCGCCGAGCAAGCGTTCCTGAGTGCGGTTGGCCTGCCGGACCAGCCCTTCTCTCCCGCCCTCCACGTCATTCGCGGCGACGATCGACGGCCGCGGCTCTGTCACGGGGACCTGCAGCGAACGAACATCCTGGCGCGGGGCGACGAGTTGTCCCTGATCGACTGGGAACTCGCCATCTGGGCAGACCCGCTCTGGGATGTCGCCTCGCATGTCCACCGGGCCGGCTTTCCGCCGGAGCAGGAGAAACAGGTCCTGTCCGCACTGCTCGCCACCATTCCCGAGTGGACCGACGGCGAGACCGGGTGGGAGGACTACCAGGTCTATCTGCGCGTCGAACGTTTCCGCTCGCTGGTTCTCGACGCCCTCCGGCATCTCCGGGGAGGACCCGAGTGGAACGAGACCCAGCGGCGGTCCGCGGTCCAGGAGTATCACCGCAAGCTGACCACGGCGGGCCTCGACATGGACTTCGCCCGTCTGTGGTCGCTACATGCCGAGTTCTGGTAAGCATTTGTCGAGTTACCAGTCATCATGGAACGCCCTGATGGCGTCGTCGTGGACCGACTCCTCGCGGCAGGCCACCGCCTTCCCGGTCATCCCACGTTTTCACGCAGCCCGTCCCCGCTGGGGCGCCTCCGCCGCGAAGTCTGATCCAGGCAACAGCTACAAACTCACCGAACTACCTGCGTACCGGCGGCCACCGCCTGCGCTGGCTTTCAAACCTCCGGATGCCGCCCGCCGTCTCGGCGCAGCCCGTAGGGAGGTTTCCTGCGCCACCATTTCTACCGCGTCGGCAAGACACCCGCCACCCGCTCGACGGGCTACGCGGAGTACGAGGTCGTCTACACACACCCGCCGCCTGCACTAGGCCATCGCCAACGCCCGGCCACTCGCACGACTGCCGGACCAATCACCGCCCCGGGTCGGCTCGCCCACCCGACCATCCACCGACATGACGGCCTCGGCGGCCTTCTCCGCGGGTACGAGCACGCAGCCTGACGCGCCGGATGGCATTCTCGGCAGGTACAAACGTCGGCGTATGCACCTCGACTCGCCAACCGAACGTTGCGGCTGTCCGCAATCCGGAGGTGGTGTTCGCGCTGGCTGTCGGCGCCGTATCCTTCCTGATGCATCAACGGCGGAGGGGTTGCACTCAAATCCTGCGGTCTTCGCCAATCATCGGGGGAAGGCCCTCAATTTTCTCGACGGCCTTCCGTCGGACTACCGTGGGCATCGAGACGACACCGGGCGTCTGCCAACTCGGGGAGGTCCGATGGATCGCATTTCACTAGCTCGAACGATAAGAATTTCGGGTATTCGGGCCGCGATATTCGACATGGACGGCACCATTGTAGATAACACTCACTACCACGAAAGGGCATGGCGGGAGTTCCTGCGACGACACGGCGTCCAGTTGTCGGAAAGCAATTTGCAGGACCTACTCTCGGGCCGGAGGACCGACCAAGTCATACCGCTCATCCTTGGTGATCGAATGAATCGGACCCAGCTTGCCGCCTGCGCTGATGAAAAGGAGAGCATTTACCGGGAAATGCACGCCGGGCGTGTTCGTGAGGTTAAGGGACTGCGCGGCGTCCTCGATCAGTTGAAGCAGCGGGGGTTAATGCTTGGCATCGCCACAGCTTCGCCCCAGAAGAATAGGGAGCTGGTCTTACGTGAACTCGGAGTCGAAGATGTTTTCGATGTGGTGTTAGGAGAGGAGCATGGGAAAGCGAAGCCGGATCCAGAGATCTTCCTGAAAACCGCTGAGAAGTTAGTGGTTGCGCCGCGAGCATGTCTGGTATTTGAGGATTCACCGGTGGGCGTGGAAGCCGCAAGAAGGGCCGGTATGAAAGTAGTTGGACTATCCACCTCTCACTCAAAGACTGAGCTGGCAGGCGCCGATATCGTGGTAGCCAACTTTACCCAGCTGACATTGACGTAACTCGGGTATACGAGCCAAACTGGGGCAATGGTGCGTCGCACCTCAAATGGATGACTATCGGTTATTGACATCTTCACGTGATGATTTGTGTTGTAGGGGTCATCGCGTGGAAGGCGCGGGGTGGTCATGTCTCGTCTGGTGTTCGCGCGTCCTGCTTGTGGACGGTGACGAGCGGGCGAGGTGCATAAGCTGGCGGCAGCGCGGCACGCGCCGAGGGATTGGGTGATGCGGGCACCGATCGTGGCACTGTCTCGGGAGCAGTTGACGGTGTCGGAGATCGGCGAGCGTGTCGGCTGTCATCCGCGGACGGTGCGGTCGTGGATCCACCGGTTCAACGTCGACGGGCAGATCGGGCTTGGAGACCGGGACCGGCCCGGCCTGGCCGCGCTGCGCGAGGCGGTGTAGCCGAGGTCCGCCGCCACGCGCGCGATCTGGCTCCGCACCTGCTCGGACACGCCGGGGCGGCCGCGTAGGGCGCGGGAGACCGTGGACGGCGCGACACCGGCCGCGGCCGCGACGTCACCGATGCTCACCGTCACGTTGACCTCCTTCACAGCCGCGACCCCTGTCGGGTCACTCCACGTCACACGTGCGAAGCGCGGAAAAGGTAACCCCAGCCAATCTCTTGCGCAAGCGTTTGCGTAAACCCTTCCAGGAGGCTGGGCCCTAATCGGGGAGCTATTCCCGGCACAGCGCGCAAGCGCTTGTTCCGCGTACGCTCGGCGAGCGACTTTCATGTTGCAGGCGTCCGTCGACGTGCCGGGCGCCACCGGCATCCGGGCCAGGGTCCGTCCCCTCTGGCGCCGAGTCGACCCCGATGGCCGGGCATCGGCCGAGGCGTCGGCTGGTCAGCCGTTGCGGAGAGCGGTGGCGGCGGCGACCAGGTCGAGCTTCTCCCGGGTGATGGGTTCGAAGCCGATGATGACGTCGTCTATGCCCAGCTCGTCGTAGGCATCGAGGCGGCGGGCGAGGGCGTCCGGCTCGGTCAGCGCGCAATCAAAGCCAACCGTACGCCGCAGGGTGGCCGGCTCGCGGCCTTCGGCGTCCAGGGCGTCGCGCATGTCAGCCAGCTGCTGCGTGAGGCGCTTGTCGGGGTCGCTGTACCAGGCCGTGTTCCAGGCGTCCGCGTAGCGGGCGGTCAGGCGCAGCATGCGCGGGCGGGTACCCGGGCGCTGGACATGGCTACTCCGGCCACCCTGTTCAGGCCCAACACCGGCGCTGAACCGAACCCGGCCGTCGTCGTGTCCCCGCAGCCGCGCGGGGCGGATGCGCTGGCACTCGACGTCTCACCGCCGGCCACGAGCGCACCGTCGGTCTTGCTACCCGCCTCGGCGCCGGCGGTCGAGTTCGACACCGTCATCGCGGCGGGCGGCCTGCTCAGCGTCCTGCCGCGGGTACAGCGCATCAAGATGGGTGCTGCCCGGGGCGGTCAGCACGCGCATGTCTGGGCCGACGAGAACAGCGTCCACATCCTCATCGATGGCGACCTCGTGAAAACCCTGCCGTCGAACCTGAACGCCGACGACCTGCAAGAACTGCGGATGCGCGGCGCTCACCCCGCCGGACCCGCGCCAGCGAGCGCTCCGGCCCTGACCACTACAGTCGCGCTGCCCGCCGGGGCCGTGGTCGAGGTCGACCGCATCGTCAACAACGACGGATACACCAGCCTCGCCGGCACCCGGCTGCGGCTCGGCGCGGACCTGCATCGCCGCAAGATCACCCTGCGTCTGGACGGCCACCTAATGCATGTCGTCCACGACGGCCGCCTGGTCAAAACCCTTCCCGCGCCGATCCCCGCCGACCAGCGCACCAGCCTCCGCGGCGCCCGGCTGACCACCACACAGCTGCCGGCACCGGCCTCCGGGCCGACCAGCGTCCAGCGCAAGGTCCCCAACGATGGGAAGGTCATGGTCGCCCGGCAGACCCTGCGGATCGGACGCACCTACGCCGGCAGCATCGTCACGGTCCACGTCGAGGACACCCACTTCCGGGTCACCCTCGACGGCGCCGAACTCTGCATCCACCCCCGCACCAGCCAGCACCCAGTCACCCGCTGGAAAGCGAAATCCACGCACCACGGATCTGAACCCGACCCGTCAACGATGTCATGAGACTGTCAACGATCTCCAGCGACCAATCCGTCAAGCATCTCGTGAGACCTCACACGACAGACAAAGCGTCGCCCTGGTCGACGGCCGCGGCGGGATCGGCAAATCGCGGCTGCTCCGCGCTTTCGCGCACTCCGCCGCCGAGCGTGGGTATACGGTGCGTTTCCTCGACCGGTCGTTCACCGCGGAACCAGCCGACATCGAGGTACTCCCGCAGACCGATCGTCTTCTGGTCGTCGTGGATGATGCCCACGAGTCGCCCGACATCGGCACCACTGTGACCGGCATCCTCCGGCGACGACCGGCCACGAAGATCTTGCTGGCCACGCGACCCTACGGCGCCGACCAACTGATGAACGACCTCCACCCCGTCGGCCTGCACCCCACAAGCGTTCCGCACCTGCAGCTCGACGACCTGTCGCTCGCGGAGGCGATCGATCTGTCCGCAGCAGTGCTGGGAACGGGCCACGAGCCGGAGGTGGTGCGAAGGCTCGCCGCGATCGGCCGCGACTGTCCACTGATTATCGTTGTCGGCGGCGGACTCATCCGGCAAGGCCAGCTCGATCCCAGCCTCATGACCAACAGCAGCTTGTTGCGCGACGAGGTGATGAGGAGGTTCGCGCGAGCACTGACCGCGGATCCGGCGATCGCCGAACCCGCCGTGCGAGGTGAGGTCCTACGAACTGTTGCCGCCCTGCAGCCATGCAGACTCAACGAACCAGAGTTCCGGCAAGCGGCAGAGATGCTGACTGGCCAAGCGTTCGATCAGGTGATGGTTCACGTGCGGCAGTTGGAGAACTCCGGAATCCTGCTGCGCCGCGTCGACGCGGCGCGGATCGTGCCCGATCTGTTGGGCGACGCCATCCTTACCGACGCCATCGTCGACTCCCGTCCGGAGCCTCCACCGGCTACCTGGACCGCATTCTCCAGGTAGTGGACGGCGACGCGCTGCTGCATCTGGTAAGCAACGCCGGCCGTGTCGACTGGAACATCCGCCATCCAGCACGTGGGGTCCAGCCCTCGCTGGTGGATTCGCTGTGGGCAACACTGGTCGAACGCTTTGAAGCAGCTGATCCGCAAGAGCATTTGAAGCAGCTGATCCGCAAGAGCAGCTGATCCTGCTGCGACGCTTGAGGCGGATCGACTTCTACCATCCAGCGTCGTTGCTGAGGATCAGCCAGTGTGCCTACCGCACCGCTCACCTGGCCGACATCGATCCCGGTGTCAGTGGCGAAATCCTCGCGGCAGTACCGCCAATTCTGGCTAAGGCAGCAACAGGGTTCGATCAACTCGCCGACGCGGCTGATCTGCTCTGGAAACTCACTGGCCGACCGCAGCAAACCGGTCAGCGGCAGCATGACGACCCCACCGAGATACTGAAGGAACTTGCCGGATTCGAACTGCTCAAGCCGGTCGCCTTCAACGTCGCCATGGTGGACGCGGTGGGGCGGTGGACGACGGAGGGGCGAGAGCACCGTCCGAGTGTGTCGCCGCTCGAGATTCTTCGGCCCCTGCTGGCCACGCAGATCGAGGATAGGACTTTCGACGGGCTCAACGTGACGGTGAGGCGACTCTTGCTGGTTCGGGAGACGGTGATTGCCGTGCGACGGGTCGCCGTCGACCTTGTGCTGGACGGGCTGCGATCTTCGGACCGGTGGGTAGCCGCTCGCGCAGCCGAGGTCGTGGCGAAGGCGCTGGAATACCCCCCTGCCGCTGCCGGGCACAGCGTCCCGGCCGAACAGCTCGACGGATGGACGCTCGACTTCCTGGAAACGTTGCGCTTGCTCCACGAGGTCGTCACCGCCGTGACCCTGGACCCGCTCGTCTGCGTGGCCCTGAGGAAGAGCCTCAACTGGCATGCCCGCCATGGCCCTGGTGCGACGAAGCCGGCAGCCCGCGCCGTCCTGGAGGCTCTTCCGGACGGCATCGACCACGAGTTCGCGGTGGCGTTGCACGACGGCTCGGGAGACCTGGTCCACGAGAGAGCGATTTTCGGGAGGCGGTGCGGATCCGGAGCGAAAGGCGCCAGGCGTTCGCTCGTGTGGTCGTCGCAACCTGGGCGGAGAGCAAAATGCTGGACAATCTTGGCCGTGGCCTGCGCGCGGAGCAGGACGCCGAGCTCAGTGGCCGGGACGCCAACCCTGAGCCGTTCGCCCACGCCCTCTTGCAGGATCGGCCGTCGCTCGCGCGAGCTCTGGTAGGGGCCGTTATCGATGAGCCGGCCGGTTCGCTGACCAGGTTGCTACCGGTCGCTGTGCGGGAGCTGCTGCTCAGTGACGCCGACGCCGGCTGGGAGGCTATCGAAACGCTCCTGGACTGCGATGACCTCGAGCTGACACGGCTGACAGCCGCCGGCCTGCATCGATTCCGCGGCGGCCGTGCGGTCATCGATGCCCGGGAGCGGGCGATACTGGAGCGGTTGCTGGCGTACGAGGACGACGTGGTCCGGCTTCAAGCCCTTCAAGTGGTACGCCAGATCAGCGAGTACGACAGGCCGATGGCCACCGAACTGCTCCTGACGGTCTCCTTCGACCAGTCGCCAGCGGTGGCAGAGCATGTATTTTACGCGTTCGGCGAGCACGGCTACCTGCCCTACGAGGATCTCGGGGACACCGACCGCGAGCGCATCCTCGCCGAGATAGCAAGCCTTCCCACGATCGACGAATACGCCGTGCAGGCCTTCCTGGCCGACCTCTCAGCGACCTACTCGGACGAGGTTCTGCAACTGCTCAAGCATCGATCGGCGGCGGAGGTCCGGCCACGGATATCCGGCTACCGCGCGTTGCCCGATCGATGGCACAAGGAGCTGCGATTCCGTGGCTCGCCGCGGTTTGGTGAACTTCTGTGGGACGCGATCACCTGGGTCGCCGAGAACCTCGACGGCACCGGCGGGCTGGAGCCGGGTGCCGTCTTCGCGGCGGTTGCGGTGACCTATGACGACGCCGTCCTCGTCGTCCTCGGTCGGGCACTTGGGGCGGGAACGGCGAACTACATCAGAGCTGTCGGGGAGGTTCTGGAATACGCGCACCGGACGTTCGTCTGGGACCATTCGGACTTCGTTACCCAGGCTCTGGATGCTGCGGATGAGCATCGCGACCAGTGCTCGCGCGCGATGCGTCGAGGCATCTACGCCGCCGTGCGCAAGGACGGATTTGGCGGGCCGATCGGTGCACCGGCCCGCCACCACCTCGAACAGCGGGATCGCAGTCGGGCCGTCGCCGCGGCGCTGACTGAAGGCTCAGCCGGGCGCGAGTTCTACGAAGCGCTGGCCAGGTCAGCGGAGTCAGAGATTCTCGGCGAGCTCGGTCACGACCGCCTCTTCCTCGAGTCACGCGACTGGTGATGCAGACGGACACCCCGCCGCGAACCTCGCGAAATCCGGACATGCATGGAAGGCGGAGGGGCGCCAAGGCGGGGCAGGCCAGCCGCTAGGCTCGGCGTACCCGCCCATGCCTGTTACTTCCGCTGCCAGACGTAGATAGCCACGACCACCGATGAGGCCCCGGAGGAGACGCAAGCGCACCGGCACCGTCGTGCGCGTGGTCACCGCCAGCCTCATCCGCGCCAAGGCGAAGGTTAACGCGGTGGTGGACCAAGAGCGCCTGGCCACTGCGGTGCAGGCCGCCGATGCCGTCAGCAGTCTCGTCTCGGGCCGACGTCGCAGCGGCGAGAACCTGAACGATTACCACCGCATACGAGAACGCATGCTCGCCGTGCTCCTGAATACCCTGACGCGGACGAGGTGAGCCGTTGCCTGGCCGAGCACTCGAGCTTGTGAACGCATCCGAGCGTTGCTCATCGGCGTGCTACGTGTGCTGCGCACTGAAGTACGACACGGCCGCCGATGAGACCGCTGGCGGCGGCCGACGAGGACGCGCGGATCGCACGGGAGAACTGAGGCGGGCCATGAGAGGCACATGAGAGACTGAGGCTCATCGGATTTTCATCAATTCGTGCGCCGGACGCGGGCTGTGTTGGGG
Source organism: Actinoplanes sp. NPDC026619 (assembly GCF_040638295.1). Classification (NCBI taxonomy): domain Bacteria; kingdom Bacillati; phylum Actinomycetota; class Actinomycetes; order Micromonosporales; family Micromonosporaceae; genus Actinoplanes; species Actinoplanes sp. NPDC026619. Next base: position 344,059 of record NZ_JBEZYA010000009.1, read on the forward strand.
GTTCGGCGTCGGCATCCTTTAGTGTCCACCATCGGCGCCAGCGCGGTGTCACTCGAGGGGAGTATCGGCCGCCCGGCTCTGCGCACTCGCACCGTCGGTGGCCGCGCCGTCCCCGCGCATCGCCAGCAGAACCGAGGCGACCTGGGCGATGGAGACATCGTGCCGGTTGGTGTCCGCGCGGATTCTGGCATGGATACGCCGAGCATCCCATTGCGGGTGGCGGTGTGCGAGCTCGCGAATCAGTTTCTCCGCCTCCGGGGTGGGCGGGTCTGTCTTGCCGTCGGCGAGCTCTTGAAGTGTCGCGGGCGGAATGTCGTGCGGTTGGGGTATGGATGGGTCGCCGTGGTAAACCATGAGCACCTCCGCCTGCGCGGTCGTTACCGACGACGCTAAGAAGCAGGGTGGCCGCAGGTCCACGCCCGATCGGAGGTCATGCTCCTGCCGTGTTCTGGCAGCGTCGCGCCGGTCCGTGGCGGCGGACGATACGAGATGATCCTGTTCCCGAGTGCAATCCGGCGGAAGAGAGGATCGGGCCACGGTGGCCGTCCGCGTCGCGGTCGTCGACCCGCTGCCGATGTTTCGGCACGGGGTCGCGGCGGTGTTGTCCGCCGCCGGGCACACGGTCGACATGCCGGCCGACCTGGTGGCGTGGTCGGCCCGGCGGAGGTCCGCCTTGGTGTTGCTGACCATAGTCGGCGAGGAGGATTGGCGTCTGCTGGCACAGCTGGCCGAGACTTCCGACCCGCCGGTGGTTATTGCGCTGACCGACGGTGAGTCGGCGGTGCTGGGCGCCCGGGCGATACGCATTGGCGCTCGTTCGATATTGCCGCGCGGAGCACCCGCACCGGTACTGCGGCGGACAGTTGAGGCCACCATCGACGGCCAGTCGGTGATGCCGGCGGTAGTGACGGGGCTGCTGGGTTCGGGAATTGGCACGCCGCCAGCGCCGGGCGCCGGGGCGGCATGGCTTCGGCAACTCGCGTCGGGGACGACGGTGGCTCAGCTCGCCGTGCAGAGCGGCTACTCGGAACGAGCGATGTTCCGCCTGCTGCGAGGGCTGTACCAGCAGATGGGGGCCGGCACGAGGGTCGAGGCCATCATGCGAGCGCGGGAATGGGGCTGGATCTAGGTGTCGTCGGTGAGGTGCGCGATGACCGGTGCCAGCTGTCCCGGTGGCGCGCCGGACGCATCGAGAGTGCGCAGCATGAACCTCAGCCGGGCGGTCAGCCCGCGAGCCCGGCGGTGAGCGCGGTCCTGGTCGCTGGTCCGGAACGACTCGACCGCCGAGTCGATGTCGTCGCGTCGTTCGAGCAGGCGGCTGCATCGGGCGAAGCCCTGGAAATCTCGGGCGGAGAAGTCTCGAGCGTCGGCGCGGATGCGTGCGGTAGCTTGGGTGAGTAGCTGATCGAACCACGGCCCGGCCGCGACGGGTTCGGTCAACCGGGTGACGAGGGCGAGCAGGGCTAACACGGACAGGGGCGGGTTGGGTCCGCGGTAGTGATAGGCGCGGCGGATCTGCCGCGCCGCCTCGTCAAACTGGCCCAGCCGCAGGTGGGCGACGCACAAGGTCGTGCGTGCTCGCCGCAGCACGAAGGGGTTCTCCACGCTGATGGCGCGATCGACGGCCTCGTGCGCTCGTCGTACCGCCTCCTCGACGGCGCCGTTGTCGAGGCCTGCCGCGAGTAGCAGGTCCGCGTCACCTTCCAGGCAGGCCGCGGCCAGCGTGTCGTCGCGCCGGCCGGCAGCTGTCTGCTGCGCCACGGTCAGCCACTTCCGCGCGGCGCCGACCTCGGCCAGTTCGGCGTGCCAGCGGGCGAGCTTCAAGATGAGCATGAGTCGCCGTGAGGGTTGGTCCCCGGCAAGGTCGACAGCCGTGACCGCGCAGGCGATTGCCTCCTCATACTCCCCGTAATGCCGGTGGCAGTCGGCGAGTCCTTCGAGGGCGCCGACCTGACCGGCACGGTCGTCGGCCGTGATCGCCTCATCGCGGGCGTGCGCGAACTCCAGCTGAGCCCACTCGGTTCGGTTCGCCGCGAGACTCAGCAGGCCAAGATTGTTCTGCAAGGCCACCCTGTCGGATGCCCTGGCTGCCTTCTGTGCAAGCTTCAGCGCGCGGCCGTAGGCCAGGTCGGTTTCCTCCAACTCGCCGATGGTGAGGTAGATGCCCGCCAGGGCGTTCTCGTTGGACAGCTGGTCCGCGTGCTCGCTCAGCTTGTCGCGCACCGCCAGGCGCTGCTCCAGCAGCAGGTAGCTGCAGTTCCAGGGAAACAGGACCGCGTCGATCTCGTGGATCAGCCCGAGTGCGGCATCCATTTCGTCGGCGTCGATCAGAGCGTTGAGTTCCGCTATGTGAAACCGCAGGTCGTCCACGCTGCTGGGGGTCGATGTCCGCAGGTCCGTCAGCACGTCCGCCGCCCGGAACCGAAGCTCACGCCGTGCTTCCGGCGCCATTCGAGCCATGATGATGCCGGCGTCCGCGGGTGGCAGGAAAACGTCGCCATGGTCGTTTCGGCGGCACACGTGCCGCTGGACGAGGGATTTCACGGCCTGCCTTACCTCGCCCGGCGGCCAGGAATCGATCAGCACATCCGCGACCGCATCGGTCGGCACCGGTGTGCCGAGTGCGGCTACGGCATGCAGGGCATCGCGCCGCCGTCCGTCGATCTTGTCCGTCAGAAGTCCTATGAGATGCACGGCCACCGCGTCGCCGGTGCCGCGTGGGAGCCCGTCGATGACGGTCGGCAGATCAACGGCGCCGTGGTCACCGACGATCGCGCAGACCAGTTCGCCGAGGCGAGGGTTGCCTTGTAGCCGTTGCCACAGCAGATGCTGCCGTTCGGGTGGCAGGTGGTCGAGTTCGAGCATCCCGTGGTGATCTCGGCTGTGCAGGAAGGCCAGGAACTGGTCTTGTCGTACCCGGCCAACCACGATCGGCTCTTCGTGTTCGGGCCAGCCGAACGCGGATGGTGAGACCGGTTCCTGCTGAGTCGCCAGAATGACAGACACTCGATGGTTTGGTTCATCGCTGAGTATCGCAAAGGCCTCGTCGAGGTCGCGGTCGACCATCATTCGGTTGCGGGGGTCGAGCAGGTTCTCGGCGGAGTCGACGGCCACGATGACCGGTGACCGGCGTAGATCTTTCAGGACCGCCTCGAGCCGCACCAGCGACGACATGCCGACCGCCGGTGCGGCCGTCGGGGATTCGCCGCTGATGAGGTCGATCAGGGTACGCACGTCCAGCCGCCGTTCCCGGGTGGCGAGGTGCTCACGGATCCGTACGTCCGATGCGGTCCGGTTGTCCGTTTCGATGGCCCGGAGGGTGACGTTGAGTAGCTTCGTCTTCCCCATGCCGGGTAACCCGCGCAGGAGCACCATCCCGCAGCGGCCGTCGGTCAGCCGTGTGTGCAGTCTGCGGTGCTGCTCGTCGCGGCCGAGCAGCTCGGTCACCGCGACCGGCGGCTGGTCACGATCTGTGACCGTGGTGTTCAAGGATCTGCCCGACGCGGCCGAGGTCGGGGCCGGGAGGGCCCGCGAATCCGATCTGCGCCCGTGGCCGGCGTGCTCGTCCAGGAATCTGGTCGCCGCGGCGGCAGCGAGGTCGTAGCACCACTGTTTGGCCTCCTGCTGCAGTTCCTCGGACGCGATGTGCGGTTGCGGGTCGAGATGCAAGGTGCGGCCGAGGTGAACGAGGGCGGCCCCGACCAGTGCGAGCTGGCATTGTGGCGCCCATTCTCCGCCGAACCCGAGCTCCTCGTCGAGGCTGGACTTGACGGCTTCGTGGATGGCCCGGCTGATGTCGCGGAAGTCGTTCAGCTGGCGCGGGACCGCAGCGTCCGGGTTGACGATGACGTCGATGTAGCTGCCGGGTCTGCTGCGAACCTCCCCGTATTCGTCGAGTGCGAGCGCTACCAGCAGATGCATCGGGTCATTCGCCAGGGCCGCGTCGGCCGCGAAATGGTCGTAGTCGATGAGCCGGAAGTCGCCGGCCGCGGCGCCCGGGCTGGCCTTGATCAGGATGTTGCGTGCGCTCAAGTCCCCGTGGGCGTTGCCGGTGAGCACGTTCTGGATTGGAATCCCGGCGTGGTCGCCGTCCAGGAACGATCGCGGATCGAGCCCGGTCGGTGCTGGCGCGGTCGGCAGCCAATCCAACACCTCGCCGCAGCGAGCACCAACGATGTCCTTGATGAACTGCCGGGTGGTTCGGCGTCGCGGTGTTGGTCCCCATGGGTTCCAGTCGGCGATGACCGATTGGACAACGGAACCGCACCGCTCGGGGAATCCCTGATCGCCTCGAGACTCGGACAGTCCTCGGTAGAGCCTGAGGCTGCCGCCGGCGATGTACATGAACACGATCCACAGGTCGTCGCCCAGCGGGATCGCAGTGGACTCGGTCTTCGCTAAGCCCCTGGCCAGTGTTCTTTCCCGTAACCCTCGGGTAGCCAGGGTGTGGTCCACGGCGCTGCGGTGGCCAGGTTCTGGGTGTTGGTCCGGT